>NZ_KE386880.1:37214-203947 GCF_000429305.1 Desulfovibrio inopinatus DSM 10711
AACAATCTACACATAAAATCGTCGACTGGTGTGTTTGCATCCATCCTCAACTGTGTTGCATCGGTCGCATACAACACAACAGGGAGTCCTCTCGTTGTGCGGCCGATGATTGGCCTGGATGATATTGGTGGTGATACCTTGAGCCGGCTCGTGTTGCGTTTGCATGATGCGTCAAGCGGATTGCCGTATAACTTGTCAGCGATGCCGGATGGCTCGTATGTATATATAGCCGTGCAAGGATATGCATGATTGGAGGTTGTTATTATGGCGTTACGTGGTCAGTATATCGTGCCCGCTGGCGTTAATCTGGCGGGACTATTTCCTGGAGCATCAGAATATGTATCAGATGTTCCGTACACAATCCCCTCGGCCCTGATTCGTGTCCTTTCGCCCAGTGTCGAGCGGTCAAATGCTACGCCAAAATTCGTAGGGTATATCGATAGGTTACAAATTACAGCACTGGATGATGAGGGCGACGCCGTGGGGGTGCTGTGCGTCCCGGTTGCGTTTCCATTCCCGATGACTGTGGGGGATAATGTGGGCGATATTGTCGCGCAATCGTATGTGCATCTCAAAACACTACCGGAGTTTGTGGGCATGGAGGATGTGTAGGTGGAGCGGGGCTACTAGAGAGTGTTTTTTTCGCACGTGGTGTGCAAAATTTTCTAGCGCGGGGTGCGCGGGGATAGTTTAAAACGATTGTATGAGGAATGGGTTCAGGGGGGCGGAGGTTCAAATTATTTGGCGCTGTATGCCAAGAAAAAAGGCTTACGATTTTTAATCGTAAGCCTTTGAAATTTTTGGTGGAGATGGCCGGGATTGAACCGGCAGCCTCAGCGTTGCGAACGCTGCGCTCTCCCAATTGAGCTACACCCCCGTGGGAAGAGCAAATTTTTATGAAACGATGAAGGATTCGTCAAGAAAAAATTATCGACATTGTGTCGAAAAGTGTTTGGAGGCGTTTCGTATAGGTGTGGTCTCGGAAAAGGAGAGTTTTCCAGTCTTCGCGGAGAGTGGTGCATAAGGATGGTTTGGCCAGCAGCCGTTGTATGGTCGTTGGTGCTTGGTCGGGGGACGAGAACGTTATGGGGTGTGTCAGGTCTTTAGGAAAGAGAGAGAGTCCCGGCGTATTGTCCGTGACGAGCAGACCTCCGCTAGCAAAAACGTCGAAGTGGCGTTGCGTCAGGCCATGTGGAAGAAGGAGGCTGGTCAAATTGAGCGTTATTGGGGCATGTTCATAAAAACTGCTGAGTGCTCCGTAATAGTCCACTGGAGGACGCAAATCCGTGCCATGGGGCAATCGGTCGTGCCACCCCTCATCGCCTATAACGGTGAGTCCGCAATGTTTGCTCACGTTGGACAGAACGGCCGTACGAAGAGAGAGGGAGGCCGTTTCCGCGGCAAAGCCGAGAGTTCGTACAGTCTTACCCGGCCACAGTGATGATTGTCCGAGTGTCGACATCCACCAGTCGAAGTCCGGTCGTGTGCCATGCCGTATCATATCTTCAGCGTGGCGCAGAATATTGTCAGGGACTCGGCATCCAGCAAAAAACGCGTCTTTACCGGGAAACGCGCTTCGTCCGACAAAGAGTGGTGCGGTAAGGGATGGCTGCGGTGCAGCGTGCCCCGGATGGAAAATCGAGGGGTCAACCGCCAACGGTAAATGATAGACTTGCTCGGCGCCGTGTGCTTTTAAAGGCGCGAGAAACCAACTGTCGGTGATAAATAAATGGAGTCGTTTCCAATACGGCGCTTTGAGTCGACTGATCAGGTGGAAAGGGTTGTCCACGCACCAGGTTGCACAGGGGATGTTCGCCGCTGTCAAACGTTCGAAGAGGAGTCCATGATCGTCAAAGCCTTGGAAGTTGACACTGAGAAAAAGACGTGGTCGTGCATTGGCCAGGAGATCGTTGAGGTCTTCGTGAGTTATCTCCGGATTGATCCGATGCACATTCAAACCAAGTGCATGCAGTGCTGTGTGAATTTCCTGGACGAGTAATCCTTTCGCGTCTCCGACAAGCGCAATCGATTGCTCCGTAATATGACCGGTTGGCACCGGAAACAGTAAGTTCGCCCATAGCGGTCCCCAAAACGATGGAAAGAGTGACATGCCATGCTGATACGCATAAACACGGCCAAAATGGTGTTGTGTAATTTGGTCTGGTTTTATGCGCGTCCAGTCGCCTGGGATGGCGGCCATGAACTGCGCACGTTGGCTGGGAGTCCACTGTGACAGCGTGTCTTCGCTTTCTATATAATAAACCTTTGGCTTCGGAGTTGATAGTCCGTCATCATGGACAAGACGAGTGCACATATCGGTAGGGTTGGGACCAAGACCAAGGCACAGATATGGGCCTGAACCGGCATCCTGACGAAGATATTGCTTGGGACCGGACATGAGCGTTCGCATTTGGCCGAGTTCATTACGGACACGTAATCGGAGTGGACGAAGTGATTTTGTCATAACGGTATTGTGTTTGCCAGAGGGGTGCCTGCACGAGTGCAACGGGGAGGAACCAAATTCACTGTGTCGTCGCATGGAATACATTTTTTCAGTCGGAATCGACGGGGAGACCCCTCTTGGCGTTGTCCGCGTCTTCAGGTATGATACCAAATTGGACAAACACCATGAAGAAATATCAGGATCATTATTTTAAACGGGCCAAACAGGAAAACTATCCTGCACGGTCTGTCTACAAGCTTCAGGAAATCGAAAAGCAGTGCCATATATTCAAGGCCGGGCAGGTCGTGCTTGATATGGGGGCGGCACCGGGTTCCTGGACATTGTATGCGGCAAAGAAAGTTGGGCCATACGGACGTGTGTTGTCGGTTGATATCCAAGAAACACAAACGGAATTTCCCGACAATGTGACGTTTCTCGTTCACGATGTTTTTGAACCCGAAGGCGCACTACAGGAGTTGTACGAACAGTACAGTCCGTTCGACATCGTCTTGAGTGATATGGCTCCCAAAACAACGGGCATTAAATTCACAGACCAGTGCAATTCTTTGGAATTGTGTGAAAGTGCTTTGGAGGTGGCGAAAGAGCGCCTCAAACCAGGAGGCCATTTTGTCGTCAAAATTTTTCAGGGACCGGATATAAAAGCCTACACAGATTCCCTGCGCCCGCTTTTTACCAAGGTGAAGACCATCAAACCGAAAAGTTCTCGCTCCGAAAGCAAAGAAGTGTTCATCGTGGGGCTTGGAGCGAAACCACAATAATA
Organism: Desulfovibrio inopinatus DSM 10711; assembly: GCF_000429305.1. NCBI lineage: Bacteria > Pseudomonadati > Thermodesulfobacteriota > Desulfovibrionia > Desulfovibrionales > Desulfovibrionaceae > Desulfovibrio > Desulfovibrio inopinatus. The sequence continues at coordinate 40,439 of NZ_KE386880.1, forward strand.
ATCGCTTTATGCCGGGCACACGGCAATGGAGCGTCCCAGGGCTTTCCCTGGACGCGTGGTTGATCTGTGCGACCCGAACAACAGGAGGAATACATGGCCGGACATAGTAAATGGCATAATATTCAGGCGCGGAAATCCGTTCAGGATGCCAAGCGTGGAAAAATATTCACCAAGATCACAAAAGAGCTCATGCTCGCCGCCAAGGCTGGTGGTGCTGATACGGCACTGAACAATCGCCTGAAAACCGCCATTGCCGCGGCAAAATCAGTGAACTTACCCAAAGATAAGCTCGAAATGGCCATCAAAAAAGGCACGGGCGAACTGGCCGGAGAAAATTTCGAAGAGGTTATGTACGAAGGCTACGGTCCCGGTGGCGTCGCTATTTTGGTTGAAGCCGCTACGGACAACCGCAACCGAACCGTCGCTGAAGTCCGCCACATCATGAGCAAGAAGGGCGGATCCATGGGTGAAGCCGGCTGTGTCGGCTGGATGTTCGAGAAGAAAGGCGTCCTGACGTTCGACGCCACCAAATATACCGAAGAACAAGTTCTTGAAGTGGGCTTGGAGGCCGGTGTCGATGATGTTATTGCGGACGAAGAAACCGTAGAAGCGCATGTGGCACCGGAAGATTTTTCGGGCGCACAACAAGCCTTCGACGATGCTGGCATGGAATACCAGAGTGAGCTTTCGTTGTTGCCGCAAAACACGATTGGCGTCGACAAAGAAACTGGGACCAAGCTCGTCGCGCTGTTGGAAGCTCTTGAAGACAATGACGACGTGCAAAAAGTCTATTCCAACTTCGATCTTCCTGATGATTTTTTTGATGACATGGAATAACCAGGCATCTCACGGTTCATTATATTGGATCGGGGCCGTCGGTGCGGAGCTGTCCTCGTGACGGCTCCGCGTCCTGGAAATGGCGTGGTTGTACTTGGGCTTGATCCCGGTTCCCGTGTCATGGGATACGGTCTTGTGCGGGAAACGTCGGGCGTGTTGTCCTTTGTGGATGCGGGATGTCTTCGCATTGGCGCAGAACCGGATTTCGCGGTTCGTTTAGGACGAATTTTTACGCATGTGCGCGATCTTATTGCCCGGGAACAACCCGATGCGGCCGCCGTTGAAAATGTGTTTCTCGCCAAAAACACCGCGTCGGCTTTAAAACTTGGTCAGGCTCGTGGTGCAGCGTTAGCGGCATGTGCTGTCGCAAACGTCCCGGTCCACGGGTACGATCCTACCGTTATCAAAAAGAGCCTTGTCGGCGTCGGGCGGGCAGAAAAGAGCCAAGTGGCATTTATGGTGGCTCGTCTGCTCGGTCATAAGAAGACCTTGGCTGCCGACGCGTCTGATGCCCTAGCCGCGGCGGTGTGTCATCTTAACCATCATCGCATGCGTATGCTAAGCAGGCTGAAATGATTGGATATCTCGAAGGCCGCGTCATGGCCAAAGATGAAACCGGGTGCCTGCTTCTCACGGCGGGTGGGGTAGGGTACGACATCAGGCTGTGTGCATCGGTGTTGGCTGAACTTCCCGACATCGGCGGTCAAGCCGGTATATTCATCCATACCATTGTTCGGGAAGATGCACTCGAACTTTATGGATTTTCCAGCCTGGATGAGAAAAAGACCTTTGTGACCCTGATCGGCATCACCAAACTCGGTCCCAAAACCGGCTTGGCTATTTTATCTCGATTTTCTCCCGATGATCTCCGTGCCATTGTTGTTGGGGACGATGTCAATGCGCTGACCATGGTGTCAGGCATTGGCAAGAAATCCGCTCAACGTATTTTTATGGAACTCAAATATCGGTTGGATGTGGATGGCGCTCCGACACCAGTGCAAGGAAAGCCGGCTGCGACAAACACATTTGCGGATGCATTGACCGGTTTGACCAATCTCGGCTACCGAGAAGATGAAGCTAGAGCTGCATTGAAAGCTGTTTTTGAAGATGAACCAGAGGCCGATGTCTCCATGGCGCTACGTTTGGCGCTGAAACACATGGCCGCGGAGCGAGCATGACCCTGATGTCTGCGGGGAACGATGAATCGATCCGTCCGGAACGGTTGTCTGACTTTGTCGGGCAAAACGAACTCCGGGCCAATCTCGAAGTCTTTTTACAGGCTGCTCGTGATCGCGGGCAGGCTTTGGACCATGTTTTATTTTATGGCAGCCCCGGTTTAGGGAAAACGACCCTGGCGCGGATTATGGCAGGAGAACTTGGTGTCAATCTCGTCACCACCTCCGGACCGGTTTTGGAACGTTCCGGTGATCTCGCGGCTATTTTGACGAATCTGGGGAGCAAAGATCTTCTCTTTATCGATGAAATCCATCGTATGCCTCCGGCTGTGGAGGAGATACTCTATCCGGCCATGGAAGATTTCAAGCTGGATCTCATCATTGGGCAAGGGCCGGGGGCTCGAACCGTCAAAATTGACCTGGAGGCGTTTACTCTTGTCGGCGCGACCACTCGTATTGGGCTGTTGACGTCGCCGTTGCGTGACCGCTTCGGTGTTCTCCAACGCCTCGAATTTTACAGTCCACAGGAACTTGCTCATATTGTTTTGCGTGCGGCATCCATTATCGGTGTTCCGCTCACAGACGATGGGGCCATGGAATTGGGCCGACGTTCACGCGGTACTCCACGGATTGCCAACCGTCTTCTACGGCGCGTACGTGATTTCGGTGCTGTCCAAGGCGCTGAGGCCATTGATGCCACAGTGTGCTCGCAAGCATTGGATCGGCTGGATGTGGACCCATGCGGCCTTGATCAGATGGACCGGCGTATTTTGTCGATCATCATCAATCATTACAATGGTGGGCCTGTTGGTATCAAAACGTTGGCCGTCGCCTGCTGCGAAGAAGTCAGGGCGCTCGAAGAGATTTACGAGCCGTTTCTTATTCAATGCGGGCTTATCAAACGGACAGCTCGCGGACGGGTCGCCACGGCCAAGGCGTATCGTCATCTGAAAGTCACCTTGTAAAGGAAATCGCCATGCCAGTAGTTCAGAATCTCGATGTGCGGCTTTTGGCTGAAACGCCTGATGCCTTGTCACTTATTTATGCCGCCTTTCGACAATGCTATCATGCCGGGTTTGTCGGCGACATGTGGCCCAAATTGCTCTCCGGCGAAATTAGTCAAGACAAGCAAGCGGAGTTCATTGAGAAAGTCATGCAATCCGGCCATGACTCGCCGATTGAACATGTCAGTTTCACCTTTGCGATTTCCGGGGTGTCTCGCGCACTGACCCACCAACTTGTACGACATCGTATCGCATCGTATTCTCAGCAGAGTCAGCGGTATGTGGATGCTGGCGGTTTCGGATATATCATGCCTCCCGCTATTGCCGGTATCCCAGAGGCAAAGGAAGTGTTCGAATCCTTTATGGCCCATGCCGAGGAGACATACGGGAAACTTCAGGAACTGTTGGCTCATCGCGGAAAGAAATCGAATGAAGACGCACGGTTTGTTTTACCCAACGCCGCGGGGTCCAAGATTGTCGTGACCATGAATTGTCGATCTCTCATCCATTTCTTTGAGTTGCGGTGTTGTATGCGCGCTCAGTGGGAAATCCGAGCTTTAGCCGATCTCATGCTCAAGGAGTGTCGTATGGCTTTGCCCGTTGTCTTTGCCGTCGCGGGAGCAAAATGCGAACGTTTGAGGTATTGTCCTGAGAACGCAGCCTTTACGTGCGGCAAATATCCCCTTTTGGGTCAATAAGCCCCCAATCCCCCATAATAGCTGATTTTAGCCCATTTATAGGGCTATATAGGGCAAAGGCGTCAATTGCATTTTGCGATAGTGCGTCTTTGCCTTTTTCTAAGATTTTCAAAAAAATAAAAAAAGTCTTGAATAAAAAAGGGTTGACAACTCCACGAACATTGGGCTCATGCGCGTTTTCTCCGTGTATGGATGTGTTTTCAAGGGTATTGACAGCTATTAAATGAGAAACAGTCGTTTCTTCGTTCAAATTCACAAAGAAAACTGAGATATTTCTATTTATTGAAGAATATACCTGTGGAAAAAATATTCACAATCTGTGGATAAAAAAATTGAGAAAACCCGAAAGGCCAGCAATGGCGCCCTCTCTCGACTGTGTCGATTGTTTCCAAAAACCATGAGGATATTGGGATAAGATAGTTTTTTTAGTGGGTTATGCTGTAGAGAAACATGTCGGGTAGACGAGTCTAGCATGGCCTAATCAGCTTTTACGTTTTGTGTGCACAGCTGTAGGTTGCGCTTCATGAACGCCATGTGGAAGAGTACCAAACGCATCTTAGAGTCGAGTCTGAATCCTGGTTTGTACCAGGTATGGATTAAACCGTTGAGTGCAGAAATTGACGGGGAGGAAATGACCGTCATTGCGCCCAACCCTTTTGTCGCGTCATGGGTTAAAGAGCGTCTGATGGACGCCATTATAGAGGCAGCCACTCAAGTTGTAGGTTTTCGGCCTCGTCTCTCGGTACAGGCTTCGTCTGAGCAGAAGCCTCGAGCTGTCATGAGCGTTCAAGAAACCGTTCACGGCATGGAGCAGCTTCATCTGCCCGTGCACCAGGATCCGGTCAGCACGCGAGATATTTTCCGTTTTTCATTTGATGACTTTGTCGTCGGTCCATGTAACGAATTAGCATATGCAGCATCGCAAGATATCTGTCGCAAGCATTATGCTGCCGATCAATTGTACTTATGTTCTAGCCCTGGTCTCGGCAAAACGCATTTGCTGCAGGCTATTGGTGCAAGCATGGCCTCGAAGCAAAACATTGCCAAAAAGCGCGTCGTCTATCTGACGGCTGAAGAGTTTGCCTCGCGCATGGTCATGGCGTTGAAAACGAAAGAAATTGAACGTTTCAAGTCTTTTTTCCGTGAGAATGTCGATATGCTTCTTTTGGAAGATATCCACTTTTTTCAGGGGAAAATGAAGCTCCAAGACGAGCTCCTGAATACAATCAATGCCTTGAATTCCCGTGGATGCAAAGTTGTCTTTACGAGTTCTTTTTTGCCGAAAGAACTCAATGGTGTTGACAGCCAGCTTTCGTCTCGTTTCAATGCCGGTTTTCTCGCGGTTATTGACAAACCTGATATGCCGACCCGTTTGCATATCCTGAATCGTAAAGCGCAGAGCTTGCAAATTCAGGTTCCGGGCGAAGTTGCCGAACTGATGGCCGGTCGCATTACCTCGGACATTCGTCAGCTTGAAAGCTGTCTGCATAACCTCATTCTCAAGGCTCGGCTGCTGAAGCGCAATATCACCGCCGAACTCGCCATGCAGGTGCTTAAAAATTACAATACTGACCCTGATAATCTCAGCATGAATCAGATTGTGCAGTTCATATGTAACACTTATGATACAAGTGTGGAGCAATTGCGTTCCAAAAGTCGGAAACGTCAATTTGTTCTTGCGCGCAACACTGCTTTTTTCTTGGCACGCAAACATACGGAATTGTCGCTGCAGGATATCGGTCACCAATTTAATCGCCGTCACTCCACGGTTATCAAGGGCATTACGACCATTGAACGTCACATGTCCATGAAAACCCCCCTGGGCCGCGAACTGGAAAAGACTCTCGATAAATTGACGGCATAATTCCTTCTCATTTTCAGTGGCCTGTAAAAAGAAAGGCAGAACGGTTTCCGTTCTGCCTTTCTTTTGGTGTGGGCGGGGAAATATCTCCTTCGAAAATCATGTGCTATGTCTCTTCAATAGCGGTGAGCTGCATGTTCCCCCATACGGCTATTTCATCACCGAGTTGGGCGAAAAATCCTTCTACACCACGTGACTTGAGCTTTGGAGCGTTCTTGGCTACCTGTTTGAGATCCTCAGGCGTGGAAATGGCGTTGGCAAGTGCCGTGGCAAAGGCATCGGCGACGGCAGCCGAGGAAGATCGTACCGTGACCATATCAGCCAGCCCGAAGCTCAGCGAGTGACCGATGGTGGCCGACGAGGCACACAAGGCTGTTGGAAAATCCTCTGGGGAAAGCGTCAGACCGAGGCGAATCCCTTGAACTGGACGCGCTAACAGGCCGATAACGCGAGAACGTGTCGAGTGCATGAACACATCGCCCCCGTTTTCGACAAGCAAATTGGGGCTTTGGGATACATGTTCTTCCGCAACAGCTTGGGCGATGGCCCCAGCGACGGCAGCCATAGGACCGACATGAGCGAGGCGGCCAGCCTCTGCCATTATACGCACAATGCGCGGAGCTTCGTCAGAGACATCGACCGGCGTTAAGCTATGGCTGAATTCAGGATGAAGCGTGATAAATGTCTTGATCTCGGCGCGAAGCCGTCGCACTGTTTCGGTTACAGTTGTACTGAGGTCGGTTTCTGCAATGATATGCAGGTCGGTGTGTTCCAAAACAACTTGAAAGGCGACTTCGCCCTGTTCCGGATGATGCCGACGATAGGCGCGATCAACATCAAGGTGACGTGGGCTAGGGTGTGAAGGAGTAGTTTTTTTAGCCATATACATCGTCATTGGCCTGATAGGCGCTGATAATGATGAAAGAAAGGGTACATGTATGTCAAAGGCGGCAGGGGATCAACCTGCGGTTTCCGTCGTGATCCCCACCTATAACCGAAGTCGTTGTGTCGGAAACGCGATCCGGTCGGTTTTGCAACAGACCTTCCAAGACGTGGAATGCATTGTGGTTGATGACGGCTCAACCGACAATACGATGGAGATTCTTACTGCTTTTGACGACGTGCGATTACGTGTCACAACACAGCCCAATGCGGGGGTCTCCGCAGCCAGAAATACTGGAATTGCGTTGGCACGAGCGGATATCATTGCTTTGCTTGATTCCGACGATGTTTGGTTGCCTGAAAAAATGGAACGGCAACTGCAATTCATGCACGAGTATGGCTACGCAATATGCCAAACCCAGGAAATTTGGGTTCGTCACGGGGTGCGGGTCAATCCCATGAATAAACATGCCAAGCCACACGGTCATTTTTTTGAAAAAGCATTGACCATGTGTCTCGTCAGTCCGTCGACAGTAGCCTTTACTCGGCAATTTTGGTGTGAATGCGGCCCCTTTGACGAAACGCTTCTTGCCTGCGAAGATTACGACCTGTGGCTTCGAGCGCTATTGGATTATCCTGTTGGCTTGCTTGATGAAGCGTTGGCCATCAAATACGGGGGACATGAAGACCAACTTTCACGAAAAATTATCGGGCTTGATCTCTACCGTATATATTCCCTGATTGCTCTTCTCGGTCATCCTCGGTTGGTGGGGGAGCGACGAACCGCGGTGATCCGGGTTTTGACCAAAAAACGCGATGTGTATGTCAAAGGTTGCCTCAAACGCGATAAACCCGAAGAGGCCTGCCGCATCGCGGAGAAAGTCGATGTGGCTCTGAGCACGATGCGGTAGCAGGCCAAATGATATAAAAGGTATCTGTTGATTAATCAGTGTACTCAACCTTGCTGACGGCTTCTTTTTTGATGGTATTCAATGCGTCCATGAGAACGGTACTGACGTTTTCGCGGATGTCGCCTGCGACGATAATAAAGAGCAAATCGTCGCCTGGTTCAAAAATACCTTCGTGAGCTTTGGCAATAACCTTGAAAATACCCGGCTTTTTTGAGAATTCCTGACAGAGCGCCTCGATTTTATCGTGATCAGGAGTGACTTTGAGACGCGATACGGTTTTGTCTTTGTTTCGAGTGGTACCGCGGACAACACCGTTATGCACGAGAACCATGCCCACGTTTTCAGCGAAGCCCGGTTCTTTCTTCAGTTCGGCAATTGTTTTGGAAATGTCCATGACGTTTTCCTCCTTAAATCGTCTGCTGTGAGTAGGTTTCATGTATAAACTTTCTTCGCTTTTGAAAAAATTGCCCATCATCAGTCAGTCTCGCATGGTGTCTTCGGGACTTGGGGTCTGGATGCTGTGGTCGGGCTCCATCGATCAGGCCGTGTACCATACCATGCGCGAGTATGGTGGTTTTATGTTGGGCGAAGAAAGCCATCAGTGCCTGTGGTTCTTTTTTGGCGATGAAGGACTTCGCGCGTTGGCTCGACTGCAGGTCTGGGCGCGGGTCAATCAGCTACCGGTGTTTTTCCAGGCAATTCCAGTGACAGTTCTTGTCGGATACAAGATGGAATTGTCGTTGTCGATTGCCGAGGATCTTGCCGAACAAAGTATTAGACCGCCCGATGAGCTTGAAGTTTGGGTCCATCCCAACCTTCGTTCCATGGTGACCAACGTCCCCGGACTCTACCTCAAAAAGTCGAACATTGTCTCCGGGCTTGCCAAGCACGATTGGGAAGTGCTGCAAGCTGCTCCCGGATTGTCGTTCGAATCATCTCTCGGATGGATATACATCATTCGTCCTCTTGGCGACCCCCTTGACAAAAAATTTTCTGAAGGCTGGCGTGGAATATATTCACAAATCCAGGCTATGCTTGAACGACTTGGCATCAAGTATATTTTTCATGAAGGCTATCTTATTTTTCAGCTTGAAGGACTGCGCCTCTTTCAGTCCTGGTGCCAAGAATATCTTTCGTTTATCGACCGGATCAAAGATAACCGTCAAGAAGGGAAGTACTGGCCATGCGTCATTGTGACCGTACCGCGCAAGGGACACAATTTCAGTAAAGACCTTCCGAAGAAATTGCGCATTGATTGGAAGCAACTCACTCCTGATTTCCCCCATATGAGCTACCGCTCGGCACTCCTCCTGGGGGGAGATTTCACCATCCATGAAGTGAATTATGGTGCGCAAGTGAATTCGCTGGAGGATTGGTGCAATGTTTCTCTCTCCAGCGACTCGACTGATCGCGATGTCGGTAGCCTAACGATTCAGTACCCCTCCGAGGCGTTTGCGGGCAAATTGGCTCCATGTTTTTATTGTGGCCTAACGAACCACCCTCCGACGATTTGTCCAAGCAAACGTATTCCCAACTGGACGCCGGAAACATGGGATGCCATGTCCGAAATCGACATGAAGCAAATCAACGAGCTTTTTGGCGAACTCAATGCCAGTCTTTCCAAGGAACCTGTCGAGGGAATGACGAGCATGCTCGAAGAGACCGATGAAAAATCGACACTTCTTCGGGCCGTGTTTGAAATTAATTTTGCCTCACAACTTCGCATGATGGGCCTTGTGTGGAGATCTCGAGGAAAAGAACTCCCCCAGGGGCTCCAGCAACTCAATGAACCTGAAGGGGAGATCATTTGGGCGTCGCTCGAGAGTTTACGCAATAATGATTTAGCCAGTGCCGAACGACAGGTTGGCGAGGCGTTGAGTAAATATGTGCGAGCGTTTCAACCGCGCAGTTTGCAGGGCAACCTGGCCATGGAGGCGGGGGATTGGCCGAACGCGTTGTATTACTGGCAGGAAGGAGCGCGTTTTTCCTATACAGCCCTTCAGCGCTCGTACCATACATTTCTTCAGGGACGCGGACTGGAGATCATGGGAGAGTACCAAAAGGCCATTGAATGCTATAAACAGGCGCACCGCGAGTGTCCTCGTTGGTACGAATGCTCGTATCGTCAGGGCGTTTGTATGGTCAAAATGGGATTTACCGACCAAGGGATGAGTGTGTTCTATGAAGCCATGGAAACGAATCCCCACATCTTCAATCGCCTTCTTATTGATCCGGAACTCGAGCGCGGACGTCTTCATGTTTTGACCTCGCTGTGGCGAGCATGGAGTAAGGCGAAAAAAGAAGTCGAAGAGACGATCGAAGATTTGCCGAAGATGTCCGAAAACATGCGTAGTTGGTTTCCGGAAGAAAACGAATTCATCACAGATGGCGATGCACGCCTTGCAGAGATTACACGTCTCTCCAAAATTAATAACTATGTCGCATATAAACGGGTCATAAAGGGGTATGAAGATATCCAGAATGATCTCCGGGAGACCGTCGATAAAGAAATCAAAGTCTTACAGAATAAGAATGTGCGACAATATGATGAACTCCGTGCCATTTCGAGGGAAGCGGCCTGGTTCCCATTTCCCAAACTGTTGCGGGATTTTAACAAAGATTTCAACTTTTGCGCGTCAAAACTGAATTGGATGCGGACCTCCTCGCAGCATGTGGCACAGAACTTCCGCAAGTCACAAATTTTCGTCGATGAAGTGGAAGAACGCATAAAAACACTGAAAGCGCGTCTCGTCACACTACGCATTATTCGTGATGCGACATTGTTTGTTATGCTGCTGGGACGGAATTTTGTTTGGCTTGAAGTTATCGGCCTTGGTTTATCTCTCGTGTTTGTCCCGTTGTTTATCTATATTTTCCATAAAACCGGTCAATTTTGGATTGCGGATCTTGTTGAGCGGCAAAAATGGCAACTGCAACGCGGTTTAGTCATCATTCTCAGTATTATTGCTCTTGCCTTGGCGGCGATTAAAACAGCTGTCTCATTTGAAGGGAAGAAGCAGGAGATTTTTAAGAAAGTTGATGATGAAACTCAGAAGAAGCAGGATGAAAAGAAAGAAAAAATACGCCAAGCCAAAGAACGGCGAGAACGTGCTCGTGAGGAGGCACGTGAGGAGGCTCGGAAGAAACGTTGAATCTGCTTTATTGTCGGGTGTGATGAATTGACGAAACGACTGGAGGGAATGCCTCCTCGTAGAGGAGATTTCCTCCTGCTATTTTGTAGGGATCAAAACTGGTTGCGAACGACATGAACCGTTTTAACGATGGCGCTGATTTATTGATAAAACTTTCGTATTTTACTGTGTGGTTGAAGTCTCTTCAAACGACAAGATGATCTCAGAGAAGAAAAAGCAGCGTTGAAACGACAAAAAAAAAGCGGGGCCGTGGCTCCGCTTTTGTGTTGGCTGATGAAGGATGCGATTTACACGCAGCCAGTGGGTTTGGGCAGGCCAGCCATTTTACAGGCTCCTTTACCCGGTCCGGAGGGGAACAGCTCATAGATGTGTTTGAGCTTGTAGCCGGTGACCTTGGAAAGAATGCGAACCATGGGGGCGATGCCATTCTTTTTGTAGTAGTCCTGCAGGAATTCGATGACCTTGTTGTGTTCGTCGGTCAGGTCCTTGATGCCTTCGCTGTCTTTGACGTAATCAACCCACTCGGGGCACCAGTCTTCAAAGCGCTGCAAGAAGCCATCTTCGTCGATATCAAAGTTTTTTCCCTGGAATTCTACGCTGGGCATTCTGCATCCTCCTTAAGGATTGTGTTGAGAGTTCGGAGTTCCTATCACGAGTATAACGTCGTGTCAAAACTCCTTAAATCGGGACCTTTAACGTAAAACAGCGATCCGCTGTTTCATGACTTGAGGCATCATTCTGAGTGCGAGGACTTGCCTGCATACCAGAACGAGAGTTGATGAAGTAACCCCCAACCCCATCGAGTTTCGATACCTAAAAGGGAAAGGGAGTTATTGTCAACGATTTTACGCACGCTCTTTGCATTTTACGTGTCTGAATTGTCGTCGGCTATGAGTTCTTTCAAATGGTCGTGGATAAAGTCAAGGCTTGGGTCCAAGCGTAACGCGTTGTTGAGGCAATGTATAGCCGCTTCGGTGCGCCCCAGAAACTTATGGCATAAACCGAGATTCGCCAAGTCCATTGCCGATCCCGAGTCAAGATCAAGGGCCGCTTCGAAGTCGGTTGCCGCGGCTTCATAATTCTGTGCTTTGAAAGCGCATACACCCCGCAGGTTGAAATATTCTTTCACCTGGTTATCGCGAGTTATTGCTTCGTTGAGGAGCGGGACGGCATCTTGCCACTTTTCGTCCAATGTCAGGCTGTAGGCCAGATAGAATAGAGCTAATGCCTTGTTCTCGTCATCGGGTTGCTGCGAAATGGCTCGTTCGAAGTGATAGGCAGCTGTTGTGGCCCCTTCTGTTCGTAGAGCGAGGAGACCATGAAAAAAAGAGAGGAAATGGCCTTGTGGGTAGATTTCGGCCAACGTTTCCAAGCCAACGATTGCTTCTATCGTGGAAGCTTCTTCAGCAAGAATGCGGCCGGCAAACAGGCCGAGGCTGGCATGAGGTGTCCGTTCACGGAATAAAAAGCCGGGGACAATATTATAATTTGTCGGAATTCCGAGGCTCGGTTGTGTTGTCTCTACCGAGAAAAGCCGGCGTTGCCGTTGTGCCAGCGATGTTGCTACCTGGCGAAGTTCAATGAGGATATCGTCATCTTCAATATCGGGCAGGCTGGTCAAGGAAACGGTTGTACCTTTCTCCAGCCACGCAATATCCGCCAAGTCGGTAAACTTGGACAGACCGGACGCTTCATAATTACTTCCGGATTCGAAATCTCCGGCAAGCTGGGCTATTTCCGTTAAGGCTCGAATGGCTGCTTTGGATGGTGAGGTCGATGTGCCGGCCGTAAAGACAATTTCCGACGCTTCGGGAAAAGAGGCCGGATCATACGCCACAGCTCCGACAGTGGGAACAGGCATGCCAAGCGTAAAATCTTTGAGGATAACGGTAATTCCGTTGCGGGTGAATTTTTCGAGAAGTTCAACAAGGATTGGATCGGTTACACTCGTCGGATCAATGGTGGGCAAGTGTGGTTGATCGTGATCGATAATGGCACAGACATGACGTTCTACGAGTTCACACGTGCCTTGCAGGATGGACTCCTCAAGACAGTTGCCCGCACTTGATCCGTTAAATTCATTGAGCTTTTTAAAGAAATCGAGCGGGATATAGACGGTTTCCCCAGATTCGACGCATACTGCTGGACAAAAACGCCATCGGATAAGGTCAAGAACACGTATAGCGTTTTTTTCAGAGAGCTCTTCTCCCACGGCCTTGAGCAGTTCGGACACGGGGATGAGTTTGTCGCTATACAGCTCACGAGCTTCGCTATACGTCAACTCCGTGAAATTCTCCGGGGTGTTCCAGAAGGAAAAGAAACTATATCGCTCCGCTAATTCCATAAGAGCCGAGGCTTCCGCCTGAGCAACGCTTGCGCCTTTTCCCATTTGTTTGCGGGTGGGCATAACCGCTCGGGCTGCGTCGCCACAGACGCTCAAGAAAACAGGGATGCCAAGACGACCAGTATCAATACGCCGGGTTTCGGCCAACACATCGTTGCCGAGCGCTCCAAACGCCTTCTTGGCGTCGGCAACGGTTACCTCTGGAGAGATGAGCTTGTCCGAATCCTTGGTATAACCTTTCTTTCGAGAAGCGAGTTTACGCATGTTTTTTCGGGGTAAGACGTGTGATAAGGCTGAGTTGCCTATCCTGAGCATTGCCATCACCTGAAGATGGTTTGAATCCGATAGGTTTCTCGTCAATATTGAAATCACGTTCGATGAGCTTGAAGAATTTTTTAGGTTTGCGATGGTAGTCGCGCGCTAAAACAATCTGAGAATTGGCATTGGGCTTAAGGTGAGCGTTCAGGAATTTAGCAAGTGCCCGATATGTCGGTTCCATATACAGCACTTCTGAGCCGATGATAATGTCATACGTCTCATCGAGCCGCGTGGAAGTGAAGTCAGCCACTGCGGCTTTTGCTTGGCCAACGAGATTATTTTTTAAAATATTGATGTGAGTGAACAGGGCCGCATCGGGAGCGATATCCGTAATCGTTGCTCGAAATCCGGCTTTGGCTGCGGCGAGTCCACATATACCAATGCCTGCTCCGATTTCCAGAAGTTCGGGAGCGTTGGCAGATGGTATTTTTTGGACGACATATCCCAAGAGGACGGACGTCGGCCAGATTTTGGCCCAAAAAGGAAGTTCGAGTTTTTCTCCAGGGGCGGTGTCCCGATCCAACGCTTCGATATACGTTGCCATATCCCGAATTTGTAAAAGTTCGAGATGCGTATCACCGATGGTCAATGGTTCAAAAACGATATCATATCGTTTCCGAGCCAAAGTCAGAAGGTCGTCGAGGGAGGTGGAAGCAAGAACGTCTTGTAATGAATAATCGAGGGATGCGGACATGCAGAGCTCCTTGTCAGGCGCATCAGGCTAAAAAAAAGCCGGCCTGAGGCCGGCTTATTGGTGGAGTGGAGCGGGAGACGGGATTTGAACCCGCGACTTCAACCTTGGCAAGGTTGCACTCTACCACTGAGTTACTCCCGCGAATATGGAGGCGGCATCCGGATTTGAACCGGAGAATGGAGGTTTTGCAGACCTCTGCCTTACCACTTGGCTATGCCGCCAAAATTCGAAGAAAGACTTTACTCTCAATGCTTCGTGGTGTCAACAGAAATCTGAGAGAAGCATTATTTTTTTCTGGAGCGGGAGACGGGATTTGAACCCGCGACTTCAACCTTGGCAAGGTTGCACTCTACCACTGAGTTACTCCCGCGTGCAGAGAGAGATCGTTTAGCTGGGACAGGCCTCGACGTCAAGCAAAAAAAGAAAAAAATTATAAATTTTTTTCTCGCAAGACCATTCGGTACCGAACGCCTTGAAGTTTTTTAAAGGGCAATCCTTGTGCAATCCCTTGGAGAGCAGTCGCTTCATCCACAACTTCACTCCCGCAGAGCACATCAAAACCGGCATCGAAGAGAACGGGGGAGAATGGTGTGGTAGGACCGAGCATCATCAAGAACGCGTTTTTCGGGCAAAGGTCAACCAGTGCATCCAGTGTGTTGTTAAGGAAGGTCGTGCCGGTCAAGGCAATCACATCGGCTTGAGGCAAAAGCTCTGGCGCCTTGGCCGCGGGCACATCGCCGGGTTTGGGAGAGAGTTCGAGTACATCAAACGATGCGAAACGATCCCCCATGCGTTCAACGAAAGGAAAATGGCCAATGACCACTACACGTTTTCCTTCTCCTTTTTTGAGAATGAGATCTTGCGCTTTGAAATCAATGGCGTTGTCGGGAGGAGGGAGGAGCGAATTAATGGACCCCATGCACCATGAAGGATCAAACGCTGGAGAGGGAGCGGTTGGCGTGTCGATAAAGAGTCGAATCAGTTCCATAACCGTTTTATCCTGCGGTGGACTGATTTCGAATAATCCGTTCGACCGTGAAGCGAGACCGGTCCTGTTCCCCTGAACAGCACACATACAATCGCCTTGAATGATTTTTGCGACTGGGGAGTCCTTGACGTCTGGCAGATTCGATACAATTTGGTGAAGAATAGATGGTTTCATACCATGGCTCCTTGAAGGAAATTATAAAATTACGAATGTTGGACTTTACGGTCAAGCAAGATTTTAGTAGAGCGGCTTGATTTTTATCCTTTGAGCGACCAACCTTACCGAGGTGGAGGAACACAATGGACCAAAAAGATATTGAATACTTTCGCGATATGTTAAACGCTATGATGCAGGATATCCTCAAAAAAGGGGAAGAGACGCTTGAGGATATGACCGATACCGTCGAAGTCTACGCCGACCCTGCAGATCGCGCTACAGCGGAATCTGATCGGGCGTTTACTTTACGTCTGCGAGACCGCGAACGAAAACTTATTAAGAAAATCAAATCCGCCATGGATCGCATTGATGATGGTGTCTTTGGAGAATGCGTCGAGTGCGGTGATGAAATTTCCGTTGCACGACTGAAGGCACGTCCCGTGACGACGTTGTGTATCAAATGCAAAAGCAAACAGGAAGAAGACGAGCGTACGCGCAATTAGTTCGGCGTTTGCGTTTTGTCTTGTGTGATACATTATGGAGGCGAATTTTTTTCGGCATCTCGCGGGTGAGCTTGCAGGGGTTCTTGCGGGGGCTCGGATTGAAAAAATTCAATCTCCACAAGCGAATATCCTTACACTGACGGTCTCTGTTCTACGTGAACATGCTGAATGTATGACATTTTTTCAGGGCCGTCCGAAGTTACTTGTGTTTGAATACGGGGGGCGTCAAAGTCTGCTTTTTTTTACGGACCATAAGCCTCCCAACCCCGCATCACCCCCAGCCGCAGTAATGTGGTTGCGCAAGCGTTTGCGTGGCCGAAGGCTCGGTTCCGCGCATTATGATTGGCCTGGCCGCCGTCTTGCTTTTGAGTTGTCAGAAGGACAGGGATCGTATCTTGTTTTTGATTGCAAAAACGGCCTTTCACTCGTCGACACACTTGATGCGGCTTTTGATAATGAAGTGTGTTGGCCTGCTTTGGAAAATGTCCTCTCTAATCCCGATATCTGGCGGGAGTATCAACAGATTTCACCCATTTTGCGTAAAAATCTTGCTACCGACCCAGAGGGAGCGGCTGGCCTTTACCGTGGGCTTGTGGAGGGCAGAGCTGATCGCTTTTATATTACGATGAAAGATGATCGACCAGACCTTGCCTTGAATTTTCTCCCTGTGGGCTTCTTAGGCGAAACGGCACAAGTTTTTGATAGCGCATTGGAAGCAGCGTGTGTTCAGGGACAAGCCATTGTCTTTGGACAAATAGGCGAAACCGAAGCCAAAGAAGATGTCCAAGCCGAGAGAACGGCGGCTAAACGTCAGAAAAAGCGATTGAAACGCATTGAGGCCGAAGAAAGCCGACTTCTTCAATTGCAGACCGAGCGTGCGTTTGCCGATGCTATTGCCGCCAATCTCGACCAGATTGACCCCTCTGCCAGAATGACCAACTTGACGTTGTCGCATCCCGATCATGGCACAGTTGATGTTGTGCTCGATCCGGCCTTGACTGTTGTCGAAAATATGGAACGATTTTATCGACACGCATCCAAGGGGAAACGAGGGCTTGCTCATATTGATAAACGCAGGCAGGCTGTGCTGGCTGGCAAGGATGAAGCGGCCGCGTATGGCCGATCCAAACAACCCGTGCACGACGCTTTGCCCAGCCGGTACAAAGGAGAAGCCGTGCGTCTTTTTAAGACGGACGACGATTTTATGGTCTTGCGTGGCAAGAACGATAAAGCGAACCACCGGCTGCTTTCGCGTTTATCCAGTCCATTTGACTTATGGTTTCATGTTGAAGGAGGACCGGGAGCCCATGTCATCCTTAAACGTGACCATCCGGGGCAGGACGTACCTCGCCGCAGCCTGGAGCAGGCAGCCGTTCTGGCCGGCTTATCAAGTTTTCGAAAAAACGATGCTAAAGCCGAAGTTATTGTGGCCTTGGTAAAAAACGTGCGTACGGTCAAGGGCGCTGCCATGGGACAGGCTTCTGTCGATGTCCGGCTGGAGACAGTTTTTATTGATCTCGATCCCGCTCTTGAAAAAAGGCTCTTGGTCTCTTAAACAAGCAGACAAAGCAATACGCATTCCCATCTTGTCAGAGCAGAAGCGGTGACTATTCATGAGTCTGAAGGGCGAGTAGCGCGGCCCAAAGTCCGTTTGACTTTCTTATTTTCTCAATCCTCGCGCTTTTTCACGGAAAACGCTTTTGAACGAAAACGACACTATACCCAACATGGGGGCGTCACGCCCCGCATCCGACAACACCACGACTGCGCGCCGTTCACAGGCGGGGTGTGAGCGTTGTCTTGATTTTGATGACTCTGCTTTGGCTCAAGACCTTTTTGGGCCACAAAATGAAAATATTCGATTGGTCAGTGAAAAAACTGGAGCTCATATCGATACGAAGGGCTGTACTGCCTTTGTTCGTGCTGCAGATATGGTTCAATGTGACCATGCTGCCGATGTTCTGGTGGAATTATACGGACTGCTCAAAAAAGGATTGCCGGTCTATCCCCAGGATGTGCGTCTGGCGCTCTCCAGTCTCGAGAAAAAGCCCGGTGTGGACTTGTCGAAGGTGTTCACCGAGGCTATGTTTGTTGTTTCGCCTAAAAAAACTATTATTCCCAAAACGCTCAGTCAGCGAAGTTATTTGGGAGCCATTGCCGAAAACGACCTTGTTTTCGGCATTGGTCCTGCAGGTACGGGAAAAACCTATTTGGCCGTTGCCATGGCTGTACGAGCGATAATGGAAAAGCGCGTCAAAAGATTGATTTTGACACGACCGGCTGTGGAAGCCGGAGAAAAACTCGGTTTTTTACCGGGGGATTTGACCGAAAAGGTCGATCCATATCTGCGCCCGCTTTACGATGCCCTCAATGACATGCTCGATCCTGCTAAAGTTCGGGACATGATCACAGACGGGGTCATCGAAATCGCGCCTCTGGCGTTCATGCGTGGTCGCACGCTTACGGATGCCTTTGTTATTCTTGACGAGGCGCAAAACACCACCCCGGAACAGATGAAGATGTTTTTGACACGCATCGGATACGGTTCCAGAGCGGTGGTCACCGGAGACGTGACACAAATAGACCTGCCGCCCAAGATGACATCTGGTTTAGTGCAGGCCATATCCATCTTGCGAGAGGTCAAAGGCATCTCATTTGTCTTTTTCGACGAAGCCGATGTCATTCGTCACCCTCTGGTTGCGAGGATCGTGAAAGCTTATGAGCGCGTTGCAAAAAAAGATTAAAACTCTCGTTGCTCCCTCAGCCAAACCGGTCAAAGGTGTCAAGCAAGAGCCGCCCCGGAGTACATCGTGGGGTATCTTTGTTTTTTTAGCGATATTGCTTGGTGTGAGTATCATGGCTGGTATCAGCCTGAACAATGATATCAAAGTCTTTGTTGCGGGGGAGGTGGCAACACAGGACGTTGTCGCCAACCAGAATCTCAAACTTGAAGACGTTGCCGGAACCAACAGGAAGAGGGAGCTTGTCGGAGAAACCCAACCGCCGGTTTTCGACTACAATCCTGAAAGTTACAGCGACTTGGCTGCCAAAATCAGGGACTTGCTCAAGGATATTGGGAAGGTGACGGACGATGACCTTGAAGCGTTTCGATGGAATGTCTCCGAGGAACTCAATACAGAGGTTCCTCGTTCGACCATTCTTACATGGCGTCGCATAGGATTTCGGAATATCGTCAAAGATCGCGTTCTGCCGTGGATGGAAAAAGCCCTTGAGCCAGGCATTATCGGCAATATCAATATGGTCCGGAATTTTAAGAACGGCCTTATTGTGCGTGATATTGATACAGGAATGGAGAGCTTGCTGTACGATTTGTCTTCCTTACGAGACCAGCAATCTTTGGAAGATGAGCTCAATGACATGATGAAGCATGATCTCGGCTTGCCGCTCCGTACCCGCAATGCCGTATTGACACTTATCCTTCCGTTTGTTCGACCAAACCTGACATTTAATCAGGAAACCACGCAGATCAGAAAGCGGGAAGCCATCGCTGCCGTGGAACCCCTCTTTTACAACATAAAGAAAGGGGAGATCATTGTTCGCCAAGGGGAACGCGTGTCACCGGATGAGCAGCAAAAACTCCAGACTCTTTATGCTAACCGGACAGAAAATTTTAATTTTTTCAAAGTTCCCTGGATATTTGTCATTGGGTTGCTTCTCGTGCTTATGCTGCATTATTCATTGGCAGCCAGGCCGTATCGTGAAGGCTTGACGTCACTTGGAGATCGCGACTGGGTATTTCTCGGGATGGTGTTGTTGCTTGTCGCTATTTTGGCCAAGATTTTCGACTTTGCTCGAATGCCTGTCGCGACAGTCCCCGCGTATATGCAAGCCATGTTTTTTGCGCATGCGATGCCCATTGCCGGTGCCGTCGGGGTGACGGCATTATTTTTTCCGGTGAGTCTCTGTTTCTTTTTGGCGCTCATGTATTCTTTTATTGCAAGTAGCATGGTGTCGGGTGGACTGAATTTGTTTTTTTTCTATTTTGTCGGCGCCTCGTTGTATACTTTCAAAATTAAGCAATCAGAAAGTCGTTCCCAAGCGTTGCAAAGTGCATTTCCTCTTGCCGGTGCGTTGCTGCTGATGTGGCTCAGCCGAAATCTCATTGAATTTGAAGGGTTTCAAGCGGCCGGTTTGGGGGCGCTGTTCGTGGTGGGCAATGCGCTCTTTTCCTTACTTGTCGTTATGGGGCTTTCACCTATCGTTGAAATGACATTCGGATATTCATCACGATTTCGCTATATGGAACTCATGAGTTTGGAACAGCCGCTTCTTCAGCAGCTTATGGTGTCGGCCCCAGGCACGTATCACCATTCCTTGGTTGTTTCCAACATGGTCGAGGCCGGTGCACGAGCAATCGGAGCCAACCCGTTGCTTGCAAAAGTGGCGGCGCTTTATCATGATATCGGCAAACTCAAAAATCCTCAGTACTTCATTGAAAATCAATTCGGCAAAGAGAATAAACACAACAAGCTGACTCCTTCAATGAGCGCTTTGATTTTGATTTCGCACGTCAAGAAAGGCGTTGAGTTAGCGCAAGAACATAAGCTGGGTGATGAGATTATCGACCTGATTCGTCAGCATCATGGCACCACACTCATTGCATTTTTCTATCATAAGGCCAAAGAGCAGGCAGAAGCGAAAAAGGCTGATCCCGTTCGAGAAGAAGAGTTTCGTTATCCCGGTCCCAAACCACAGACAAAAGAAGCCGGGCTTATCCTCCTGGCCGATGCGATTGAGGCTTCGAGTCGCACATTGGTCGAGCCAACACCGAGCCGCATTAAAGGGCATATTCAGAGTATTATTAAAAAAATTTACAACGAAGGCCAACTGGATGACTCTGAATTGACGCTCAAAGACCTGACACTGATCGGAGATACATTTCACCGTATTCTGACCGGTATTTTTCATCAGCGTATCGAATATCCCTCAGAGAAATCCAAAGAAGCTGGGAAAGATACGTCACGCGAGACATCACAGAAAGAGAAGCGAGACAATCTCCAACCCGCCAACCTCCTCAGTCCGGATGTGGCCAAGGGGACGGGATGATACGCATACATACCGCGGCAGGACTCTATCCTCAGGCTCCACTGTCCAGAAATGGTCTGGCGCGACTGTTGGAAGAGATCGCCGAGGCGCTTGATATCGATGTCGAACAGGTTATCGTCAATATTGTCGGTGATGCCGAATCTCGGCATGCAAATGAAAATTTTCTCAAGCTTCCTGGTCCCACTAATGTTCTTGCCTTCGAAGCCTCGTGTGACCAGGAAGAGAGCGAGTCGGGAAGGCCGCCTCTTAGCGGAGAAATTCTGCTGAACGCCGATGCGCTCATGCGAGAATCTCTGTTGTATGGCCAGCCACCAGCCGAACATCTTGTCCGACTTCTTGCCCATGCCTGCCTTCATCTTGTCGGCTTTGATCACGGTCCGCTCATGGATGACCTTATGGAAGCGGCTGTACAGCATGTTATGGAAGTATTCTGCGGTGATAGCATATCCTGCAGGGTGTTTCCATTTTGACGAAATTGTGATAGCTCCTTTCGAGCTATGCCGGAATCCTCCCGCCGTGCGGAGCATCTTGTTCTGAAGATGCCGGCATCCGAAGCACTCTACGCGGCCAGTTCCATCTATAGGTCGCGAATTCCATGTCGCCGACAATCGAAGTGATCGATACGACTCACGGTTTCGTTGACCGCGATGCGATAGGCTCAGCATGCCGAGTGCACCCCACATTTATTTCATGCCACATGGTCAACCCCCAACATGAGAGGTTTCCCATTATGAACACGCCCGAAACAGCCACCATTACTATTGGTGACGAATCCTATGAATTTCCGCTTCTTGTTGGTTCTGAAGGTGAAGTCGGCATTGATATCGGTCAACTTCGCAAACTGACTGGCTGCATTACCCTTGATCCGGGGTATGGCAATACGGGATCGTGTACAAGTGCCGTGACATTCGTCGACGGTGAGAAAGGTATTTTACGACACCGTGGCTATCCCATTGAGGATCTTGCGGCAAACAGCTCGTTTATTGAAACGGCGATGCTACTTATTTTTGGGGAACTGCCCATAAGTAGTGAACGAGAAGAATTTCGTACACGGCTTCGTGAACAAGAATTATTGCATGAAGATTTGTTGCACCATTTCGATGGATTTCCGCCGAATGGTCAGCCTATGGCAATTCTGTCGGCGGTTGTGAACTCGTTGTCGAGCTATCATCCAGATTTGCTCGATATTCAGTCCGATGAAGAATTCCGTATGGCTGTTGCCAAGATTATTTCTAAAGTGCGGACGATTGCTGCATTCAGTTATCGGAAATCCGTGGGTCGGCCCTTTATGTACCCGAATCCGAATTTGAGCTATTGTTCCAACTTTCTCCATATGATGTTTTCCAATCCGTACACAACCTACATGCCGACACCGGAAGCGATTCGTGCACTATCGCTCTTTCTCATTGTGCATGCCGACCATGAGCAAAACTGCTCGTGTTCCACGGTGCGTATGGTTGGGTCCAGCCAGGCCAACCTGTTTGCCTCCGTTTCGTCGGGTATTTGCGCACTGTGGGGGCGTCTGCATGGCGGAGCGAACGCTGCCGTGATCGATATGCTTGATCATTTGCAGGCAGGCGATTTGAGCATCAAACAATATCTCGAACTGGTGAAACAGAAGAAAATGCGCCTCATGGGATTTGGACATCGCGTCTACAAAAACTTTGACCCACGGGCTCGTATCTTGAAGAGCGCGGCGCATAATCTTATCCAGAATATGGATACCCAGGATGATGAGCTCATTCGTATTGCTCAAGAGCTTGAAGATGCCGCACTCAATGACGACTACTTCACGTCGCGCAAGCTCTATCCCAATGTGGACTTCTATTCCGGATTGATCCTGCGTGCGCTCGGCATCCCCGTCAACATGTTCCCGGTTATGTTTGCTATCGGTCGCATGCCCGGTTGGATTGCACATTGGTACGAAGAATTCTGCGACCCGCAGCTCAAGATTCATAGACCTCGGCAAGTTTACATTGGCAAAACCACGCGTCAGTACATTCCTATCGAACTACGGTAAACGGTAAGCGAATTCTAACGAAAAGTTTTTCAAGCGCTCCCTGGACAGATTTTGATGTTCTGTTCAGGGAGCGCTCTTTTTGGGAATTTCAACATCACCAGGTCTATTCTGCCCGCCCTCAATTTTTCAGTATGTCCCATACGAGTTTGAAGAACAGAATATTCAAAAGAAGCTGAGCGTTTGGACAAAGAGCACGTGTAGTAGGTACAAGGTAAGGGGAAAGAGCGGATGTTGCTTTTGAGGAACTGGGGAGGGGGACCCTCCCCAGACAAGACGGTGTCAGTGACTATTTTTTCTCTTGGGCCATACCGCGTTCGATCCAGTCGGACATTTCACGCAGGCGCATATTGAGTTCATAACGGCCGCCGGCAAAAACACCGTAGTCACCACCAAAACTCATGGCCGATGCAAAGCGAATTTTGTTCGAATGGATAAGCCAGATCGTGCTCCAGACATTTTCGACATAGTTATCGAACAACCCGGTTCCGGTTTTCATATCGGTCGGTTCGGCAGCCAAATTGTTATTCCAGGCCATCATGAGCAAATCGGTCGCTGTTTTCGTTGCTGCGTTGGTTGTTGCAATCGTATTATCAAACCGTGGCCAGAAGCCGTTGATCCAGGATGTATCATGGCATCCTTTGCATACGGCGGTCATTTCCTTCTGTCTTGCGGCTTGCTCAGCTGTGTCGATCAAGAACGATGATGCGGGTTCTCCGGTCAGCGTGACGGGAAAGGGCACATCGTTGGCATTTCTAATGATGCTTGTGTCGGGCGATTTAGGTTGAGGATGAGCATACGGCAACCCAAAGATGCGCCAAGGCAGGCGAGGAGACATTGCATGCGTCCGTTCGGTCAATACGGTCCCGTCAGGCATGCTTAAAAGACTGACGTGGCAGGCAGCGCATGTCGGAGTGGTAAAATCCGTCCCCACGGTCCATGGGACGGCGTTATAATTCCATGAGCTTCCTGATGAGGAGAATATTTTCCCGTGGCGACTCACTCCATACACTTTATACGCCGGAACATCAGGGCCATCGTGGCATTGCTTACAGGTATAAGGTTTGCGGGCCGTGGCCATGGAAAAGGCATGACGAGAATGGCACGCTGAACAGGAGCCAAGGCTACCATCCAAATTGACACGCCCAACACCGACATTGGGCCACCCCTGGATGACAGGGAATTCCATTTCTCCGAAATCCGTATCCCGTGTTGTCGTACTGGTCACAGCAAGCTTGGTGCCGTGGCAGGAATAGCATGATTCGTTTTCTGTCTTGAGGTTGGGAGCTTTCAGGCTGAGTTCTCCCCCGTGTGCGGCCACAAGTGTCCCGTTCATAGAATCCATAAGCGTTTTGTACAGCGCGTTATCGGCCATATTTCCATACGCATGGGACATGAGGTTATCTTTATACTGGGTGGCTTCTTCGCTATGGCACACCGCACAGTCGTCAGGACTGACGGCTATATGAATGGTGTAGCCGTTGTGCTCAAAGCTGTCTTTATGAGCGTCGCCACGAACCATGTGACATTCCGCGCAGCCGATAGGCACATTACGTAGATTTTCGGGAATATCGGTGCTGGAGACTTTACGGCTGGTTTTTTCGACCTTCAGCGCTTCCGCAACTGTCGTTTTGGCGTGACGACTCTGTTTCCAGTCCTCTACAATACCTGGATGCACAGTCTCGTGGCAAGAGAGACAGGTTGAAGTGTCATCACTCACTTCGGGCTCCTCGGCCTGGGACGGAAGCGGCACTGCAAAACAGACCGTGGTAGCGAGACATGAGAGGACGAAGAGTCGAAACGCCGTCATAGCGATATCTCCTTAAACGTTGAAAGTGGAAGGCGGTTATTTAATTTTTGTTTCAACCGAACGAATTTTTTGTTCTAAGCGACTGCTATCGCCAGTACGGGAGTCAACTTTCAGGTTGATGTATACCCGGTCGCTTTCTTGACGCATCGTATCATGGCATTCTTTGACGATATCCAGAAGTGTGCCGAGGTCACCTTCCATGATGGTTCCCATAGGCGTAAATTGGTAAGTGACACCGGAATTTTTTACGATTGCCACGGCTTTCGCCACATGGGACGAGAGGTTGATGCCTTTATCAATGGGAAAAATGGAAAATTCTACAATAGCGCTCATCATCGTATCCTTGGTTGAAAGTGTGGGAGAGGCATCGCTTTACTGTATAATAACATTTTGAGGCATGAGAATGTTGACGCCTTTGATGGTTTTGCTGTTAATGAAGGGGCGTAAATAGGTTTCGAGTGGCTCTTCCGTCACCTGACGGGTTTTTCCAGCCTTGGCATGACGAAAGAGGAGTGTCCCGTTGGGTGTTCGGATTGCAAATCCTTGGTGAGAAACATTGATGTTGGTGCCAATGGATTTGGCCAGATTCCAGTTTGGCCGAACGATATTGATAATAGAGCCAGACGGAATAGCATCAAAAATGGTGCTATTGGGTTTGGAGTTCATAAACAGAACATCAAGCCCGATATACGGAAGCGATGCACGTCCTGGTTTGAAGTTTTTTCCTTCGACATGCAGAGCGTTAAGCAGCGAAGCCTGTGCTGTCGATGTCGTGGGAGCGGGGCTCAAACGCGACGTGGGGAGTTTACGGTACCAGGTGTTTTTATCGATAATAGCCGCGGCCTTGTTAACGCCGTATTTCCCTGCGACGTTTGCGGTAATATCTTTGACAAAGCCTTGGCGTACGTTCTCAGGCACCCAATCCATGCTGATAAAGTGATTGCGTGAAACAAAGGCCACTTTACCGTTTTTATATCGCATGCGGATGATGAGTCTCTTGAAATCTTTAAAGTTCCGTGCCATGGCCAAAGCGCAAACGGTTTCGATATAGGTGGTGCAATCAAAGCCGTCGAAGCGAAAGACAGGGTCTTTGTCGTATTTCCCTGTACTTCCTTCTCCAAAGAAGTCGGCTTTGTACGGCGCCCCCAGGAATGCGGCGCTCATTCTATCAATGCGTACAGGCATGGGATCGTTGGCATTTTGCGCGATGAGGGCGTTAATACTCTGCATAGTGGCTGCTCCGGCCAACGGTTTGGTCGGGGTGATCATAGCAGCCTGGACGGTTCCTGCGTTTAGCGTCAGCATTGCGAGGATGATAAATACGCGAATCATGGGGTATCCTTCAAATCAAGACATTGGTCTGTGTAGTCGGAGTTGGCTCGGCGGCCAAAGCCGTGATAGTATTCTTGAACATATGATAAAGGAAAATAAACGGCGTACGCCTCATTTTGATTTCAAAAAAAATACTTTCTGGCAAGCCGTTTTGGACGATAAACATTCATGACTCTCTCATCACCTCATTCTCTCATAAAAGACAAAGAAGGCAACGTAGTTCCTCCGCTGATGCTGTACGTGCATGTGCCGTTTTGCCGAAAAAAATGCCGGTATTGCGCGTTTTATTCCAAAGTGTTCGATATGAATGACTTGGAAATATATCTCCAGGCACTGTCTCGGGAGATGGCATTTTGGAAAAAACTGTATGGGAAGCGTCCCATCTCGAGCGTATTTATTGGTGGAGGGACGCCGAGTTTGTTGCCGGAGTGGGCTCTTCCTCGACTCATTCCGGAATTGCGTCGTCATTTTCTTATTCAAAAAAATGCAGAATTTACATTCGAATGTAATCCCGATTCCAGTCTTGATGTCGGGTACTTGCGGAATTTACGTTCCCTCGGAGTCAATCGGTTAAGCATTGGTGTCCAAACGCTCAACAATGAACGTTTACGTCTCTTAGGACGACCGCATGATGGACAAACAGCCCTTGCGGCGGTTTCGGCAGCGCGTCGCGCGGAATTTCGAAATATCAGTCTTGATCTGATGTGGGGAATTCCAGGACAGCGCCTGCGGTTATGGTTGGAAGAACTCAAGAATGTGTTGGAGCTCGCTCCTGAACATCTCTCGTGTTATGGCTTGACCTTGGAGCCGGAGACACCCCTTGCCGAGGATGTTCAGTCCGGCAAACTCACCCTTCCTGACGAAGACGAGCAGGCAAAAATGTTCCTGTATGGGGCTCGCTTGCTCGAAGAACGAGGTTATCTTCAGTACGAAATATCCAACTTTGCCAAAATTGGTTTTCAATGCCGGCATAACCTCGGATATTGGCAAGGAAAAGATTATCTCGGGCTTGGACCATCCGCTGTTTCAACTATTGATGGCAAAAGATTTGAACATCCAGCCGATCTCCGCGCATACGCCAAAGCAGCATTGGCCGGTACCCTTGGCGAACACGCTGTTTCCTTGACGATGGAAGACCGCATTCGGGAAATGATCATGCTCTCGCTTCGAACGTCCTCCGGGCTTGATCTCAAACGGTTCCGCAAAGAAACCGGCCGTGATTTTTTTGCCGAGCATAAAGCTTTGCTGACAGCGTTACGTCAAAATGACCTTATCCGCCTTCATCCTGGACGTGTCTGTTTGACACGCAATGGGATGATCGTCAGCAATGTTATCCTTGAACGTTTGATGTACCCTCAAAAGGACTCCCTGTCTGACGCCGCTCCGACCACGCCACAGAAGATGGAACCCTCGGATTAAAAACGTTCAAAAGCTTTGGTGACGGCTTTTTTCATGTCGTCATAGGCTTTATCAAATCCCTCTTTGAGTTCTCCCCAGGCTCCTCCACTGGCTTTTTGGAGCAAGGTGAGACTATAGCGCGCAGCATCGTATTTTTCTGTCAGTCGTTCCAGATCCCCTGCATATTTTTCCAGGTAGTCACCTTCTTTTTGAGAAACGGATTGCTTGGCGCCATCGATTTTTTGTTTCCAATCTTTGAGCTTTTCTTCCATTTGCACGCCGAATTTTTGCTTCTCCTCCATACGAACCTCCTCATAGTGGTCATATAACGTATGATGACAATACAGAATCTTTCCTTTCATGGTCAAGGAGGTCTCTTAAAAAACGATCTTGACGGAAGGGATCAGTGTATACGAAAAGCAATTCAAAGGGCTGTGGCAAGCTCAGACGAAAGGCATACATCTTGCTTGGGTGTAGCAGTGATCATGGCAGCGTCAAAAAAAAGACAATGCCAAATCTCGCGAGAGGGGGAGTGATTATGATGAAAGGAAAACGCCGTGTGCTTATCACTTGGTTCGCAGCGGTATGCATCGTCTTGACTAGCATTGTGGCGAATGCTGGTTCTTATACGGCAGGGTCCGTCTACGTCGAAGGCAAGGGCGGCGTGTACGGTTCGACGAATCCCAATATTGATATCGCGTACTCGTACGGTGCTGAACTTGGCTACTTTTTAGCCGATGATTTTGCCGTGGGTGTCGAGCTCATGGGATATTATTTTGAGCAGCAAAAACGTATCCCCACCGTGTTCGGGACAGATGTTCGTTTCTCACCCGTCAGCGCTTTGGGGCCGGCTTTGACCGGACGGTGGTATTTTGCCCATTCTGATGCCGGAGCGGTCTATATCGGTGCTGGGCTCGGTGGTCTCTTTGGCGACGGCAAAGTCCCGTACAACGGCTACTATACGAGCTTAACCGAACATGCTGAACTCGGCTTCTCCGTAAACATGACAGAAGGTCTCGATCTGAAAGGAGCAGGCCGCTACATGCACGTCGGCGAATTCGATGGAACGGGAGCTGATTTGTTCGGTGGAAATTTGGGCTTGAATTACTCATTCTAGACGGGGAGTGGCATACACTCGGAAAGCACTTCGTCCTATGATTGTATTTTTGCCGTGCAACACGGCAGTATGGCGCCGATACGCATCTCGTATCGGCGCCATTGTTTTACGCCGGTATTACCTCTTTTTCTGGCAGTGTGGACAATGGGTCGAAGTGCGCCCAGCGAGCTTATAAGCATCAAGCGGATGGGCGCAACGCGGGCAGGGTTGACCTTTTTTTCCATATACGGCGAATTCGTTTTGAAATCCTCCATCAAGTCCTTCAGCTGTGCGATAGTCTCGAATGGTGCTGCCACCGGCTGCGATCGCACGGCGAAGCACATCCTGGATGGAAGAATAGAGTTTTTTCCGATCAGACGCTGTTAAATGTGATGTTTTCGACTCGGGATGAATGCCGGCTCCAAAGAGTGCTTCATCGGCGTAGATGTTGCCGATACCGACGACAACCGCCTGGTTGAGTAAAACTGGCTTGATTGGTCCCGTTCGACGATACAGACGCGATTCAAACTCTTCAAATGTCATCTCAAGTGGTTCCGGGCCGAGTCGGGCATAGAACGGTTCCTGTTCTAAATCGGTCCTCGAATAGGCTCCACACCAGCCGAATTTTCGTACATCCTGGAAATAGAGCGCATTGCCGTCATCCATAGGAAGAACAAGCCGGGTGTGAGGTGTTATCGCCGACGCGGCGCCGGTTTCATCCGGGCTTGTCGTGATGAACAGCCGGCCCGTCATCTTGAGATGGACAATAACAACGGCCTCTTCCCGGTCTTTGTCAGGAGCGAGGTGAAGTCGCACGATCTTGGCGCGACGACTTGTTCCGGATATTTCACGGTTTAAGACAAGCTGTTTGAAAACAGCAAGCGGTTGTTTGAGAACACCCGACCATAAGGGGAGAGCATCAATAAAATGTCGCCCGGTAAGACCTGGGGCGAGACCGCGGGAAATCGTTTCCACTTCAGGAAGTTCTGGCATGATATACTTGGGGTATGAGTTTCTACGATGTTGGTTAATACAATTGTTGGTAATGAACCAATGTATTTATTGTTAACTTCACCGGTTACTGTGGGACAACCGTTTACGATGTCATTCCATCTTGCAGAGAGATTGATTTATAATGAGTATCTCTGATATATTCCAATTTCTTTTGTTTCATTGTTTGTTGATCTCGTTGTGTTCTCTGGTGGAAGATGTATAGCTTTATTTTTTTAAACAGCCAGGATATCAACGAAACGTGCTTTCAGAGTTGAGAAAATTTTTTATAAACAGAGTTTATTTTATTCACGAAAAAAGTTGCTTCAACAGGTTGGCGGTGATAGAAAAACAATTCATGATTCTCATGTACAATAATCATTCTTTAGAGGATGAATAGTGAACCATACCAAAACATATGAAGAACCGTATCCTGGCAATGTTCTCGTTCCGAGCACGATGCTGGATCGTTGGCAGTCAATAGTTGACCTTCTTGCAGAATTCTGCAAAGTCCCCGCCGCGTTGATCATGCGAGTGGGAAAGGGATTGATCAGGGTTTTTCGGACAAGCGCTTCTCAAGGAAACCCTTACCCTCTCGGCGCAACGGAGCATTACTTCTACAAATGTGGATTATATTGCGAGCATGTCATACGAACAAATAAGAAGTTGCTTGTTCCCAATGCATTGGATGATTCAGACTGGAAAGATAATCCTGACGTTCCCTTGAATATGATCTCGTACCTTGGCTTTCCTATTTTGTTCCCTGATTTAACTCCGTTTGGAACAATTTGTGTCCTGGACAATAAACCCAATATATATTCTTCCTCTGTTGAGGCGTTGATGCTCCAGTTTCGGGACATCATCGAATTCCAGCTTGCACAGTTATGTCAATGTATAGAACTCCAAACAGAGTTGGAATCGTACCGGATAAACGACCACTTCAAAAAAAAGTTCTCGGAAGAATCGCCCACGAATCCCCAAGACAAGTTACTGGAGCTTACCAAATCTCTGGTCCGCGCTAACCAGCAGTTGAAAACCGAGATAGACATGCGCATTCAGGTTGAAAGGGAATTGAAGCGCGCTCAACAGGAAGCGGTTGCTGCCAGTCAAGCGAAGAGCGAATTTCTGGCCAACATGAGCCACGAGATTCGAACCCCTCTCAATGGCATCATGGGGATGCTCCGATTATTGCAGGACTCGGATCTTAATGAAGATCAAAAATTATATACATTTTACAGCGTTCAATCAACACGCCGATTGACCAATTTGCTTTCAGATATCTTGGATTTATCTCGTGTAGAGGCGGGAAAACTAAGCCTCCGATCATCGCCTATTCATGTAAAGGAATGCCTCACGGCTGTGGTAACGATGTTCAAGCCTGCCGTCATAGAGAAGAATATGGAAATCACCCTTCATGTAAGCCCGGATATTCCAGACACTCTGATGGGCGATCCCACCAGAGTACAACAAATCTTAAGCAATCTCATTGGCAATGCTGTAAAATTTACGGACAAAGGATCCATTGAGATTGAAGCTCACCCCTTACCCATCCGAAAAGGAGGCGAGCTGCGGATTTTGTTTTCGATCTCCGATAGTGGCATCGGAATTCCCGAGAACAAGATGGAGATCATCTTTAGCGCTTTTGAACAGCAGGATGTTGGCTATCAGCGAAAAAATCAGGGGGCAGGGCTTGGACTGGCAATCTGCAAAAAACTGGTGGAATTGATGGGCGGAACCATGGCGGTGGAAAGTATTGAAGATAAAGGATCTGTATTTTATTGTTGTTTACCGTTTCAGACAACCGATGATTCTTTGCTCATTGCGCCGTCGGAGTGCATTACTCAAGAGAGCAAGGCGTCCATCCTGCTGGTTGAAGATGACGAATTGTCTCAACTTGTCGTGCAAAAGTATATCCAAGCCATGGGCCACAAGGTGAAGGTGGCCAACGACGGAAAGGAAGCGCTTGAAATCTTGTCGCACAGTACGTTTGACTTGGTTCTCATGGACATTCAGATGCCGAATCTCGATGGCATATCCGCCGTCCAGGCTATTCGCCGTGGCAAGGCGGGAAAGGATAACGTAGACATTCCCGTCGTCGCCCTGACAGCGTACGCCATGATAGGAGACAAGGAAAAATTTTTCGCATCCGGCTTCAATGGGTATTTAGCCAAGCCCATGACAAAGGAAGCGCTGGCGGACGTCGTGCATCAGTTTATTGAGGACACTTTGGGCTGAAGGTAATCCTTCCATTTTTAGCAGCTTTCAGAAGTCTCATTACCGGACAGAATATCAAGCTCGTTATTCCGCCCAAAAAGAATCGTCTCACCGCGGAAATACGACAAGCACATTTACAAAGAACGACATCTCGTAGAGTGCTTTTTTGCAAGCTCAAAGAGTTCAGACGGATTGATACCCGTTACGAGAAATTGGATATTACTCTCTTGGCAATAGTCATTATCGTTTCATCTTTCATCTGGTTGCGGTAATTTAGAAACACGCCCAAGTGAAAACCAAAATTCTATTCGGGTACCGTTCGAGCTTCCCAGCGTTCCATGCACTTTCTGAAAATATGGGGATAGACGACGAAATGGCGGAATGGTCGGATACAGCTCATGTAAAACGCGCTGAAAGCGGTCCTATACTTGATGTACACCGCAAGGCGGACCTTCCACTTCCCTTCTCCCGAGGGAGACCAAGCATAATGCATTAATGCATGCTCGGTGGAATTGGAGAGTTCATGGAGCGTTTCGTCCGCGAAGGTATACACTGGCCTGAAGTTCATATAGTCTCGCGTTGAGATGTCCATCGCGCGTTCCGGAGTGTCTTTTTCAAGATCGCTTTCCTGCAAACGATCCCGAAGACTCTTTTCCCGACAGCCTGGAATAGGGAGATTATTCAAGTTATTATCGATGCGAAATAAAGCTCCGAAAACCTTTCGCACTCTGAAGAGCATTCCAGTTAAGGAGACATCATAAATGCTCTTCATCATAGGTTCAATGGCGGATTTCTGGAATAAATGTAAATCGACCCCGTCCTTTGCGCTGAATTCATAGGGGAACTCCCAGGTATCCTCAAGGAGGAAATCGGAAGCCAAAGAACGAACCCTCCAGTTGAATTTGGTATGCGTAGAAGCCGCAGTAATAAAATTCATAGCTATTCCTTTATAAAAGATAGTTTTCACCAAAAATGATGAATCATTTTTCATTCTCAAAGCATTTGCCACAGGCGAGGCAACCATGCATGTTTTGTCGGAACGTTCGATGAGTCCTGTTGCTATTTCTTCTTTTTTTATTCCATCAAAACCATATTCATTCCGTTGGCAGTATCTTCATATTTTCTTGCACTTCCAATAATTGCAATTGCTTTCATGTTTGATTCTCCTTTTCTTCCAAATTAATCCTATTCGATTTCCCTGAAGAATATAGTAAGAATCTGAAAGCAATAATTGTAGAAAAACGACACATTGGGGAATTTATTCTGGGAGCCAAGGAGGAATTGCGACAAGGCTTGCTGGAATTCAAGGACATATCCAACTGTCGTTGACGGATCGGACGCCACGACTATAAAACGTACGCACAGGTCCGGGAAAAGCAGCAATCTATTGTGGATAAGACGGCGTGAATTTGGTGAGAGAGCTGTCCAAGAAACCTTGGCTCCCTACAACTTTAAACGAGTATTTGTTTAATAGCCTGATTTTCTTTCATAAATATTGAAGGAGGACAGCCTGTAAAGGATTCAAAATCTTTTATAAAATGGGATTGATCAAAAAAATCGAATTCATGTGCAAGTGTTGCCAAATTTACTTCCTTCCTGTTTATCAATTTGTTTAATATGCTTTGAAAACGGCTTAATCTGTAAAATGATTTGGGGGGTGTACCAATGTATTTGTTAAAAAATCGTTCAAATGTCCGAGGATTTATACTGTTTCTAAGACAAAAGTCATGAATACTCAGGTTGCTTGAATAATAGAAATGCAGTTGTTTGTATGAGTCGACGCTCAATCGTGCATTTGGATCTAGCAATTCTAGAAAAAAATTTTCGAGCAAATCAATCTTTTCTGATATTGTTGCTGTGTCTATGAGTTTTTCTTCAATTTCATGAACTCTGCTCCGTAAAATTATATCAAGGCCAAATGTTCCATTCTTAAATTCTGATACAGGAATTTTAAAAAATGGATAAAAGCCAGCTGGAAAGAACGAGACGCCAATGGCTGATGCAGCGCCATGCTGTTTCAATGTAGTATATTCTTTAGTTAATCCCCTGAAAAAAATATTGCTCGGTATTTCGCTTGAAATGCCATTTTTTTCAAATATCATTGGAGATAGAAAGTTAATGATAATGTCTATATTATTTACCGGGAGTATTTTGTGGCACAAATTTATATTTCGGCATTCAAATACCCAGAAGTATTTAATCAGGTTTTTAAGTTGTGTTACTCTAGGATAGAATTTATTTGTATGGATCGTATCATCGGTATATTCACTATATTTATCTTGGGTAATCGTTGTGTGTTTTGGTATTTTCATATTTTCCCTCTATTCATACTTGCTACTTACACATAACATATTAATCTGTGGTTTCTATTTATCTTTTATGCATATTTATGAATCAGATGACATGAATATTTTGAATGTTATGCGGATATGAATAATTTTTTTTAAAATCAATTTCATTGAAGGATAGCCTTCTTTGATAACGAAACACAAGAATTCCTCTGAGAGATTACGCCATGGGGCACCGGTGCGAAAAATCCACAGTATGCTGTCGAACATAAGTCGGGCATCTTTGGATGGTCTGTCCCGCCGTTCTTGGCGAGGAGGGGAGAAGAAAGGCTGGAAGAGTTGCCATAGCTTGTCTGAAAAGCTGTGGCGACTCATCTAGATACAATGCTATAACCAATATTAATGTCTAGAATTTTTTAGAAACACGTCCAAAAAAAATTATGATTTTTGAGAAGGCTAGTCCGACGACGTTGAGCAGGCTACCCGTGATCAACGCTGTCTTCTTGTTGAAGTCAACATATTTTTGAACACCTCATCAGTATCCCAGTCCACTCAGCGTTTTATCGTCACATCAACCGTCTCACTGCCACGTTTGACAGTATAGACAAGCGGAGCATCGTTTTTCGATGCCGTGATGGCCGCTTTGTGGAGGTCGGCCAGGGAGGTTATTGGGATGTCGTTTGCCGTCAGGATGACATCGTCTTGCATGAGTCCGGCGTGTTCTGCCGGTGATTGTGGGGCTACTGTGATGACATGGAGGCTATTGTCTATTTCGCTCAGTGTATAGCCAAGGCGGCTGCGATGGAGCAATGGACAATAGAAAAAGATATCTCCCGCTTTCGGGTCCGGAGCTTCCTGGCCTCGCCATGGCATGACGAGCAGGGCGCGGGCGGTCGGGTCAAGCGTCTTCAGGCGATGAGCAATCCCATATCCGTATTCGACGTGTCCATTCCCTACAATAATTGCAACGGGGCGATGGGTGGATGCATGCACACGCGCGGCTTCGGTTGCCATTGTCGTGTCCCACGCGGATTGAACTCGAATAAACCGGTCGAGATTCGGAGCGTTGTCCCGATTTTTGAGAAATGACATGTGCGCTTTGAACTGGTCTTCCAGCATGCTCTTCTGGGCGTCGGGAGCAGGCAAAACCGGGGCGGGCAAGAACGCACGTTCTTGCGGGGGCAGTCCTTCGATACCGACTTTACCATATTTCCGTGCAAGTCCTTTGGGTAAGTTCAGGGCATACAGAGGATACCCATATTGGGCCGCCGTTTCAAAAATAGGTCGATACAGCGAAAAATCGTATCCCCATGTATGCTCCCAGTCGAGGGCTTGGGGAAGTTGGTCAATGGAGAGACGACCGGCGTTGAAATCATCCAAAACGGGTTGGAGATCGACCGACACCATTTCCAGTCCGACAGCGATGGATACACCGGCTTGACCTAAGCGCTTGAGAAAATCGGCCTGCATCGCATGATCACAGGCATTCGTGTGGACTTCACCAAGGAGCAGATACGCCGCATGACGCGCCTGATCGAGCAATTCTTGGGGTGCAAGGCGAGTAAATCCGTCTGAACTATCCGGTGTCGCCCGAACAAATGTGCCGGAGTCTGGGAGTGTCATTGTTATGGCAGAGGAAGACGATGCGGTAGGGGCTGCTGTGGAAAGGGCGGGTGGCCGCGCGGTTGCGCAACCACCCGTCAAGAGAAGGCTGAAAGCAAAGAGATAATGAACCGTTTTGCGGTTTAATCCCACTTGCGTTTATCCTCAATGGGTTTGATCTGCGGGGGCAGCGTTCCCGGAGCCAGCACTTTGAGCGCAGGGCGCAGCTTGATCTTCTCGCGGAACAAGTGCAGCAGCTCGTCTTCACGACGGAAGTTGCTCGCTTCGATCATCAGCGTCATTTCATCAATGCCACCAGGATTGGTGACTTCGATCTGCCAACGCTTGATGTCTTCGAACCGAGTAATAACCTGTTCGACCTGATGGGGGTAGACAAACAGGCCTTTGATACGCGCTGTGGTGTCAACCCGGCCAACAATGTTCCCCAAGCGTGGCGATGTCCGGCCACAGCTACAGGGAGAGCGGTCAATGTAGGATAAATCACCCGTGGCTAGACGAATCAGTGGGTACGTCTTATTAAAGGCGGTGACGACGATTTCGCCGACTTCACCGTCTTTGAGCGGAATCCCCGTGTCCGGGTGGCAAATTTCGACAAACGCTCGGTTTGCGATATGCAGGCCGTTCTTCTGGAAGCATTCGTACCCCACGCAACCGACATCGGCGGTGCCGTAGCCTTGGCGCATGATAAGGTCGAATTTTTTTTCCAGGGTATTGCGCAATTTTTCCGAGAATTTTTCCCCGGTGACAAAAGCGACTTCAAGGAAGAGGTCTTTGCGCAGGTTGAGCCCGGATTCTTCGCCTTTTTCGGCTAAGTGCATGAGGTAGCTCGGCGTCCCGACATAGCCGGTGATGCGCAGCTTCTGCATGATTTCGAGCTGTGTGGCCGAGTTGCCCGGGCCGGACGGCATAACCGCACATCCCAGGTTCCGCAGGGGTTCTTCGAACATCAAACCGGCTGGCGTCAGATGGTAGTTGAACGTAATCTGAACCACGTCTCCAGAGCGGAAACCGGTCGAGTAGAACCCTTCGGTCCATCCCCAGTAATCTTCGTCGCGATCTTCGGGGTCGAAAATAGGGCCGGGCGAAAGAAAGACACGACGGAGTTCGCCCAGGTCTTTTGTCAACAATCCACCAAGCCGTGGTCCCATGGACTGCAAGAAGATGAGTTCTTTCTTCTTCAGGATGGGGATATGCTTGAGGTCGGTCAACGTTTTAAATTTTGATACCTGGAACTGCGCCCGGTCAAAACGCTTTTTGACATCCTCGGAATAACGATACGCATAAGTGAGGAGATCTTTAAGCTGTATCTGATAATACTGTCGCCGTTCGGATTCGTCGAGCACTTCGCGTCGGCTATAAATGCCCTCGGTGCGGTCCTTGCGGGTCATGGCTTCACCTTTGTATGTCGTGATAAAAAAGGGTACGGACTTGATTCTATATCAAAGTCGAAAAGAAAAAACGACTAACACTCGCCGCCAGATTTTTCAACCCCGGAATCAGAAGCGTCGGATACGCTATCTTTTTGGGGTGTTGGTGCGTTTTCAACCGCGTCTTCCATTGCAGATGGAACGGATTCAACTTCAGAAGCGCTTTCAGAAGGCACCGTGTCATCAATCGGGGCTGCTTCCTCGGTCTTTTTGACGGGAGGATTGACCGGACCGGCATTGTGTCGGGCGAAAACGAGAAATCCGGTATGGGCAACCATGCGATCTTCAGGACGTAAACGCTCGGCAACGGGCTTGTAACGCCGGATGAGAATTTCGAGCACTTCGATATCGTCGAAGGGAGCGTGTTCAAGACGGCCGAGAAGCTGAGATATCTGGTTGGTTGTCGGGAGTAAGAAACCGACCGGTGCACCTGGAGAAATCGCCGCTGCAGCCTGATCAATATAGTCCCACGGGGTGCGCACGTCGAGGAAAAGTGCATCGGCAGGCGGAACAGGATTGCCGTTGGCATCAAGAAAGCCTTCTGTAATATCGCGCTGGTGTCGTGTCACGCGATGCGATAAGCCGACACGCGCCAGGTTTTTGCCGCACAGATTGGAAAATTCGTCACGTCGCTCAAATGTATGAACGTGGCCTTCGTCGCCGACAAACCATGCCAGCGACATGGTCAAACTGCCTGAGCCGCTGCCGGCTTCGATGACTGTAGAACCGGGGCCGATGCCCAGCCGCATAATGATGTAGCCGATTTCCTTCGGATACATGATTTGCGTGGAACGCTTGACGTTTTTGGCCAGGTCATACAGCGTGGGCCGCACAACCTTGTACGGACGACCGAGGTGCGTGTAGACCGTGGCTCCATAGCCGGCTTCAGCCGCCATGGTGAGATCAATGGCACCATCCTGGGTGTGAAGCTCTTTGTCCGTTTCGAGGCTTCGCAGGTAGCGTTTCCCTTTCGGGCTTAAAAGCAGCAGCAATGGGCCGGTATTGGACATGATAACTCCGCATTGAAAGATAAGGCGATACCCGCTTGTTCAGGGGAACATACAACACAGGGTTGTAAAAAAACACCTGAAATATGCGCGGTGTGGACTCAAACGATTGTGAGCGGTCGCAAGAGCTGATAGGAGATGTGAAACCGCGTGTGGTTGTTTATTGAAATTGTCGTAAGGAGTAAAGCGACCAGTCTGCATCAATCCGGAGAATCGAACCGATTCCAATGTGGGGCACGGACTGGAGGGGGGCTATATGACAGATAGTGCGGTACCCAAGGAGCGAGTAGCCTATTTATTGGATAATACTGAATGGGGCAAAGAGTTGACATGGGAGGAAGTGGAAATCATGTCCTCTTATCTGTCTCTTCATGAATACAAGGAAGGAGAATACATCTTCAACGAAGGCGATTCCGGTGAATACATGGGATTTCTGGTTGAAGGAAAAATTTCCATCCTGAAAGAAACCGATGAATTGATGGAAAAACTCGTCTTGACCTTGCCCGAAGGAACGCACTTCGGCGAAATGTCCATCATTGACGGAGAGCGCCGCTCGGCTGCTGCGTTTGCACAGACCAATGTGGTGTTGTTGGCCTTATCGAAGGGAAAATTTGACGAACTTATTCAGGTGTATCCGTATTTAGGTATTAAAATTTTGAGAAAAATTGCCAAAATATTGAGCCGACGCCTTCGCCAGACGACGGGCAAAATGGTCAAAATGCTCTAGCCCGTTATGTCCGATACCAAGTATACGTATGTGTTCGGTCCGGTGCATTCCGGTCGGTTGGGGATTTCGTTGGGCCTAGATGTTCTTGGACGCCGCATTTGTTCTTTCAATTGTCCGTATTGTGAAGTCGGTGTCACTGATGTGTTGACCGTCGAGCGTGCACCGTATGTGCCAGCGAATGTCATTATTGGGGAACTCGATCGGTTCGTGAAAGAAGGACCGGATTTCGACGTTGTCACCCTCGGGGGGCTTGGTGAACCGACACTCAATGTCCAGTTCGGCGATATTTTGTCGCAAGCCAAAGCACTCGTAAAAGACCGCAAAACCGCCGTTTTGACAAACTCCGCCCATCTCGACGATGCCGATGTACGTCGTGAACTCTGTCTCGCCGACATGGTTCTCCCCTCGCTTGATTCGCTTGTTGAAGATGAATTCAAGCGGGTGAACCGGCCTCATCCATCCTGTTCTCTTGATAGCATACGACAGGGACTTTTGGACTTCCGCAGCATGTATTCGGGCACAATGTGTCTGGAAATTTTGCTGCTCGATGGGATAAACGACACCACAGAAAACTTGGATCGGCTCGAAGATTTTTTGCATCATCTTCGGCCAGATCGGGTGGATGTCGTCACCATGACCCGTCCCGGGACATCAAGCAAGATAAAGCCGGCTTCTGCGGAATCTCTCCAACGATTTCGGGAACGACTGTGCGGAGTGGGGACAAAAGCGACGTCAACCGCGAAAAAACGGTTATCCTCGCTGGACAAAAAAACGCCCTTGGGGCAAGAGGCCGCGCAGGACATGATTATTTCCTCCCTGCGTCGCAGGCCACAAACGGCCATTGATCTCGCCAAAGCGATGAGCATGGATGTGACCATGATAGAACAGGAACTCGCCATTCTTGTTGAACGTGGTCGCGTTCGTGAAAAACGCAAGGGAGATTGTATATTTTTTATATTGGCAGACACGATGATTGATTTATGAGAGGCCCGTTTTTGTGATGCAAAACAAATCGCCGCGCCGACCGATCAAGCACGCTCTCACTCGTATCGTTGTGTCTTCGCATACTGACCGCCTAACAGGCGCGCCGGAAAATGGAGCGCGGCTCCGGATATGCGCTGGAGAATTTTCGAATGGCAAGGAGCAAGAAGAAAAAAGCCAAAATGCTCATTAGTGTTTTACCTGGAGAACAGGTCGAAGTGGCCATTTCCCAGGAGGGCATTCTCAAAGAATATTATGTGGAAATGGTCCACCAAGCCAAAACACGGGGGAATATCTATAAAGGACGCATTCATAACATCGATCCGTCTCTGCAAGCGGCATTTGTCAATTATGGAGCAGAGCGAAACGGTTTTTTGCAGATCGATGAAGTCCATCCTGAATATTATATGAACGACTGGATCTCGGATAAAAAAACGAAATATCCGCCGATTCAGAAAGTTCTCAAGAAAAATCAGGAAATCCTTGTCCAAGTTGTGAAGGAACCCACGGGTAACAAGGGAGCATTTTTATCATCGTATCTCTCTCTTCCGGGACGGACGTTTGTCCTGACACCGGGGCGAGAACAATGCGGTATTTCCCGGAAAGTCGAGGATGAAACGGAACGCAAACGCCTTAAGGATATCGTCTGCAACATGAAGGTGGGCGAAGGTCTGGGCGTTATTGTGCGTACAGCCGGTATGGGAAAATCCAAAACCGCGCTGGAACGCGATCTGTCCTTCCTCAAACGCTTGTGGAAAGAAGTCCGTCATAAAGGCACGACGCTTGAGTCACCTGTTCTTGTCTATAAAGAAGCCGATTTGTCGGCGCGAGCTGTACGGGACTACCTGACAGAAGACATTGGTGAAATTTGGGTAGATGATAAGGATACGGCCAATAGGGTGTCTGAGATGGCGGCCCTTATTTTTCCTCGACGTACCGACATCGTCAAAGTCCATAGCGATCTTGATGTTCCATTGTGGGATAGGTTTGGCTTACGAAAACAGATTGAACAAATTCACGGTAGGGAAGTCACCTTGCCGAGTGGTGGTCGACTTGTTTTCGACCATACAGAAGCCCTGACCGCAGTCGATATCAACTCGGGCAAGATCGGCGGCGAAAGTAATTTCAAAGAAATGGCCCTCAAAATCAACAAAGAGTCGGCGGTGGAAATTGCGCAGCAACTCCGTCTCCGGGATATTGGTGGCCAAGTCGTGATCGACTTTATTGAGATGAAGGATCGCAAGCATTGTGGCGAAGTGGAAAAAGCACTGCGTCAAGCGTTCAAGCTGGATCGGGCACGAACCGATGTCGGCAAGATTTCCCGGTTCGGTTTGCTGGAATTGGTGCGTCAGCGGCTTGGTTCTTCCGCGCTTGCCGTGAGTACGGAAGCGTGCTGTCACTGTGCAGGGACGGGAACGCGACGAAACCTGGAATGGCAAGCCATGCAAGCACTCAAAGATATTTATCATCTCATACAGCGGAGCAGCAAGACGTCCGAAACTGTTGTGTATAAAACATCGACACGGCTTGCGCTGTATTTACTCAATGACAAGCGTGCTCGGTTATGCGATTTTGAGCATTCTTTCGGAAAAACAATCGAGATTGTTGCCGAGGATGCATGAGTTCCACGCCGCGAATTCTTTTGCATATGTGTTGCGGGCCCTGTTCGGTGACGGTCATCGACCGTCTCAAACAAGCAGGGTTCGCTGTCACCGGGTTATTTTATAATCCCAATATCCATCCGTTGACTGAGTATCTCAAGCGTCGTGATGGTGCGGCACAAGCTGCTGAGGCTTTGGGGATCAATATTATTTTTCGCGACGAGCCAACCGGACCACAATTGTTTTTACGTGATGTCGCGCATCGTGAGTCGAACCGCTGCTTCTATTGCTATAGTCTTCGTATCAAGCAGACGCGCAATATTGCCGCGCATGGCCATTTTGATTGTTTTACGACAACGCTTTTATATAGTCGTTATCAAAAGCACGAAATGATTCAGGACGTGTGTCGCGATGCTGCCGCCGGATCACCTGTGGCATTTCATTACGAAGATTTCCGCGACGGCTGGCAGGAAGGGATTGATCGCTCAAAAGCCATGGGGTTGTACAGACAACCCTATTGTGGTTGTATTTACAGCGAATATGAACGCTACGAAAAACAGCTAAAGAAACGAATCCGGGCGATGTCTTCGGACGGCTAAGCCCAGGACCGCGACCAGGTCGTGTCCGGCTTTGCATCCACGCCGTTTTCGATGAGGCAATATGCGAACGCTTGTCATGAATCTGACCCGGTTTGGCGATCTGCTGCAGACGCAGCCCATCATATCCGGGTTGACTGATCGCGGGAATCACGTTGAAGTCGTCTGTCTTGAAAATTTTCAGGCGGCCGCCAAGCTTTTACGAGATGTGGACACGGTTCACGCCGTCCCGGGAGCAAAGTTTTTATCCGGGTTGGAAGCTGGGTGGCAATGTGCCCTGTCGAGATTGTTTGCCTTTAAAGACGCTGTCCTTTCCTCATCTTCCGCTCCGATTTCTCTTGTCGCCAACATGACCCCGGCGCTGTCGGCCCGGCTGTTATCCCGTTTCTTTGGGGAACAGCATGTGACGGGTTTTGCCATGGACGAACTCGGATTCGGAAAGAACACTTCCCCCTGGGCAACGTTTCTGGAAGCGTCATCGAAAAACCGCGGCATGAGCCCATTCAATCTTGTCGATCTGATGTGGCAAGCTGCTGGACTCGGTGTCGAAGAGCGAGTCTATCGTCTCAAAACGCCTTTGGATGAAACCCTCCACGAGGCACGAGAGCT
The DNA here is from genome assembly GCF_000429305.1 of Desulfovibrio inopinatus DSM 10711. Lineage (NCBI taxonomy): Bacteria > Pseudomonadati > Thermodesulfobacteriota > Desulfovibrionia > Desulfovibrionales > Desulfovibrionaceae > Desulfovibrio > Desulfovibrio inopinatus. Next base: position 82,745 of record NZ_KE386880.1, read on the forward strand.
TCTGGATGCACAGGCTCCGGAATCCGCTGTTGGGTATGTCGGTTTTCAACTTGGCGCCAGCGTGGATCGGCGGCGCTGGCCTTTGGCTTCATTTGTCCAACTTGGTGAGCGCCTCTGGCAGGAACGAGCACTTGTCCCGGTTCTCTTTGGGGCGAAAGGGGAAGTGGAACTTGCGTCTCGGTATATCCGCGCAACCTCCAGCCCTTGTATCGACCTTATAGGGAAGACGGGCTTGGATATGTTGGCAGCGTTGTTGAAACAGCTCTCGTTGCTCGTTACCAACGATACCGGAACAATGCATCTTGCCGCTGGGCTTGAAGTGCCGATTGTGGCCGTATTTTTGTCGACAGCTCAGCCATTCGATACCGGGCCGTATCGTGCCGGGAGTATTTGTCTGGAGCCGGATATGGATTGTCATCCCTGCTCGTTCGAAGTGCCGTGTCCCCATGATCACGCTTGCCGGAATCGTATTGATGTTGAGACAATGGAACGGGCTGTTGCCTTGCGTCTTGATGATGAAGGCAATGTCGATTTATGTGGCCGCGATGTCCGTGCATGGCGTTCGTATGTCGATTCTCATCAGTTTATTGCTCTGGCGTCGCTTTCCGGACATGATCATGACGATCGAACGTTGTGGATTGATGTACAACGTCATTTTTATCGTCAGTTTTTTGACGATGGCCCCATCACGCCCTATCCCGCACCGGTTTCGTTATCCGAAGCAAACCAACATACTGTTGCCGAGGTTCTTGCACGCTCTTCAGCGTTGCTGGAATTGCTTGTTCAGCAAGGTATGTTGCTGGAACGGAAACCTTCCGATGTGTTCAAGTCGAAGTTTATGACCACATGGCAAACCGTGCAGACGTTGTGGGCAAACACGGTCTTTTTTTCCGCATTGGGCCGATTATGGCTTTTTGAGTCGCAGGAGCAGGGTCAAGATTTTCCTCTCTTTTTACGGCGTGTCGCTCGATATGCCGAGCTTATTGGTGCTATGCGATCGCTTGTTTAATATTTCTTTCTATTTCGATGTGTTATGACACTGTCTAAAATATGTGTGTTGAATTCACTGATTGGCACAATACTTGATAGAAACTTGCCAGGAAATATTTTCGCACATTAAGACTGAGACCCGAGGAGGGAGTGTCATGATAGTTGTCGACGGCCAGCAGACTGAACTTGATATGAGTGGCTTTGCAAACCTTGAAGAAATCCTTGTTAAAGTCGCTGAAGAAAATCACCTTGAAAATCGCATTGTCACTGATATCTTTGTAAACAAAGAAGCCTTTTCCGAAATTTATCCTCACCAAGCCGAAGATATTGATGCCAGCGAAGTCAAATCGCTTGAGATCGTTTCTGTTCCCATCACGGAAATGGCGGTCAATATTACGGATGAGTTGGAGAAAGTCATTAAGCTGATGGACCATGGTGCTCGGCGTGTTGCCGATTTGTTCCGTCAGGCCGAAGACAGTGAAGCGCTTGAAGTCTACCAGGATTTGGTCGACGTGACGCGCGATTTTATGAGCATGATCGGTGTGCTGCGTTCTGAATTCAATCTTAAGGATTTCGATGAGTTCAATGAAGCGCTTGCAGAACTGTCTGAGTTGTTCTCGGAAATTCTTGAAGTTATTGAAAATGAAGACTGGATTTTGTTGTCTGATCTTCTCGAATTTGAATTTGTTCCTGCTGTAGAAAAGTGGTTCAAAATTATCGGCATGCTGCGCACTGAACTTTCTAACTACGTCTGCGGGTAACTACCATGGCTGATTCGTTGTCGTATCTCGATACCGCCCTTGAGACCGGGCGTAAGGAACTTGACCTTATTTTGCGTGGTGAAGTCGAGGAAGCGGGAAAACTGGCCGATGAGCGAGGAAAATTGCTCAATATGGCCTGGAAAGAGCGCGACGGCGTTCAGATTGCCAATTTACGTCAAAAGCTCGTTCAACTTCAGACGCTACAGGGTCAGATCTCGCATGAAGCCAAGAGACTTCATGAGCAACTCAGATTGGAATTGACCAAAACGAAGCAGGAAAATAAGCGTTTTTCCGGCTATCGATCGACGGTTAAGCCCAAATCCATTTTTAGTAAGTTCATCAGTAAAATAGGATGATCTTGCTTCAGCATGTCATACAATGCGCGAAAAAAAGCCCCGCCGTTTCGGCGGGGCTTTTTTTCGCGTGGAGCAATGATTGTGGAGTCGGCGAACACAAACACGCAACCGAGTCAAAAATAAGGCGGTTTGACGACAGGCCTGCATCTCCTTCAATTTGAGCGTGTGAAAATTATTTTGTAGTACATTGATATTGCTTGCTTTTATGTATTTTGCCGTGTTGGCAAAGAAGTTGCAGTAAGGTTGGCGATGCCATGAAATTGTCAGGCTGAGGCCTGAACGCGATACAACTATAATGCACATGCGCTGCAATTCATAAAAAGGAGGAGTTATGCTTTCGCTTTTTACCGGAACTGAGAGGAAGCAGAAGAGGCAGACCGATGAGATTAAACGCGGCAAGCGAATGCAAAACGCCAAAGAGATGTTTTTTACAGGCAAATTTCCTGTCGTTACCACCCCGACAATTAAAGGACGACGCATCAAACGTGTGCTCGGGCTTGTCAGTGGGAGAAGTTATGACTCGGAATGTGCTTTTTATGGATTGACCGCCTCTGCCATTGATATTGGTGCCGATGCCATTATCGGCTATCAGGAAAACGTGGCATTTCATCCCGATGGATCCAAATATTTTTCGTGCTACGGAACGGCCATCACATTTGAGCCTGATGACCCCAAAAAACGCACTCGCCGTTCTGTCATGCAGTAACGACGTCGTTAATATCTCCCGAATGGGTGTACAAAAAGCCGGACACGTTCCGGCTTTTTGTTTTTGTATCGTTATAGTAATGCAATGTACTTGCGTTATGTTGCTTCCCGTGACACAGCATGCGACGGTTTCGTCCATCACTCTAACCATGAATAAAAACCATGACCACTCTGCATCGAAAACGAATTATTGCCGCGTTGATTTCAGCCGCAGTAGGGACGATTCTCGTTGCGGTCAAATTTTGGGCATTTGCCAAAACGGGATCGTCAGCGATTTTGTCCGATGCGCTTGAATCCATTATTAATATTGTTGCCGCTCTGTTCGCCTTGGCGAGTGTTATCGTGGCGGCCATGCCTCCCGACCGCAATCATCCGTATGGTCACGGACGCATTGAGTATTTCTCTGCGGGATTCGAAGGCTCTCTCATTATTTTAGCCTCATTGGGTATTGTGTGGGAATCGTATGACAAAATATTCAATCCGCAGCCTATCCCCAACCTCGACGCAGGTTTAATCCTGGTTGTCATTGCCGGGGCCGTGAATCTGCTCCTTGGCCTCTTTTTGCTTGGTGTCGGGAAAGCGACATCATCGGCAACACTTGAAGCCGACGGCAAGCATGTCCTAACGGATGTCTTCACATCTGCTGGCGTTGTCGTCGGTTTGGTTTTGGTATGGTTCACGGGCTGGGTCTGGCTCGATGGTGCCGTGGCCTGCCTCGTCGCGGTCAATATTTTGTTTATGGGCGTATCACTGGTGAAGAAGTCGTTTAGTCGACTTATGGATGCGGTTGACCCACATCTTTTGGAAGAAATTTGTCTGGTGCTTTCCAAGAATCGCAGACCAGCCTGGATTGATATTCACCGCTTGCGAGCTCGTCGAAGCGGCAACCGAGTCCAGGTCGATTTCCACCTCATTTTACCACGAAATATCAGTCTTGATGCGGCGTACAGTGAGGTACAGGATATGGAAGCCGTTCTGAAGAATGATTTTCACGATGATATCGATATCCTCATCCGGGCAGAACCCTGTCGAGACGGATCGTGCTCTCGATGCGGTCAAGCGAGTTGTGGATTGCGAGCTGCAGAAACGGTGTCTCAACCCGTTTGGTGTGAAGGGCCCGTCGCGGCAGACGGGCCCATGTCATCATCATGATGGAGGCAGTCTTGTTTTCGATATTCACGCCGGGTCGTTATGGTCCGGCGTTTTTGTTTCTTGTGAATCAAACAGATCTGCGATTGTTTCAGCAAAAGCAAAAGAACTCGTGAAGGCCGGGGAGATGGCGTTGAGTATATGGATGTCTCCATCATGCTCTTCGACAAGAAAGTCCATAACCAGTTCATTCGTTTGCACATTGACGAGCTGAGGACGGATTCCAACCTTGGAGCTCGGGGCTATATCGGTTGGGTTGAGGTGTTTGACGAGTTTGGAAGCGTCCTTGAAAAATTGGGAGAACATGTATTTACGCGGTTCGGTCAATGCGATGGTGCGAAATTTTGCATTGCGGGTGAATAGGACGACATCACGCCAGGCAAAGCGGAAGGCTTCGGCATCAAGTCCGCCGAAGAGGCTGTAGTTTTCTCTTCCCAATGCCGGAATGGCAGTGGGCCCGATATGCACCTCGCCGGCCACGCTTTTGGTGAAATGCACGCCGAGGAATGGGTTGCGTATGTCCGGTACAGGGTAGATGCTTCCTCGAATCATGCCGCGCCGCTCAGGAACAAGTTGACGGTACAAGCCTTTGAACGGAACAAGTTGGTAGGCATGGCCAAGTCCGAATGCTTGCGCGACGACGTCGCTATAAGCACCTGATGCATTAATAAAGCGCCGATATCGTAAAGGTCCAGACGTGGTCAAAGCAAGACCGGGACGTATGGGACGGACAAATGCAGTCTCGAAAAGAATGCGGGCTCGACCATCTGCCGTGATATCCTTCACAAGGTGTTGCACAATACGTTTTGGATTGATGACAGCCGTTTCAGGGGAGTGGATTGCTTTCTCAACAGTGGCCGCGGCCGGTTCGATTTCGGCTAATTCCTTGGTATCGATCAACGAAACTGCCGCACCGATGGTGCGAGCGCGGTCGTAAAGTGCAAGAAGACGCTCATGTTCGTCATGGCTGGAGGCAACGATGACTTTTCCCGACTGCTCGAGTGGTAAGCCTTTTTCACGACAATATTCACGCATCATCCGGTTGCCGCGTAGGCAGGTTTGCGCTTTTGTTGAACCGGGAGCGTAATAAATACCCGCGTGGAGTACTCCGCTATTGCGACCCGAAGCATGTTTTCCTACATCGGTTTCCTTTTCGAGCAAGACGATGTTTTCATATCCGCGCCGCAACAGTTCTCGTGCGATGGAGAGGCCAACAATGCCGGCGCCACTTATAAGAATTTCTGCATGTTCCATTTCCGTTCTCCCTGAAGAATTCGTTATCAAGCAACAGGATCAAGTGCGTCGAGGAGTTGACGAACACGACGAATGACCGGGGGATAAATAAGCATAAATGTATGACTGACGGGGGCGGTAGCCTCAATAACCCAGCCAGAGTCTCGAGGAATAAGATTTTTTCCCGGAACAACCATGTTATCAATGCAGGAATAGAGGCACATCTTGGGGATATTCGGGAGGGGGTGCTGTTCCAGTTTTTTGATGAGTGCCCCGTCAGGTGCAATGGAGCGTCCGAGATGACCGGTTGCCAGGTGGGCTAAAATACTACCGCGGTGTGGTGTCCCCAAAGTCACAATGCCGGCAACGGCATGCGCTTGCTGCGAGGTGGTCAAATATCGGCGAATGACGAGTCCACCGAGGCTATGCCCGACAAGAATGACATGTTTTTGCTCTGTCTCCTTCAGAGCAGTTTCAATTGTATCCTCAAGTCTGGAGCAGATGGTGTCGATATTCTGGAAAAATGAGGGATAGGTGAGCGCAAACGTGGGCCTTCGGCCGATTGTACCTATGCGAAATCGAAACGCAAACCAGGCTGCCGAAGAATGATAAAGCCCGTGGACAAATACAACGGGCACTCCGCTGAGTTTCCTGCCTTTGATTGTACGGAGACGCCACGGGAGATACCCGAAGGGGACACTGAAGAAGGCGACCGTATGACCGATGAAGCACGTGACCATGGCAACCGTCAAAATACCCGATACGTGAGCGATTCCACGAAATCCTTGCGGAGTATCGTCGGGAGAGCGCGTCAGCAAGTCGGCAAAAAGAAACATGGTGCTTGTTAACGTAACAAAACACGCGAGTAAAAGGATGAGCCAAAATACGGTGAAGACCATAGTCGACTCCTTATCGTTATGGAAAAACAACATGAAACTACGGTGTTACCGGGAAATTGGCAATGCTTGGATGTTGGAGAGTTGGGCTGGGTAAGGCAAGAAAAATTTTTTTTAAATAATTTGAAAAAAGTTTGTTGACAGCGGGGGGGCATCTGCGTAGAAGGTCTTTCTCACGAGGCGGGCGGATAGCTCAGCTGGGAGAGCATCGGCCTTACAAGCCGAGGGTCACAGGTTCGAGCCCTGTTCCGCCTACCAGTGAAAAGATAGCGGGGTCGTAGTTAAGTCGGTTATAACGCCGGCCTGTCACGCCGGAGGGCGCGAGTTCGAGTCTCGTCGGCCCCGCCATTGACAACACAAGGTCTCGTGACCTATTATATTTCAAAAGTTCACCCCCAAAAAGGATTGGGCTTTTGGATTCCCACAGATAGCGGGGTCGTAGTTAAGTCGGTTATAACGCCGGCCTGTCACGCCGGAGGGCGCGAGTTCGAGTCTCGTCGGCCCCGCCACTGTTCATTCCCAGGCAAAAAGCCTGTTTATTCGTTCAAGGGACTAACGCAAGTTGGTCCCTTTCTTATTTGTGGCGTCTCCAGTTCTGGCTCCCTTCTTTGAAGTAGACCCGGTCTATATCAAAGACGGGGCAGGACTGGAGAATTGCTTTTCCGACATGGTTGTTGTCACGCTATCCGAACAGTACTTTTCCCTCTAGTCTGTAATTCTCAAAGTTTCGAAACCCGTATGTTCCTTTGAGGTCGGCTGTCTGCCGAGGCTGGGCCAATACTCGATATTATCCATCTCAAAACGTCAAGACGAAAGGCTTGCGCAATTCAACCGATTTGTCTTTGGCATACACGTATAGTTGCGGTGTTTGAGCGCTTGGCATCTTTTTTCCAATCGCAGAAATGAACTCATTGTAGTTTCCTGAAAACGTACCTTTCGCCCATGTCTGAAGCAAAGATTCCGTGAATATTCCTTGGGATACACCATCTGCTGCAGTCTGGTTCTCAGATGATCCAGCGAGGACGATCAAATTTGCCTTGATTTCAGGCATATTCGGAGGGCGACGAAAAACAGCGGAATAGGACAAATCTTGCACTACAATAATAGTCACCCCAGCCTGAAAACGAGCGAAGCGTTGATATATCTCCTGAGCAAGAATTTGTTTTTCGAAGAGTACCCAAGCCTCTTCAAGCTTGTCATGCTCATAATTGGTTAAGTCTGGAAGTTGGCTACCATGACCTGATATTGTCACCAGACATGTGTGAGCGCTGTGTTGTCCGTCACCCAGTGGACCACGTAGCTCCTGATACCGCACACGACGAGCAGCAAGCCGTTTGATATGAGGCTCTTCAAACGGCTTGACCTGCTTTGCACCCGCAACCAGGTGCGATTGTCTGAGAGGGGACCAACTTTGCGACTTTGGCCAAGAACTCGTTCGATATGCGGCGTACTTCTGGAGTTTTGTCCAATAGTTAGGTTTCTTTGACAGCACAATCTTCAACTTCTTAACAGGACATGTGTTCTAGAATTTAATTGCTGCGTCGAGTCATTGCCATACCCAGGCCGGCCAAGACCATGAATCCTCCTGCGGTCCGCAACATCGGCCGAGACAGTTTTTCGTTTTGCAGCATATCTCGTGCGCTTCCTGCGGCAATGGCCCAAAGGGACGTAATGATAAACGTTATAAGAAGAAAAGTCGGAATAATTATAGAAAGTTGTAAACCCAAAGAATGCGAAGGATGAATAAATTGTGGTAAGAAGGCCGCAATAAAGACGAGGCTTTTGGGGTTGAGAACAGTAACAATCACTCCTTGCACGAATACATTCATTGTCTGAGGTGCAGCATTAACGTTGGGATGGGTGTCTGATGATCGCCATTGTTTGATGCCAAGGTAAACAAGATATCCTGCGCCTATCCAGCGAGCCCATGTAAAGATTTCTGTTGCAAAATGAACAATTGAGGCCATTCCAATTGCTGTAAGAGCAAGTTGAATCGCAATACCAGCCGTAGCGCCAAGAACAGTGATGATCGCAGTCTTCCAACCAAAAGCGATGCTATGTGATATCGTCAACAATACACTTGGACCCGGCAAAGCAATCATAATCGTTGTTGCGACGACAAATGCGAAAAATATGTTCAATTCCATTTCTTTCAATGCCTCTTTTCAAGAGTGTCACGCTGTGAACGGGATAACGGGGAACGAACCGGCGCGGTTTCAACCATGAATAATACGAGAGAGGGATGGTATCAAAAGAAGTGGAAGCATATTTTGCACAAAAGCCGATTTTCTTGTTTCATCGGCTTGTCGAGGCGGAACTATTGTTTCCGGCTGTTGCGAGGCGAGTGCCCGAAATAGAAGGAAAATCGACGACTGAATGAGGACACGTCGCTATATCCCACCATTTCAGCTATAATGCTCAATGGATAATCTGTGTGCGCGAGGAGCGCTCTTGCTTTTTCCATTCGCAACTGTTGAAGGAATTGACCGGGTGTTTTCCCTGTCTGTTCCTTAAAAAGTTTTTTGAACTGACTCAAACTGAGCGCAGAAATTGAAGCAAGCTCTGCGACGCTCGTTGACGAGGAGATATTTTTTTCAAAATGTTCGATGACTTTTGCAATACGAAAATCAATGTTTGGTAAAAATATCGCATGATGGAGGAGTTGTTCGAATAATTCCCCGATAGAATGCTCCAAGACCGGGTTGAGACGGTCTTCCAATTGTTTTTCAACAAAATGGCAGTACATTTGTAATGGCACAGGCACACTGACAATAAGAGAAGGTAAATTTTGTAGTGTCTTTGGAAGTTCCTCCAGATCCACAACGAGAAACCGGGATTGTTCATCCGGGATGCATTGGTGCAGGCAACCAGCCGGGAAGACGATACACTGACCAGGGCCAATTCGACCGTCACCATTGTCGGTAAAATTGTCAGCACCTCCTTGGAGAGCGATGACCAATTGATGGTATGGATGCGTATGGCAAAAACTGGCAGAAGAGAACGTGCGAATGGATAGCTTCATGCCTTGTTCCTCTATTATATTGCATGCCATGAGTTTTCTATATGGAATTCGTGTATGTAAACAAGAGGGCAATCCATGGTGCTGTCCATTTTCATGATGGACTGTGGTTCGCTTGCGAGACACGGAATGTGCCGATGACCTTCTTGAAAGAGAGGGCTTTCGTTGTGTCTTGACGACATCCGGTCAATGCTTACAATGCGCGTATTGATGGCCCTGTGTATCAACCTTTGAACTCAATTCAGAGTGAGCAAAGAAGGAGCAGTTGTCTCGGTTTACACACAATTCTCTTGCTGAAATAGAATTCGTCCTGCGCTGGCAGGACCATAATGACGAACATGAAGAATATTATTGTGCCCGGCGCGTCAATGCGTGGCGTGATATTTTTCCCCAAGCAGTGCGCGAAGGGCTGGAGGGGGCTGTTCAGGGTGATGTGCTCACGACGACACTATCGCCTCTGCAGACCGTGCCACCACATGATCCCAAGCGGCTTGCTGTTGTACCGACAAAATCCTTTCAGAAAAAGACCATCGCACATCGTCTGGTAACGCCTCGGATCGGGAGATTTTATCCCATGGGGATGCTGAGCAGTCTTTCCGATGTGTATCCCCAAACTGTGACTCCGTTTCGCCTGATTGCTATGGACGATAATACGATGACGGTGGATAGAAATCATCCCCTCGCTCCGTACGCTTTGTCTTTGGAAAGTCGCGTGGTACATGTTGAGGAAAAACAATCTGATACCGGCGGAGTCGTTCATCACTGGTTGGAAGAAATATGCAATTGGGGTCCGGGAATGCAAGCGTCTTTGCCGGGAATCCCCACGCAATTTGTTGATGAGCAATTTTTTACGCGAAGTGATGAAAATGCGGATAGCCAGTTTTATCGTGAACCGCGTATGATCGGGCATGTTGATGCACAGGCTTCAGCGAATCTCCTTCGTGCATATTCTACATATTTACAACCAGGATTGCGCGTTCTTGACTTGATGGCGAGTATGGAATCGCACTTGCCTCAAGGCATGGATTTGGAGGTTGTCGGCTTGGGATTGAATGCATCGGAGATGCAACACAACTCAAGGCTTGGAAGATCATTCGTTCATGATCTTAATCAAGACCCTATGGTTCCCGAAGCACTGGGTATGTTCGATGTGTCCGTTTGCAGTCTGTCCATAGAGTACCTTACCAATCCGCTGAGTGTGCTGCGGTCATTGCATGAGCACCTCAACCCTGGAGGGTGGGCGCTTATTGGGTTCTCCAATCGTTGGTTCCCGACCAAAGCCGTCGAAGGGTGGCTTGATTTACATGATTTCGAGCGCATGGGGTTCGTCCGTCAACTCTTGCATTTGGCAGGATTCAAAACAGCCGGAAAAACCATGAGTTTTCGCAATTACTCAAGGACGTTTGGCGACCCACACTTTTTTGAAACTAAAGGAGTGAGTGATCCGGTTTTTGTCGTAGCAGCTCAAAAATAAGTAGTCGAGTGCCATGCAGATGTACCGCTTTGCCACTTCCCCTGACCGCACGTTGGTTCATTCATCACGTGGGGCCAGGGGCGGTGGAGACCATGCTTCCTCTTTCACCATTACCCATAGTGAAGGAGGCTGACTTTTATTGCTCGTATCCGCTTCACGATGCAGGAAATCACCGCGCTGCATCAAACCGTTTGGTGTGAGGTGTTCACCCGGTTACGACCTTGTCGTTTCGCTTCGTAAAGAGCCTCGTCAGCAAACGAAACGATTTGTTCGGGAGCAATGTCTTCACATGGCAGCATTGAGGCCACACCGAAAGACAATGTGACGTGATCGGCAACCTTGGATTTCACATGTTCAAGGGCCATATCTGCTATTGTTTGTTCGATTCGTGTTGCAACCTTGACGGCGCCTTTGCTGTCAGTGTGTGGGAGAATAATTAAGAATTCTTCCCCACCATACCGTCCTGCCAAGTCATCGGGACGTTTAAGGCTCGTCGCAATGGCTTGAGCTACTTTTGTCAGGCTCTTGTCACCTTCCTGGTGGCCGTAATAGTCGTTGAAGAGCTTGAAATAATCAATGTCACACATGATGACGGACAAGGTCTTCTTTTCCCGTTTCAGCACCTGCCATTCATGGTGAAGTCGTTCATCCAACAATCGTCTGTTTGCTAAGCCGGTAAGCCCATCCTGTTTCGCCATGCGTTCAAGTTCATTATTGGCTCGCATAAGCTCGGCGGTGCGCTCCGTAACAACGATTTCCAACCGTTCTTTTGCTTTTCGTTCCGTTTTGATCAGTTCCAATTGAAACGCCATATTTTGTTTTTGCAACAGCTTCACCCTATGGGCCAATGCAAGGGAAAAAATGGTCAATTCCGCCATTGAACCAGGCAGGTAGGAATATCGGGTGACAATGTTGTATGGGATAAGGTCCATGAGAAGCAAAGCAAGGAGGATTATTCCTAGAAAGTACATACTCATACTGAGCAGGTAGTAACTTGACAATTCAATGTGTTTTGCTTGGGCGTAGATTCCAACATATATAAAAAAAATATATGATGGAAAAGCGATAAATGTGAGGTATTGATAGTAGGTGATGTCGATAAAGCTCGTAATTCCGGAAATCAAGCTGATAGCGGCGATAATGAGCAAGGTGGTGTCAATTTTGGGAAGATTCGTTTTTGTCTGAAGAAGTTCACGGCTAAATAGCGAGAGGAATACCAATACAAAATTTGTAATTGCGTTAAGACGGTAGTGATATGATTCATGTATTCCTGTATAGAGATCAAATCCACTGTACAGCATAACCCAAGCACCAAAGCACAATCCATGAAGTACGTAGTATGCATAGAGTTTTTCACGGAGGGAAAAAAACAGGAAGGTATTGTACATGAGTAAAGCAAAGACTGTTCCAAAATAAAAGAAATAGCATGCAGTTACCAGTTGCTCACGTTTCAAAAAAGCACTTGGCTCTTCAACAAAGCAGCCAATCGTCAGCATGCCGTAGTTTGAGTGCAATTTGATGTAGATGGTAATGGATTGGTGGGGTGCTATTCTAATGGTGAAGACGGGGTTTCGATTGTTAATCAAGCGTTCATTCAACGGTATAGCAAGTCCTGCCTGATCGTGATGCCAAGTATTTTTTGCACGGTAATAGAGGTCAACGTCATGAGCAAATGGTTCATCCAAGTGAATGACTCGAGCAATCTGTTTTTGGGAATTATTTGTTAAGGTGAAGCAAAACCAATAATTTGTATTTGTTGATTGAATATAGAATCGTGAAGATGTTAACTCGCCATGAATGCTTCCAGAAGCGACATCATCAATGGATAATTTCATTGTTTCATCTTTGATGACATAGAGATCGAAAGGGCCAAGCGATGTGTTTTCTTTTGAAACATCATATGATGGAATACTCAATCCATGCGATATGCCAGTGGAAATGAATAATGCAATGAAAAAAAATGATATTACAAATGAAATTTTATGGCGCATGCTTGTTTCATTGATTGGTAGTTGTCGAAAGGATTTTGTATTGAAATAAATATCATGTATGCCTGTGGAAAGAGAGGGCGTCAAACACGTAGCCGTCTCGACGGATTTATCTGTTTCATCAGGGAGTAGAACAACAGAGTCAGCATATACGAAAGATGTCCAGGTGTTAAGGTGTTGTCACTGGTATTGTTAGCCTTTTGTATATTGCTTTTCATTATGTTGTTGTACGCATTTTACCATATCGAAAATTTATTGTGTACCTGAGATGTCGCTATGTATATGACAATACATGCTGATAATATTGATCAAGAACATATATGTTGTGCCTTTTCGGATAAGAAATGCGCTGAAGGCTATCAACGAAAAAAAGACTGGCTCAAGCATGAATTTGCCAACGGCTATGTCTTCAAGCGGCTTGATAAACGGGCAAAGGTATTTATTGAATACGGACCGGCTGAACATGCGTGGGCTCCGATAACCGCTCCAGGGTATCTTTTTATAGGATGTTTTTGGGTTTCCGGAAAATATAAGAAGCAAGGGCATGGGAAAGCCTTGCTGAATGAAGCGATCAATGCAGCCAAGCATCTCAAGAAACATGGTCTCGTGACCGTTGCTGGAATCAAAAAGTTCCACTTTATGAGTGATACAAGGTGGTTGTTGCGGCAAGGTTTCGAGGTGGTAGAAGCTTTGCCGAATGGGTTTGGCCTTTTTACCCTCCGTTTGAAAACGAATGCATCCCCTGTCCACTTTAATGATTGTGCCCGAGTAGAACGACTTCAAAATACCCGCGGTTGTGTCGTATTTTATTCAAATCGTTGCCCATTTGTTGAGTATCATGTGAATACATCGCTTGTTTCATCATGCAAAAAAAGAGGGATTCCACTTGAGATTGTGAAGCTGAAAACACTGAAGGAAGCACAGTCTTCGCCGACACCGGCAACAATTTTCAGTCTGTATATAAACGGGAGATTCGTAACGACAGATGTGAGTGTTTGCATGGACAATCGGTTTGATCGCATACTCGCATGATACTGTGTCATAACATTTTTCGATGTCTTGATGATGCTTATTCGCATCTTTTTGAATGCATTGGATGTGGGGAACATCGCATTTTGAAAGAATGAAGGAGAGACGTATGCCAATCATGGCTGCGACAGCAGACGACTATCAGGAAATGATAGAGGTATGGGAAGCGTCGGTTCGAGCGACGCATGATTTTTTATCAGAAGAAGATATTCAATTTTTCAAGCCTCTGATTGCAAGTGATTTTTTCCCAGCTGTTGATCTGTATTGCACACGAGACGTTGCAGGCACAATGCAAGGCTTTCTTGGCGTGGCAGAGGGCAAAATAGAAATGTTGTTTCTTGCTCCGCGCTTCCAGGGAAAGGGATTGGGACGAGCTCTGATTCGTTTTGCGATTGAGGTGCTTGACACCACTGCCGTAGATGTGAACGAACAGAATCCTTCCGCAGTTGGATTTTACAAGCACATGGGATTTTTCGTTGTGTGCCGTTCACCTCTGGATGGGATGGGCAAGCCATTTCCGTTGCTGCACATGGAGCTTCGGCTTCGGGCAAAGTAGGGTAGCATTCAGGATCGTCACACTGAGAACGTCATTGTCATGACTCTATGTGTGGAGCTGAGAAAGATATGTCAAAACACTGTTCAGATCTCTTCCGTCGTTTACGGCTCATATCCAGCGTGACTGCAATCGGTTCAAAGGTTGAGCGGTGTTACTCGCGTGTTCTTTTTCGTTCTGTCGATGGTACATATCAATAATATTCTGCGTTTCCTGCAAGCGTTTCGCTGAACCGTCTTTGTTTTGTGAATACGTCTCACCCTCATGCTGATGGGAGACTTCAATGGGAGCCGTGCTTGTTGTGTCGGAAGAGGTGGAGGGGAGGCGTTCCGACGAAATAGACATATTATCAGCCATGGCAAGAAGCGTCGACTGCGTTTCCAGGGACTGTCCTCGCAGCCCCATTGTTCCATATATTCGGTTGGCGCGGTTCTGCTGAAGTGTGCTCGGATTGTCTGTGGAGGTTGTTTCCGCATGCTGTGGCATGGAAGAACGATCAGACTCGGCATTTTCTCTGTTATTATTTGATGTATCATCTGTATTATTGGGAAAGCGACGATTGTATTCAGCAACAATAGCGTATGGATTGTTGATGTATTGTTTTATGAAAGCAACATAATCATTTTCTTGAGAATGAATTCCGGAACTCCCAAATATACTTCTGATCTTGTCAGCAAGTTGTGGGTTTTCTTCAATAAGTTTTTCAATAAGTTCTCTTTGAGAAAGAGACTCTTCTTGAGTCGTTGTATTCTTGGCAAAATATTGTTGAGTCTGTAATTCAGCTTCGAAATTAACTGGTGTATCTTCAGAAGCTGTCCCAGAGATCTCTTTAATGTTTGAAAGGACATCGGAGAGCATTTGTCCGTCATTGGATAATCGCACAGTGTCACTCGACGTTGCCGTCGACACTCCATTGCGATCGGGCGATCTTCGTGATGAATTGATGGCGTATTGTGTATACGCACTATCGAATATTGAGGAAATCATGCCTGTCTCCAGTAGAAAATGTTCTTGCTGAATAAAAAGCAAAAAATATTCCATATGGAGCCACGCGAGCAGTGTGGACGTGATTTGTTCGTAGAGTGAGCCGCAAAGGCACTGATTGAGCGCCCTCTTCAGGGGGGGCTCAAAAAGAAAATGTTGCGTCTTTCGTTTTCACCACATGTATCAGAGGATTTCACATGGGATATCCTGGTATTTGTCAGGGAATTGACAGGTGGTGTAGATGAGCGTTGGTATAGTTTCGGGATACCCGGGAGGAGCTTGGGAGAGGGAGGGAAATCTTAAAGAAAATGTTCCTTATTCAAACTCGTTTTTGAGTGTGTCGGTGGGCATTGATCCACTCTTGATATAATGTCTGTAAAATACGATCGTTGTTGTCTTGAGACCAACGAAGAATATATTCCGCCTGTGCGTACAACTGGTCAGGAGATGATAATGCGTTCATGATTCCTTCCAGTCGTCTTTCTGCTTGCGTTATCCATGCCTCGTTGTGCGTTATTTCTGCTAATGATTTGAGGCGTTGAAATCTTTTGATGTTTGGAAAAAAAACTGCACCATAAAATATGGTTTGAGCTGCCTCCTCAAGGCGGTGTTGTGCTTGAAGCATTGCAGCAAGTACATCATACCCGTTTTCCCACAATGGATAGCTTTCGAGGGCGGAGCGTATTTCGTCTTCTGTGGTGAGTGTATCCAGGGTCTTGAATAGCGTTTCGTTTTCTTCACGCATCACCATTTCCAACCAAGGTGTCAACGTGCAGATAAATCCGTCGTCATACACAATCCGATGGAAGTCTGGTTTAAAACACCCGACGCACCGTGCGTTGAGGAGTTTCATGTTTTCACTATCAAAGCGGTTACGGCCAGGTGTCTTACTGGACCAATGATACACTTTACTCCTATTCTCCTGTACCAATCGTCCACCGGCTCTTCGCATTCTGCAACAGAGATCCATGTCTTCAAAACCGTTCGCATATTCAGGGAAGAAACCCTCCAGTTTTTTGAAAACTGTCGCTGGAACCATCAATGTCGCAGCACTCAAAGCCTGAAATTTTCGGTTTTTTTGTGTGACGACATGGTCTCCCGGAAAAAGAAAATATGGGTGACGCACACCGAGCGTTCCAGTGTAGCCGATCCCCATATGTTGAATGCGTCCATCATCCGGAAACAGACATAACGGGCTTGCAGCCATAACGGTGACATCATATCGAAAAAGATCAAAGAGGGGACTAAACCAGTTTTTTGTGAGCAGTGTATCATTATTGAGAAAAAAAAGAATTTCTCCTGCCGCTTTGCTTGCACCGAGATTACATGCAGGACCAAAATGTATATTTTCTTCAAGCCGAATGTAGGTGAATCGTTCGTCAAAAAGTTGCTTCCCAAGGTGCGGACATTCGGAAGGTGTTGAGTCCGATGATCCGTTATCAACCACGAGCACTTCATAGAAAGAGCCAGGGGTGTTTGCTTTGAGGCTTTTGAGACAATCGGCTGTGAAGTGCCAAAGATTGAGAACAGGGATGATGATTGAAAGATACGGCTTTTTCATTCTGGGTGCGTGTCCGGGCTTTTTAACGTTACTCAAGATAAAGGCGTGGCATACATTCCGGCGCGAGATGCGTGTATCGCAGGCAAGCGAAAGAAACATGCTGACGTTTGTGGGATATCATGAGAGCACGAAAAATTGCCTGAGAAAATGTTATATTAAGCCCACCTCTCCGTTTGCGACGGAAATTGGGCGTGATACACAGAAAGGTCGAAACAGTCGGCCTTTGTCAGAAAGGACTCCGCTTTTCCCGACATGTCAAAGGACTTCTGAATACATTGTTACTAAAACATCATATGATTGCAATTGGGTGGGCGTCAAGTCTGAGCGTGCAACTGCGCGCGCCACTCTTTAGGGGATAACCCGGTGATTTCTTTAAAAACACGACTAAAATAGCTGCTATTGTTAAAGCCGCTTTGTTGGGCCACCTCGGTGATGCTTATATCATGATGACGCATCAAATGCATTGAGCGTCGTACTTGCTCAAGGCGTTTGAGTTCCTGAAAACTGACACCATGGGATTTGAGGTCACGCTGGAGACTGCGTGTACTTGTATGGAGACGTTTGGCAAACTCCGTAATCGTAAGCAAAGAGAGTTCGTCAACGTCAGCAAATTGCGATTTAATATGGACCAAAAAGGCAAGCGCTTCATCTTCCTGAGGTGTTGCCGCATCGGCACCGGATGAACGATCAATCAACATGGTCTGGCGTGCACGCGCCAGGGCCCGCTGTCTATTGGTCACGAGTGCGACGATACGTCGTTGGAGTTCCTGAGGGCGAAAAGGTTTTCCGAGGCAGGAGTCGGCCATGGCGGCATAACCGAGTGCTTCAAGTCGTGAGGTATCCAGAGCACTCATAAGGATAACCGGGATGTGGGCGGCTTCAGAGGACGCCTTCAGTTCCTTCAGAATATCGAGTCCGCTTGGTCCGGTTGGTAACATTACATCGACAATGACGGCGGCGGGTTGTTCCTCAATAATTCGCTGTGCCGCATCTATGCCTGAATCCATTGCAATGATGCAGCTTTTCGAGAAAAGTTCTGAAATTTGTTCTCGGAGATCGTGATTGTCTTCGATCAGAAAGATTGTTGTGTTCTCAAGTATCGTCAAATCCAAAGGTGCACTGTCTGCCGTGGTGATCTCATGGCTTTCAGGAGCTGTGCTGAGAGGGAGAATGAGGGAGAAACGCATGCCTTTTTCCGGGCGTCGCGAGGCATGCAGGGTTCCACCATATCGCTCTGCGGTCTCCCGCGCAGAGGCCAACCCCACCCCAAAACCGGGCGTCTCGTTTTGACCTCGCGCCAACCATTCAAACATGCGGGGAATTTCACTGTCGGGTAAACCAGCTCCTTCGTCATCAACGGTAATATGGAGCATATCATCGAGCACCGTCGCGTTGACAGACACCATCCCTTTACCGCCATATTTAAAGGCATTGGAAATAATATTTCCCACAGCAGCAATAAGTCCGTCTCGATACATGGCAAGCCACACGCCTTTGGCGGGATGAAGCGCAACAGTAAAATGGCGTTTTTCAGTACTCGCTTGCAATTCAAATGGCTGTACCGCATCTTTTAAGGCGGGGTATGCTTCAAAGTATTCGGTGTTATGCGGAGCGTTTTGTGTAGACACTTCAAGGAGCGTGTTGATGAGACTGGTCAGGCGATCGGCGTAGCTTCTGGCAAGACGGATCGCAGCGGCCTTCCAATGCGTTGACAATAACGGTCAACGGTGTCCGAAGATCATGAGCCAGACTCCAAAATAAGCGCTCCCGTTCTGCTTTTTGCTGGTCTAAACGTTGGTTTTGGTCTGTGAGCTGGCGATTGGTATCCGCCAATTCCGCAGAGCGTCGAGTAACTTCGTCTTCGAGCCATGCCAGTCGTTGTCGTTGTCGATATTGACTCAACCAAAGAGCGCCTGCTGTGCACAGGATCAAAAACAGAGCGTAGCCGGCGTACGCTTGCCATGTTTTCCATGGTGGGGTGGCGACATTGAAGGCAACGGTACGTTCGGGGGTTGCCCATTGTCCATGACATTGTTGGGCTTTGATCTCAAAAGTGTATTGTCCTGGAGCCAGATCCGTAAAGGCGACATGGCCGTTTGGGGTTGTTCGCCAGGGGGTGTTCTTCCCATGGAGTCGATATTGATAGAAAATATTGTCCGGTGGTTCGAACGTCAGTGCCTCGCACTGGAATTCTATTGCTGGTTTTTGCCATGGTAAAGAGAGCATGGGGGGAGAGGAGCCGTATGTCAGCGATGTTTCTGCGGTAACAACCTGGATGAACAGAGACGGCGGCGTCGTGGGGTTTTGTGGACTTGGAACGTTGCGAGGCTGAAAGACAACGAAACCATTGACTCCACCAAAAACAAGTTGCTGGCCGGATAAACGTCCCCATGCATTGAAATTGAACTCATTATCCGGCAGACCATCACGCTTAAAATAATTGAATATGCTGAGATCGTTTGGATCAATTCGGACGAGGCCACGTATGGTGCTTGCCCAAATAAAATTTTCATCCGCAATGATCCCATAAATCGAGTTACTGGAGAGGCCGTCGTCCTCCCGCACGTTGCGTTCTATACCGGTTTCGGGATTCATAATAGATATACCGGCTTCGGTCCCCAGCCAGAGTCGTCCAGCTTTATCTTCCGCAATTGCGCGTACTCCTTCGCCCGCTAAGCTCGTTTGGGGAGACGTAGGGTCATGTTTCCAGACATCGAAACCGGACCCATCTGTACGAAGCCTGGCGAGACCATTGCTTGTTCCAACCCAAAGTTGATGATGGGAATCCAGATAAAGACCGCGAATACGGTTATGCGGCAAAGAAGATGGAGTATTCGGATCGTGTTGATATCGAATGATGTTACCGGTCTCAATGTCGTAGAAATACAACCCTTCCGATGTCCCTGCCCATATACCACGGGCGCGATCGTCCATGACGAGTAGGCGAATATCATCATTTTTCGGAGGCTGTGCTGTTGGGTAAAGTGTCTGCCAGGATGCAATGGATTGGGATTGCGGATCAAGGCGAACAAGACCTGTATGACGTACTGCGCACCAAAGAAATTGATTTTGTCGTGCAAGGGCACGCACATCGGCGTGCTTGAGCAACGTTGTCCATAGTTCATTTGTTGGTGAGTGAAGAAATGTATCGTTTTTCAAATCAAGGTGTGCAAGCCCTCGCTTGGTTCCAATCCATAACGTGTCCTGATCGTCTTCAACAAAACTCCATATCATCGGAGAAGGCAAAGAACGGTCTGCGGGCTGTAAAGGGTCATATCGAAAGGTCTTGAATACCTGGTCTTTTGAAAAGAAGGACAGGCCGTTGTCGTAGGTTCCGACAAAAACATATGGTCCAGTCCCCGCTGCAATCACGGTGACGGCATTGCTGGCAAGGCTTGTCGGGTTTGCTCGGCTATGCTGATAACTCGCCAGCACCCCCTGTCCAAGGTCGAGCAATTGGAGACCACCATTAAATGTGCCGACCCAAAGACGCCCGTCTCCGGCATCGGCGATAGCCATGACATCGGTGTCGGCTAACCCGTGGCTGGTCGGATCGATTTGATTGAAGGTCACGCTACCGTTTTCATCATGGATTGCAATAAGTCCGGCATGTTCACTCCCAGCAAAAACGCGGCCGGTTGAATCGGACATAATGGTATTGAACGTATTGTCGGTAAGACCAACATCTCCTTTGTCGAACCAGCGAACTGTTTTCGTCTTTATATCGAATCGAGCAAGTCCCTGTCCTTGGGTCGCGACCCACAGAATGTCTTCACTGCGCGCAATGCCTTTAACACGGTGATGAAATGGTTGGTTTTTATAGAGGAGCGGGATTTCATCGATATGTTTCGAATCAAAATGGAGGTATTGAAGACCCAAATTGGTTCCTAACCAAAGGCCAAATTCATCCGGCACGATTGCTCTGACATCACTATTCGAAAGGCGTTCTTCGGCAATACGCTCTATACGTTCTCCATCCGGAGCCACACGACTCAATCCACCTCCCAATGTGCCGACCCAAACGCCATTATCGGGGGTCTGGGCAAGGCAGGCAATATAATTATCAGCCAGAGACGCCGTATCGTGCAGTGATTTTTTGAAAACCCGGAGACGCTGCCCATCCAAACGGACTAAGCCGTCTTCCGTGCCGATCCAGAGTCTCCCGCTGGGTTCACGAAGAAGAGCGCGCACCGTTACTTGGGGCAAACCTGCGTCACTGCCAATGTGATGAAAACTATACGGTGTGGTCGCAAATGCTTGTCCTCCAAGAAGAACAAGGAACAAGGCGAAAACACTGGAGAGCAAGCACTGGGATGATTGGCGGATATTCACGAAGGGACAGGTCATATGCAACGAGCTTCGGAAGAGTGTTGACAAAAGAAAAGCGGCATTTTGTTTGGTAATAAACTGGTTGGAGGCATTCGAATGAATCCTGTGAAAAGAAGACGGAACGGGTTGGTGTATTGTGTGTGTTGGCATCATATTTTGGCGCCCAAATGTATTCTTTTGGCGTAAAATTTACATCATATTTATAATGATTGATGATAACATGAATTTAGTCGTCGTGTATGGAGTTATTAAAGTGAACAAGCTAGTTCTTGTGCCTTTATTTGGAATTGATGAAATTTTTTACAGTGATAAGTGTATTCTATTTTGTATATAGGGTTTTTCTTGTGTATGTTTCTTGGGGCAGGTGGTTTCATTGCAGAAATAGATATTTTGATTTGTTTGTGTTTGCTATGTATTATTTTTAATCAATACGAATTATAAGAAGAAGACACTATGTTTAATAATAGCATCCAAAGCCATAATAGAGATATTGAAGAGCAAAAGATTGAGTACAAAAATCTGGCTGATGCCATTGGCGTCAGCAATTCTCATGTTTCACAAATCTTTGCTGGAAGACGACAGTTGACCGGTGAACTCAAAAAACGTTTCGAAGTGGCTTATACCTCGTTGACAATGTGTAGTCCCTTGCATTTTACC
This sequence comes from Desulfovibrio inopinatus DSM 10711, assembly GCF_000429305.1. NCBI lineage: Bacteria > Pseudomonadati > Thermodesulfobacteriota > Desulfovibrionia > Desulfovibrionales > Desulfovibrionaceae > Desulfovibrio > Desulfovibrio inopinatus. The sequence goes on from NZ_KE386880.1 coordinate 104,429, forward strand.
GCAGAGAGTTTCGACACGAATAAAGAGTAATCAGGGTAGTCCTCATTGAGGAGTGATCTGAGTAAGCCGATTCACCTGCTTCTCCTTGAAAGAAAAGTTTGTTTTGGCGCGAAAATACAATTTATTGGCGCGAAAATGATAGTAGTCCTTGCTAAATAAAGTTAATAAATATGGGGAAATGTCCCTAAAGGATATCCAGCGCCTCTCTTCGATAAGCGTCTTTCGCTTTCTCTACATGCAAACTTTTCGGAAGACGCCTGCCTTCTTTATAAGCATCGAAGAACGAGTAAAGAGTGCTGCAACTGTGACGTAGCAATATGAGAGGCGCATGTCGTGTTATCGGCTGTGGAGTCCCCGTCTATTTGCTTTCTTCATTTTGTAGAGCGGGGGGGGGGGATCATCCTCCCGTTTGTGCCTGCCAATATATAAAATGTTGTTCACTCCTAGGCTGAAAAAACGATGCTGGTGAGCGAATAGACAAACCACGTACGAACAAAGTCATCAATTTATTGATGCGCTATGAGTTACACGGTAAAAGGTATTGATTTCAAGCTGTTAGCGATCTATCCATTTGACAAGAAAAGAATCTTTATCTCCCTTGTCAGCTAAGCATAAGCCCATTTTTTTCAAGAATTCGACCGTTTCTTCTAAGTGAATGGAATATACTTCTTGCGGATCAACGTTCACTTCCTTGGGGAATTGAACCGTACGTTTTTTTAAGCGAGGATCGTCGGGAAGATGCAGCACTTGGAGCGTTGCATCACTGAGCGGCGAATAATGAAAACGCGATGAAGTATGATATCGCTTTTTTTGCCAAAAGGTCATGGCTCCCTCCACATGCATATTGGAAAAGTAGAATAAGGATTGGGTAAAGTGTCAATCAGGGAAATCCTGAGTTTTGAAGAAAATGGAGCAATCGAGAGAAAAATAACACGAACTCTCTCGAGCTCGTGGAGAATTAAAGGATTTGTGAAAAGAGGCGGGTGTTTATTGTAGGATTATGCAATTAAATATTACGTTAAGAAAATCAGCGCGTTGGTCTGAAAACATAATGCACGCTTGTTCTTTCTGCGTGCATTATGTTTCCGGAAGAGAAAAATGTACAGACAACAAAAAAACCGGCCTAGGCCGGTTTTTTTGTTGTCATAGAGATGTGGACTCTTCCTAGAAAACGCGGCGTCCACCGGCATAGTGTCGTCCCCAATATGAATGATTGAGATCTGTGACTTCGATACTTTCCCCAGAGCGGGGGCTGTGGATGAATTTCCCGTTGGAAACATAAATTCCGACATGAGAAATACGCCGTCTTGTGCGGAAAAAGACAAGGTCGCCTTTGCGGAGCTGTGACTTAGGGATAGCTTTGCCGACATGGGCTTGTTCACGAGATGTGCGGGGAAGCTTATAGCCATGCTTTTTGTAAACCCACGATGTAAAACCGGAACAATCAAATCCAGTACGAGGGCTTGTTCCGCCATAGCGGTAGCGCCTACCCAATTGCGTGTATGCTGTTTTCAGCAGTTTTTCGTACACGTCTTTGCCGTTGGAATCTTCGGCAAGTTTGAACAGGTCGCCACTTAAGATCTTGTCGGCTATCAGGAGATCATCGGTTGGATCGAGATTTTTGAGGGGGGAATCGAGAAGAAAGGCTTGAGAGGCATTGGCTTTGGGGTCACAGGTGAGAGCGCCTAGATTGGAGTAGTTTTTTTTACCGCATGCGCTCAGGGTCAAAGCCATGAGAGAGATGAAAATGATGCTTTTTACTATACGAGGTTTTATATAACTTTGAGAGGGCATCTTTTCAGGCTCCAGTTACGGGTTTACAAAAAGGTGCAGTCTCAAACAAGACACACGTGAAAATGAGAGAAAATGGTGTTGGCAGACGGCACGACATAAACCAATAACACAATCACTTGTGTAGGAAAAATGCGGTAATACGCCTCACCGCTGGACGACTTCTTAACCTTGAGCATTCTCTTTTGTCTAGTTTTTTGTGGAGGTTCAGCCGAAAAAATTTGAACTGAATCATTTTAGTAGGGAAAAAATGTTGTTTAAAGTTGATGAAATGTTTATGTTTTAAAAATTTTGTTCTTTTTTATCGCAAATAATTATGGAAGGGCTTTCGCCGAGCTTTGTCTGTTGACAGAGGGCGGCGCCGTTTCGTACTCGCTTTGAGAAAGTTTTCACGAATCTGCTAAGGAGAACCCACGCATGAAAAAAACCGTATATTTTATTGCAGGTGATGGCATCGGGCCGGAAGTATTCAAAGCCGGTCGTCCGGTGATTGATGCGGCTGTGGCCAAAGCCTACAACGGTGAGCATAGTCTGGTTTGGGAAGAGCTGTTGGCTGGTGAAAAAGCCTATAAAGAAACGGGTAACTATTTGCCGCAGGAAACGCTTGATACTCTGCAGTCTGCTGAGCTCGCGTTCAAAGGGCCGCTCGCCACACCTATTGCTGGTGGATTTCGGAGCCTCAACGTCACTCTGCGACAAACGCTTGATTTGTTCGCATGTATCCGTCCCATTCGGTATTTTGAAGGCATCGAGTCTCCGGTCAAACGGCCTGACCTTGTCGATATGATTGTTTTCCGTGAAAACACTGAAGATGTATACGCGGGTATCGAATACGCTTCTGGAACTGACGAAGCCAAGCGTTTGCTGGAGTTCCTGCGGGACGAGCTTGGTGCCAATGTCGATGTCAGTGCCGGAGTTGGGGTGAAGCCCATTACGGAAAAAGGCTCCAAGCGTCTTGTTCGCAAAGCGATTGAGCATGCCGTTTCTCAGGGAAAGCCGAATGTGACACTGGTCCACAAAGGCAATATCATGAAGTACACGGAAGGTGCGTTCCGCAATTGGGGCTACGAAGTGGCCGCTGATGAATTTGCTGATTCCGTGGTGACGGAAGCCGATGCCAAAGGCGAGACGTCGAAAGTCATCATCAAGGATCGGATTGCAGACGCCATGTTCCAGGAAGTCTTGATGCGTCCGCAGGAGTATTCGGTTATCGCCACGACGAATCTCAACGGCGACTATATTTCGGATGCGTTGGCCGCACAGGTTGGTGGGCTTGGTTTGGCTCCTGGTGTGAATATGAACCAGACCTTGGCATTTTTTGAACCCACGCACGGAACGGCCCCGACTATTGCCGGTATGGACAAAGCCAACCCTGGCAGCATCATTCTGTCCGGCGCTATGATGCTTGAGCATATCGGACTGAATGATGCGGCAAGCCTGATTCATGCTGCGATGGACAAAGCGATTTCAGGTAAAAAGGTTACCATTGACTTGGTGAACCAGATGGAAGGCGCAACAGCCGTTGGTTGCACGGAGTTCGGGGAAATTCTCGCGTCCTATCTGTAGGTCTTTTTCGCGTTGTTTCGTTAAAACGCACGGTATTCTACAAAACAACACGGTTCAAAAATTTTGGACTGTGTTGTTTTGTATTTGCACAGCGTGTTTTTCTGGAATTGTCAAATTGTTGACGATCTGCGACTGTGATTGTTCTTTGGAAAAGCATGACGATTGAAGAAAGCTATGCCATGTGGACGACGACATCCAATCTCGCCAACATCGGTGTACGTTTTCCTGCAGAGTGTGACTTTGTGGGGATAGGCGCTATCGCACATTTTTTTGTTATGATTATAAACGATTTTTATATGAATAGGATACTGAATTGACGGTTCGCCAGCTTTTTCCGCGGGTCAAGAGGGCATTTGCGTAATAATGCGCACTGTCGCGATTCTATCTGGCTAATATTATACTGGTTTTGATTTTCTTCGTACACACAACGCCTCTTTGCGTGTCGTGGGTGCGCAAAATGAAGTTGCGAAACTCGAAAGGAGAAAGGCTTCCCTTTTGAAGGAAAATCGAGTAACATAATGCTTTTGCTTGTCAGTGATTTCTTCGCGGCGGCCTTGCGGCCTATCCGCATATAAACTGAAGAAGAAAATCATCCCCAAGGAGGAAGAAGTTTCCCATGGAATATACCACTACAGAGGTATCCCCCGTCGAGGTCAAAGTACGTGTCGAAGTCCCCGCGGAGGAAGTGAACGCCTCCTTGTCCGCCACCATTGCTATGCTCCGCGCCCAGGTGGACATCAAAGGGTTTCGCAAAGGCAAAGTTCCTGCCAGTGTTATTGAAGCGCGCTTCAAAGACCAAGTTTACGGCGAAGCCACTAATGATCTCATCAACGTCCATATCAACGAAGTCATGGGCGAGTTGAACCTGACGCCGTTGAGCAAGATCGATGTCGACGCCAAAGAGCTCGTCAAAGGGGAGCCTTTTTCCTACACGTTCGGTTTCGAACATGCTCCCGAGATCGAATTGCCTGAGTACAAAGGCCTGGACGTTGAAGAAACGGAAGCCGATATTGAAGAAAAAGATATCGACGCCATTATTGAACGTTTGCGCTCCAACAATGCTGAAGTGCAGGTGATTAAGGAAGAACGGACCCCCGTCGATGGCGATGTCATTGTGGTGTCCTTTGAAGCGTTCAAAGATGGCGAATCCGTCCCTGGAATCAAGGCGGATAATTTCGAAATGACCCTCGGTGAAGGGCAGGCTCTTGCCGATTTCGAAACCATGGTCAAAGCGCTTGTTCCCGGACAGGAAGGGGGCGGTGATATGACCTTCCCCGAGGACTTCATCAATCAGAATCTGGCCGGACACACCGTTGAGATGAAAGTCAAATTGCATGTCATCAAGGAAAAAGTTCTGCCGGAAGTCGATGACGAACTGGCCAAAAAAGCCGGGAATTTTGAAAGCCTTGAGAAAATGAAAGAAGTTCTCAAGCAGTCTTACGTCAAAAGCCGCCAGGAACTGTATAAGAGTGAAGCTGAAAAGAAGCTGCTCGATAAACTGTTGAAGATGGTCGATTTTCCGCTTCCGCAAGGTGTGCTGGAAGAAACCATCAAGAACATGATTGATGATTATATTGACCGCCTGGAACGGTCGGGTAAAAATCCCGAGAAGCTCGGTAAAGATGACGAATCTGTTCGTGCCGAAGTCGCCCCGCAGGCTGAAGAATTGCTGCGGAGCCAATTGTTGCTGATGTCCCTTGCACAAAAGGAAAACTTGACGGTTCAGCCGCAAGAAGTGGACGCTTACCTCTATCAGGTGGCAAGCAAGACTGGACAAGATTTCTTGACCATTAAGCAATATTACGAACGTGAGAATTTGATTTTCCAAATCAAAGACAAAATATTGTCAGACAAAGCCATGGATTTCTTGTATCGTCACGCCAATGTGACCAAAGTGCCGGCTTCTGAAGCTCCGGCGCAAGAAGAGGAATCTGAAGGTCAAGACGGCTAATTGCGCCGGATTGACAGGCAGGCTCTCGCTGGCGGAGACACGCCAGAGTAAGGGCATTTGTCAGGGCGGTCCGTTTGGATCGCCCTGTTTTTCAATAAGGCCCGAATTTTGCTATAGAAGGTACGGAGAGCACCTGCTTGAACTTGAAGTCAAATCCAGTATATGATTAACTTCAACAAGCAGATTATGCATTGTGCCTAACTGGTGTTCAACCTGCGATATGTATTCCGTACCGTTTCCCGCATCTCATCACCCTCCAGCCAAAGGGAGAAATACATCGATGGCGGCAGTCCCCATCATTATTGAAACGACAGGTCGTTCGGAACGAGCGTACGATATTTATTCGCGTTTGCTGAAAGACCGTATCATTCTTCTCGGCACCGCCGTAGATGATCACGTTGCAAACCTGGTGTGCGCTCAGTTGTTGTTTCTTGAATCCGAACATCCGGAAAAAGAAATTAACCTTTACATCAACTCTCCCGGTGGATCTGTTACTGCCGGCTTGGCTATTTACGATACCATGCAATACATTTCTTCGCCTGTCGCAACGTTGTGTATGGGCCAAGCATCGAGCATGGGAGCGTTCTTGCTGGCCGCAGGAGAAAAAGGCATGCGGTATTCGTTACCCCACAGCCGTATTCTTATCCATCAACCCATGGGTGGTTTTCAGGGACAAGCAACAGACATTGACATTCACGCTCGCGAGATTATCCGTTTACGTGAATCCTTAAATGAAATACTCGCCAGCCATACTGGACAGGATATCGAACGAGTCCGTCTCGATACCGAACGCGATTATTTCATGCGTCCGGAGCAAGCCAAGGAGTATGGACTGATTGATGAAGTCCTGTCTTCGAGAAGTGAACTGCGGGAGAAGGTGAAGGCGTAGACGTGGCGACGTTGGTCCAAACCTGACCCGAGAACATTCGAGTTACAAGATGACGAAGAAGAAAACTTCCCTTTCCCCCGAGCTGTGTTGCTCCTTTTGTGGAAAGAACCAGGAAGAGGTGCAGCGTCTTATCGCAGGACCCGACGTCTATATTTGCGACGAGTGCGTCTCTCTGTGTAATGAAATTATTGCTCAGGAGAGCCTTAATGAGGAAGTGGAAGAAGGTAAACTTCTTTCGCCGGCTGAAATAAAGCGTCTTCTTGATGAGTACGTTATTGGTCAAGATGACGCTAAAAAGATCTTAGCCGTGGCTGTCCATAATCACTACAAACGGGTGTTTTATTCCAATAAGAGTGGCGACGACATTGAGATCGATAAAAGCAATATTTTGCTTATCGGTCCCACGGGATCGGGGAAAACCTTGTTGGCCCAAACTTTGGCCCGGGTGCTGAAGGTTCCTTTTGCCATTGCCGATGCAACCACGCTGACGGAAGCAGGGTATGTCGGTGAAGACGTGGAAAATATCCTTGTGCAACTCTTGCAAAACGCCGATTACGATATCGAAGCGGCGTCGAAGGGCATCATTTATATTGATGAAATCGACAAAGTTGCACGAAAAGGCGATTCTCCGTCCATCACCCGAGATGTCTCCGGTGAAGGTGTCCAACAAGCACTGCTCAAAATTATCGAAGGCACTGAAGCCAATATTCCTCCCAAAGGAGGACGCAAGCACCCACAACAGGAATTCATTCGGCTCAACACGGGGAATATCCTGTTCATTTTAGGGGGCGCGTTTATTGGGTTGGATAAGATCGTCAAGCAGCGCGAGCAGGGGACCAGCCTGGGGTTTGGAGCCAAGGTCGAACCCAAACGCGAAGAAGATCTTGGTGTCGTATTGAGCCACGCTCACCCTATGGATCTGATCAAATTCGGTCTTATTCCCGAATTTGTCGGCCGTATTCCTATTCTGACGGCTTTGGCGGAACTGTCGCGTGAAGATCTCGTGCGCATTCTCACTGAGCCCAAGAATGCATTGATAAAGCAGTATCAAAAGCTCTTTGAAATGGATAAAATCCGGTTGCGTTTTACGAAAAACGCCCTCAACGCTGTTGCCGAAAAATCGATGGAGCGAAAAACAGGAGCCCGTGGTCTGCGCAATGTGCTTGAGTCGACCATGCTCGATATTATGTACGAGCTTCCATCGCTGACTGGTGTCAAAGAGTGCGTTATTAACAAGGCCGTTGTAGAAAAGGGCGTTGACCCGCTTTTATTCTACCATCAGGAAGTCAAAAGCGCATAATTCATGTCTTGTCGCCGGGCGGCCATACACCGCCCGGCATTTTCATTTCATTTGACTTTCCCGCCCGCGGTCTTAACTGTGGTTATTCCGATAATGAATGCACCTTTGGTGCCGACCGATCACAGCCGGTTTTTTTCAAGGAGAAGGTATGACCGATTTTTCCTTCGATAACGACGATTTTCAAGAAGACAGTGCACATTTGCCATTGATGAGTCTTCGGGAAGTCGTCATGTTCCCTCGCTCCATTGTTCCCCTGTTTGTTGGACGCGAGGCCTCAATCAAGGCGATCGAGCATGCAGTCGCCTATCATGATAAAAAGATTTTTCTCGTTGCCCAGCGGACTCCGGAAACGGAAAAGCCTGGTCCGGATGATTTGTTCCGTGTGGGGACCATCAGCAAAATTTTGCAAATGCTTCGTCTTCCTGACGGTACGATTAAAGTGCTGTTCGAAGGCTTGTATCGAGCTGTCTGGGAACATGATGGCGAACAGGAACTTGATGATTCCGAATTTGCCATGGTGGATATACGCCGCCTTCCCGACGAAGATGTGCAGAGTTCCGAAGCTGAAGCGCTCATCCGAACAACACATGAGGCCCTGGAACAATTCGGACGCATCAACAAAAAGCTTGCGCCCGAAACAATTCTCGCCATCAATTCCCTGACACTGCCGGGCAAATTGGCCGATGCCGTCATGCCGCATCTCAAGGTCGATTACCTCAAAAAGCAGGAAATTCTTGAAGAGCGCAATCCGCTGACACGGTTGGAAGAAACGTACTCTTTGCTGCAGGGCGAAATTGAAATTTCTTCTATTGAGAAGAAAATCAAAAATCGTGTTAAACAGCAGATGGAGAAGAATCAGCGGGAATATTACCTCAATGAGCAACTCAAGGCCATTAACAAGGAAATGGGACGCGATGACGATCCCTTGGCCGAGGTGTCTGAGTTTGAGGAACAGTTGAAAGCCAAGGATATGCCCGAAGATGCTCGGGAAAAGGCGATGCGCGAACTCAAAAAGTTGCGTCAGACACCGCCATCCTCGGCTGAATACACCGTGGTCCGCAATTATGTGGAATGGATTCTCGACCTGCCATGGAATGTATTACAGGAAAGTGAAATTGATATCGAGAAGGCTGCGACCACTCTGGATGAAGATCATTACGGTCTGGAGAAACCCAAAGAACGTATTCTGGAGTATTTGGCCGTCCAGAGCTTGGTGACACATTCCAAAGGCCCCATCCTTTGTTTGGTTGGACCTCCGGGGGTTGGGAAAACCTCGTTAGCCAAATCGGTTTCCCGTGCCATGGGACGCGAATTTGTTCGTCTTTCCCTTGGTGGAGTTCGCGACGAAGCGGAAATTCGTGGACACCGACGCACCTATGTGGGGGCTTTGCCTGGCAAGATTATTCAGTCACTCAAGAAAGTGAATTGCAATAACCCGGTGTTCTGTCTCGATGAAGTCGATAAGATGAGCACGGATTTTCGGGGTGATCCATCAAGCGCACTGCTTGAAGTCCTGGACCCCGAGCAGAACTACGCTTTTAATGATCACTATCTTGATTTGGACTATGATTTGTCCAAGATTTTTTTCATCACCACGGCGAACGCTTTGCATACCATCCCCTTGCCTCTGCAAGACCGGATGGAGATCATTCGTATTCCTGGATATCTCGAAACCGAGAAGATGAAGATTGCCAAGCGATTCTTGTTCCCGAAATCGCTTGAGCAGAATGGCTTGGCGGAAAATAACCTGAGCTTGTCGGATAACGCCTTTTTGGAAATTATTCGGCGCTACACGCGAGAAGCCGGGGTTCGTAATCTGGAGCGCGAGATTTCTTCTGTCTGTCGCAAGGCTGCGAGAAAAATCGTTGAAAGCAAAGATTTGGATACCTCGGTTACTGTCACAAAGCAGAATTTGAGTACCTACCTTGGAGTGCCCAAGCATCGCTATGGTGAAAAAGAGGAAGCTCCGCAGGTTGGGGTGACAACAGGATTGGCGTACACCGAGCTCGGCGGTGAACTCCTCATGGTGGAAACGGCTCTTATGCCGGGAACAGGGAAAGTCGAAATTACGGGGAAACTCGGGGATGTTATGCAGGAGTCGGCTCGAGCTGCGCTGTCATATATCCGTTCGCGATCCCATTTGTTTGGACTGAAACCGGATTTCCATAAGGAAATCGACATTCATATTCACGTTCCTGAAGGTGCGACCCCTAAGGATGGCCCCTCGGCCGGTATTACGTTGGCAACAACGATCGTTTCTGCGTTGCTCAACATGCCGGTGGCAAATGACATTGCCATGACTGGGGAAATCACGTTGCGCGGTCGTGTGCTGCCCATTGGTGGGCTGCGTGAGAAATTATTGGCTGCACACCGCGGGCAAATCTCACGAGTGCTTATTCCGGCCGATAATGTGAAAGATCTTAAAGATGTACCAGAAGCCATTTTGCGTGACCTCGAAATCACCGAAGTCGAGCATATGGATAAAGTTCTGGAACAAGCCTTGATCTGCTCTGACCCGGATAAAATCTTCTGCGGTCGAGACGAAAATCTGCCGACTCTGGCCAGCGGACTGCTCAAACAGGAACACCAGAATCAAACACGGCATTAATTCGAAAACGTTTTTCCTTCGGTGACTAGGGAGAGGGAAAAAAGGGGTCCTCCCTTTTTTCCTCCCCTGGCTCCCTCCGTCTCCTCTCCTTTATCTTCCCGAACTTTTTTGCTGGATGTCGTTCTGCGTTCACGTAGGACGAGAACCAGGTTGCTTCTTTTTTTGAACCTAATTTTTTTTCATGAGATGTGCGTGAAGCTGCAGCCACTCACAGGAGCGCGTTTGCATACTCATACAAATCCAATCTCTGTCTTGTATCATTACGTAGATATTGATTATGTTTGTGGAAGGCAGGCGGACGGGGGAGGGGAGGGGAGAAGAGGGGAAATCGTTTTCCTTAAAAAGGATTTTCCCCTCCCTCAGAAACTTATGGCAAAAGGAACGAAGGAATCTGTTGTCGCAGAGTGCGGTAATCGGGTCTCGTTCGGACGCTTGGAACGACTCCGCCACCACCATCACCTATCAGGCTCGCCACTGCCGGGGTATAGGCCTGAGTTCGGCTGGACGCTGCAATGACATTATTATTCCAGGCATTGAGCACTTCCATGTTGAAGCGTACTCCCTGACTGGTTTGAGTATAGGTTCCGGCAACAACGAGTGTACTTGTCGCGCCACGGTTAAGAAGCTGATTGACATCGCGTGTCAGAATAAATTCCCCTTGCTTGGGATTGAAGACGATATCGCTTCCTTTACGAATTTCTTGCACATTATAGCCAAGTTGTACCAGGGCCGATCCAACTTCTTGCGCCATGAGTCGGCCAAGAGGAGACGTCTGTGTCAGATCGTTGAGGTTGACAGGCACGGTGACAACGACCCAGTAGAGGCCTCGGCTATTATCACCGCCGAGCAGCATGCGGCGGGCAATTTGACTATCGAGATCGCGGGCAAGACTTTGCGCTACTTGCCAGTATTGCAATCGTTGCGCAGTGGATGCATTGCCATTGCCGTAGTTGCTCCCGGCCTGATACTTGACCATATTGTTTTGCATGGGGGTGCAGGAAACAAGGAGAAAGAACAGGCCGGCCATGATCGTGCTCTTCAGCGACACGACAGGGCGGGCTCGTTGAGCTGGAGTCTGACGTATGCGCATAGGCGTGTCATCCTTTGAGGGCCTTTGGGCCGACAGTTAAGGGTTTGGTTGCATTGTTGAACGTATTTAGTCTGTTCGACACATTCCGATATATCTTTAGTCTTATGTTGCGCTGTATGTGCCAAAAGGAGATCGTGCGTAAAATTACGGCGTTTCCAAGGTTGATGATGATGGTGTCATGGTCACTGCGCCTTTAGACGTTGCCGAGACATCGTTCTGGCTTATCGAAGGGAATGGGAGCGCTGACAAACTCGGCTCTTCACTCGTTTTCTTCTCAAGCTTGGGAAGCGGCGGTGTCGTGACTCGAGGAATTTTCAATCCTTTGTCATTCGTTGATACATGCGTTGTTTTCGAGGCAGGCTTTTTCTTCGCGGCCACCTTTTTATGAGATCGTTTAGGCGGAGCAACGGAGCCGGGGATAAAAGGTACCGGCCGGGGGCTTGGCGCTTCGGTTACACTACGGATTGGAATAACCGCCGGAATAGGGGCCAAAACCCGAACGTATGCCGGTTCGGACACTGCTCTCGCGGTTGAGGTTTGTGCCGTGGTTGCCCGTGCATAATAGTATTTTGAAGACGTGGTGGATGGCGGGCACACCGGGTCTGCTATGGCCAATGATATGGTCATAGTGGAAATAAAAATAATGATACTGATACGGATAAAGGTGCGCATGAAGCCTCCGGCAAGAGCGCCAATGTTTCTGGTTCATCTTCCTTATCGGCAGGGTCGATGAAAAGCTTTAGCGGCGTATTGAAAAATGAGAGAGGGGAGCGGAATGTTCGGTAAATTCGTTAAATGTTCATCACATTGAGATATCAATGTTCAAAGATCGTTTCGTCTTTTTTGTTTGGACCTCGGATTGTCCCTTGCAGAATTGTTCTGGAAATGGTTAATAATAAATCCAGTTTCTTTGGGATTTCATACGGTTTGTAAAGCTTACGGTCGAACGTTTGGCCGTGGTTGAATACAGATCGTTTACCTCTTCACGGTATATTGACCGACACTTTCAACTCTCAAGGATAAAATGACATGTTGAGCAAAGAAATGGAAAAAGCGTTGAATGATCAGGTGAAATGGGAATTGTACTCGGCCTATCTGTATCTCTCCATGGCCGCGTACTTTGATAACCTTGGTTTGCCTGGTGCGGCTAACTGGATGCGCTGCCAGGAGCAGGAAGAGCGTTTTCATGCTTTGAGGTTCTTCGATTTCATCAGTGAACGTGGTGGCCGTGTTGAGCTGCAAACGATTGAAGCTCCCAAAGCGGATTGGGAAAATCCGTTGCAGGTTTTTGAAGAAACTTTGGAACACGAACAGCTTGTCACGAAACGTATCAACGATTTGATGGACATGGCTGTCACTGAACGCGATCACGCGACAATTACCTATCTGCAATGGTTTATCAGCGAACAGGTTGAAGAAGAGGCAACCGTGGGCGATGTCATTGCTAAACTGAAACTTGTCGAGAAAACGAACGGCGGTATGTTTATGTTGGATAAGGATCTTGGGCTCCGTGTGTTTACTCCGCCTGTCATCAATTAGTGCATTGGGATCGTTCCTATGACTTGTACGGCACCTGGAACGATGCTTGCCCAGGCGCTTGAGCTGCTTGAAGAAAGCATGGTTTTCTATGACAAAGCGATCTTCGACTGTCCAAGCGCCAAAGGGCAGGAAGTGTTCCACATTATCTTGCGAGACAAGCTGCAACAAATCGAACGTATTCGTATTATGGCTGAACGCCTCAGACGTGCTGGAGGATGGGAAGCCGCATCATTTTTCGATGCAGAAACACGATCGATAGGAATTTCTTTTTCCGATTTGGCGGATGAGGCTGAGCCCTTGACGCAAACCTGCGTGAGTGAAATCGAAGCAATAGACATTGCTCTTGCAACAGAAAAACGCATTGCTCGTGTTTTTCAAGATCGCATCGATCAAGGTGGCAATGCAACACGCATCGCTTTTTACGAACTCTTGCTGGAAGAAACCTGTGGAATCATCACCGTATTGATAAGCACCCGGGCCGCGTTGACGACAAGCCCGACTGACTGACGAAAGCAGTGCAATCCAAAAGACAACGAGGACGTTATGAGTGACACATCTGTCAACATCGTCATCGGCGGAGAGGCAGGCCAAGGTCTTGTCACCGTCGGCGATTTTCTCTCCAAGGCCCTTGTGCGAGCCGGGTATGAGATTGTTGTCTCACAAGATTATATGTCCCGCGTTCGTGGTGGACATAATACGTATGCTATCCGCACCAGTCCTGATCCGGTGCTGGCTCCCAAAGATGAAATTGACATCCTTGTCGCATTGAATGCCGAAACGGTTTCATTGCACAGTGATGCGTTAAGCGAACGAGCCGTGGTATTGGCGGACGAGTCGGTTTCTTTTGAAAGCAAACGTCGCCTCAAAGTCCCTTTTAAAGAACTCATTCCAAAAACGATTTTCGAGAATACGGCAGCTCTTGGTATTTTGGCCCAGCTCTTGTGTTTGGAAAAAACATGGTTCCATCGGCTTATTGAGGAAACCTTTTCCAAAAAAGGCAAGGAGATCGTTCAGCAAAATATCGATGTCTTTGAGGGAGCATTTGCTTGGTCACAGGAGAATGATGTCAGTTTCGAATGCATCGCCCCGGCAACACGAACAGAAAAACGACTGCGACTCCATGGCAATGAAGCCATTGCTCTTGGGGCCTTAGCCGCAGGAGTGAATTTTTGTTCATTTTATCCCATGACCCCGTCAACGTCGATTGCACTCAACCTTATTGCGAAGGGTGAACGCATGGGGTTGGTCGCTGAACAAGCTGAAGATGAAATTGCTGCCGTCAACATGGCTTTGGGCGCTTCGTTTGCTGGTGCATGTGTCCTTGTCCCGACATCTGGTGGCGGATTTGCGCTTATGACGGAGGGCGTCAGCCTGGCGGGTATGACCGAAACACCGGTTGTCTTTGCCCTGGCCATGCGACCGGGGCCGGCTACTGGCCTACCGACACGGACGGCACAAAGCGATCTGAATCTCGTTCTCTATGCCGGACATGGTGATTTTGTTCGCGCCATTTTTACACCGGGCGATATTGAGGAGTGTTTTTATTTGACGTGGAAGGCTGTCGATCTGGCCGAGCGCGTCCAATCCCCAATGTTTATATTGACCGACCAATTCCTGGCGGATTCCTATCGGGCGGTCGCTCCATTTGATCTTGACAGTCTGGCCGATGTGACAAAGCCCGATCTTTCTGAAGAGCCTGATTCGAATTATATGCGCTATGCGATGACGAAGAACGGAGTCTCTCCACGAAAGCTTCCCGGTTTTGGAGAATTTTTGGTTATTGCCGACAGCGATGAGCATACTCAGGACGGGCATATTACCGAAGATCTTGCTGTAGCCGTGGATATGGCCGACAAGCGCATGCGTAAGATGGATATTCTTAAAGAAGTCATTGTCCCTCCAACGCTGGACGGCGACGATATCCCTGAGTTGTTGTTGGTGTGCTTCGGATCGACAAAAGGGGCGGCTCTGGAAGCTGCATCCATGCTACGGGAAGCTGGAGGCAAAGTGGCTGTGATACATTTTTCTCAAGTGTATCCGCTTGATTCAGCACATTTTCTCGACGTCTTCGAAAGTGCGGATCGCGTGGTGTTTGTCGAGGGCAATGTCACAGGGCAATTTGCCGACCTTGTACGCAAAGAAACCGGCTTTGAAGCCGATGATCGCATTTTGCGATATGATGGTCTGCCTTTTACGGCGGCATACATTATCGATCGACTCGAAGCGACTCGCTAACGCCGTCAACCATGGGCGAGAACACCCAAGGAGATGATATGGTCAGTGTAGACGAATACGGCGAATTCGAAACGGCTTGGTGTCCCGGTTGCGGAAATTTTCAGATTCTCAAAGCACTCAAACAGGCACTTGCTGGACTTGGCCTCAAGCCGCATCAAGTCCTTGTCTGTTCCGGTATTGGTCAGGCTGCAAAAACTCCTCATTATTTGAAATGTAACGCGTTTAACGGGTTGCATGGCAGGAGCCTGCCACCGGCAACGGGAGCCAAATTGGCGAACAAGAATCTTGCTGTAGTTGTCACGAGCGGTGATGGATGCAACTACGGCGAAGGCGGCAATCATTTTTTGGCCGCTGTCCGACGCAATATCAATATTACTTTGTTGGCTCATGATAACCAGATCTATGGTTTGACCAAAGGCCAAGCCAGCCCGACAACGCTCAAAGGGCAGAAAACCAAAGCGCAACCGTTCGGTGCGCCTTCGGATGCATTCAATCCCGTTGCCGTCGCCGTTGCAATGCACGCCGGTTTTGTCGCTCGCGGTTTTTCCGGCAATGTTGATCACCTCGCAGACTTGATTCAACAAGGTATTCAACATGAGGGGTTCTCGTTAATCGACATTTCGCAACCGTGTGTGTCGTTTAACAAGGTGAATACGTTTGGCTGGTACAAAGAACGCTGTAAACCATTGCCCGAGGACTATGACCCCACTGATTGGGGGACGGCTATGAATACGGCAATGCAGTTTGGAGAGACCATACCGCAAGGGGTTATTTATAAGAACGATCGCCCAGCGTTTGGAAGCAATATTCCTGCGATGCAAGGCGAACCCTTGGCACGACGGAATCCCGACCTCTCCGTTCTGGCAGAGATTCTGGAAGAATACGCCTGATTCTATTGCACAGAACTGCTGCCCTTGTGACATGGCAGGCAGCGGAAATGACACGGTTTCCTGCTATGCCAAGTCCTGATTGAGACCTTTTAAACTACATCGCGGACCTGACCGGAACGTTGCGACCGGTACAAGGCACAATGATAAGGAGCGCAACGCCATGCAAAAAATGGCATTATTTGCTTTTCGAGGAGAGATGGGCTGCTTTATTCATGTCATGCTGAACGCCATAGACATGAAAGAGAAGGGCTTTGAAGTTGTTGTTGTTCTTGAAGGGGAGTCGGTCAAGCTTGTCGGAGAATTGGCCAAAGACACCAACCCCATGCATAAGCTCTTCGAGAAAACCAAATCACTCGGTATTTTTGCTGGAGCCTGTAAAGCCTGTTCGCATAATTTCGGAGTGTTGGATGTCGTAAAAAAAGAAGGCTTCACTATTTTGGAGGAGATGAACGGTCATCCCAGTATCGCTCGATTTATCGAAAGCGGGTATACAATTTTAACGTTCTGAACAGTATCCACAAAGCAGGTGCCCGGAATTCGGTTGCCTGCTTTGTGGTTTGTTGTGTATTAATCGTATTTGACAGAGCTGAATTTCATCAGTTTATTCCAAGAGTGATGTGCTTCTATACGGCGTAATGTGCCCGTTTTTCCACGCATGACCAAAGAGTACGTGTTGGCCCCCGTCCCTGAATACACAACGCCGGGAAGAAAGGTTCCGCCGGATATTCCGGTAGCCGCAAAAAACGTATCTTCACTTTTCACGAGGTTGGTTACGCTCAGCACTTCGTTTAAATCGATGCCGTAATCCAGACAGGCTTGTCGCTCTGTTTCGGATTGTGGATCGAGTTTTGTCAGCATCTGTCCACCTAAGGCTCGAATTGCGCAAGCAGAGAGAACTCCTTCGGGCGTTCCCCCCGTTCCCATCATGACATCAATTTCTCCACGAGGATCGACAGCCATCAATGAGCCGGCAACGTCGCCGTCCGTATGGAGTTGAATCCGAGCGCCTGCTTTACGAATATCATCAACAAGCTCTTTGTGTCGCGGTTTATCCAGGACAAAGACAACAAGGTCATCGACATCTTTGCCCAAAGCTTTGGCAATGCTTTTCAGGTTGACTTCAACGGGAGCATCCAAATCAACCACTTGCGCTGCTCCAGCCGGTACGACCAGTTTTTTCATATAATAACTGGGGCCGGGATCGAACATAGTCCCTTCCGGAGCAATGCCGACAACGGAAATCGCGTTGGGCCGGCCATAGGCAAGCAACCGGGTGCCTTCGACGGGGTCGACGGCAACATCAACACCAGGTCCACGACCAGAACCAACTTTTTCCCCGTTATACAGCATGGGGGCTTCATCCTTTTCCCCTTCGCCGATAACAATTGTTCCCGTGATATTAAGCGATTGAAAACACAGCCGCATCGCATCGACGGCGGCCTGATCGCCCGAATTTTTGTCGCCGCGTCCAAGCCAACGTGCTGATGACAGAGCCGCGGCTTCTGTAACGCGTACAAGATCCAAAGCAAGATTTCTATCTGGAGCTTCCATGGCCTCTCCTCATTGATTGAATTGTCGCCTTGTATCCGAAAAGCCTTCGGGAATCAAAATATGGTGAGAAAGACGTGGGGAAGGGTTTTCCCTCTTCCCCTCCCCCCACACCCCCTCTCTATCTCCCTTCTTTCCCAAGCCTTTTTGACGGGAAAACAAGTCTTTTCTTCAAAGAAAGTGAGTCTATACAGAAATATGCAGGCAAAAACGTCGGAGTGACGACAAGACAGATCGTCCTGAATGCGGACTGCTTCCAAGGGGGGATTGTGGAAGAGAAAGGGAGCAACGTTTTTGAAGGAGTTGCTCCCTTTTTTCTTGACGCTGAAGTCGTTGTTATACTTCGTTATGCAAAGTGCGAACGAATTGCTGATGCGAGCTTTTCTGCAGTAAAACCGAAACGATCGGCAAGTTGATTTGCCGGAGCCGAGGCTCCATAGTGATTGATACCGTGGACGAATCCTTTGTGACCAACGAACTTGTACCACAGACCGGAGCAGCCAGCCTCGACGGCGACACGTTTATCGAGATCAGGCAGAATGACGCTGTCTATGTACTCTTGCGACTGTTCTCCGAAAAGTTCGAAGCTGGGAACATTGACAATACGGATTTTGTACTCGGTGAGAAGCTGAGCCGCTTCCAGTGCCAGGGATGCTTCAGACCCCGAAGCAAAGAGAATCATGTCCGGCTCTCCATCTTTGGGATCCTGCAAGACATACCCACCTTTTTTGACGCCTTCGGCCATGTTCGGGTAGACGGCTGGATCAAGAACCGGCAGGCCTTGGCGCGTCAGCAAGAGACAGCTCGGACGGGTCTTCTGGCGCAGAGCAATTTCAACACATGCTGCGGCTTCCGTGGCATCGGCCGGTCGTAAGACGAGCAGGTTGGGGATAAGCCGCAGAGAAGACGCATGCTCGATGGGCTGGTGCGTGGGACCATCTTCGCCAACGTAGAACGAATCATGGGTGAAGACATGGAGGACAGGCAATTCTTGCAAAGCCGACATACGGATGGCGTTGCGTTCATAATCCGAAAACATGAGGAACGTAGCACCGAACGGGATGAGTCCGCCATGTAATGCGATGCCGTTCAAAATTGCCGCCATAGGAAATTCGCGGACACCAAAATTCAGGCTGCGACCAAGCGGGGTTTTGCCGCTGAAATGTCCGGTGGTATCGCGAAACTTTTGCGTTTGGTTTGAAGGATCGAGGTCGGCCGATCCACCAACGAGAAGAGGCAATGCCTCAATGAGGGATTCTAAAGACGCTCCCCAGGCTTTTCTCGTCGCAATCTTTTGACCGATTTCGAACGTCGGCCAGTTGAATACGCGGTCGGCCGGATCGAGCTGGACATTTTTCCAGGTCGTCGCGAATGCGTCATCAGCGCATTTGGCTTCAAGATTTTTTGTCCAAACTTCTCTTTCAGCACTGAGTGCGTCAAAATGCGAACGGAACGCATCAACAATATCGTCGGGCAGATCGAAAGATTTTTCAGGATCGAGTCCGAGTTTCTTTTTCGTTGCGGCGATTTCTTCAGGAGGCAGAGGGGAGCCATGAGTAGAGTGATTGCCTTCAAGCGTGCTGCAACCTTTCGCCATGGTTGTGTGACCGATGATGAGCGTAGGCTTGTCGTCCGATGTCTTGGCTTGCATGAGTGCAGCATCGACGGCAGCAGCATCGTTGCCCTCGACATCGATAACGTTCCAGCACAATCCTTCGTAAATGGCTTTGTAATCCGCGCAATCACAATCGGCAGTCGGACCGGCAAGCTGAATTTTGTTGCTGTCGTAGAAGACGATCAGTTTGTTGAGCCCCCAGAGGCCGGCTAAAGCGGCAGCGCCATAACTCACCGGCTCCTGGATATCGCCGTCTGAACATAACGCATAGGTGTAATGCGAGACGACATCATCACCCAAACGAGCACGTAACATGGCTTCGGCAACAGCCATACCCACGGCATTACCGATTCCTTGACCCAACGGTCCTGTGGTGGCTTCAACACCGGGAGTCATGTGATTTTCAGGGTGGCCGGGAGTGCGGCTATCAAGCTGACGAAACTGTTCGAGGTCTTCAATGCCGATGAAGCCAGTCAACGTCAGCATGGTGTAGAGCAGCGCAGATTCATGACCACAGGAAAGGATAAAACGGTCACGGTTGAACCAGGTTGAATCCTTGGGGTCGAAACGCAGGTGTTTTTTGAACAGCGTATAGGCAAAGTCTGTGGACGACATGGCACCGCCGGGGTGGCCCGAGTTGGCCTTGCGGACCGTGTCCATAATGAGACCTTTAATCGTGTTGATAGTACGCTGATCCATTTCAGGAGTGTGCGTCATTGCTCATCCTTTGTGTTGGTCGGGTTGGAGAGACATGGCGAACGTCGTCAGCGTACGTTCGCAGTCGATAAAAAAGTCATGCATCGTTGAGAAATAATGGAAGACAGACAGGGGATAATGCTGTCCGTCGGTGTTCGCACCGAAACACACGCAACGCAGAATGCAGAACCGCATGGAGTATCAGATCGAGTGAGCGGAGAATGGAAAATGCATTTTGCATAGGCGGTTTCATGTGCGGGAGGCTCAACACATTGGGCCTACGCAAAATGATCAAATAAATCGATGCGCCGGGCGTGTCGTCCGCCTTCAAATTCCGATTCAAAGAACGTGTCGACAATGGACAGAGCATGATCGACACCGGTAATGCGTTCTCCCATGCACAAAATATTTGCATTATTATGTCGTCTCGACATGCGTGCGTGGAATTCGCTGGTGCAGAGTGCCGCGCGGATATTTTTGAATCGGTTGGCAGCCATGGACATACCGATGCCAGATCCACAAATAAGAATCCCTAAACCGGCATTATCTATGACTTCCCGGCAAACTTTCTCAGCATAAACAGGATAGTCCGTGCTGCATGTATCGACGGGACCGAGGTCGACAACGGTTGCACCTTTATTTTGCAGATGTTCGATGACGGTTGCTTTGAGGTTAAAACCTCCGTGATCGGAACCGATATAGACAGTCAGAGACATAGGTATCTCCTGGTTTCAGTTTGCGTCGTTTTGCCTCAGGTTCCATTGCCGAGCTCGAGCGGCGAGCATATCGCGTCGTTTACTCTCCCAGAGGAGTTCGAGACGTGCGATTTCCTCTTTAAGGAACGAAACCGTTTCGAACGCAGCGGCGACGCTTCGTTCAGGGTTGTCTTCGGCGTGTTCAAGGTCACGGTCCAAGGTATTGCTGAAGCTGTGCTCGCCAAGGGCCTGGTACTCAAGACGAAGCCGTTTTTTGAGTTGGCGAATTTCATATGCGTGTATGGACTGAGAAATGCGCCAAGCGACTTCGGCGGCAACGACCTTGAAACCGAAAAAAGCATTGTCGAGCATTCCGCGTGGCGGAGATATGGGACACAAGTCGGGTTTTCTCGGTGACATGCTGTAATAAGGGTATCAGGTTGTAGAAAGTGCCCCGATTGGATGCTGCTCAGGGCATCTGACAGCCAATCACATCACAGGCAGTTCGAGGCCGGTGTCGGGCATGGGCTCCTGGAATTGTGCGAAGGACTTGACGCGCAAAACGATCTTGGCTTTATCGCTGGTTTCAACAACGATTTTTTCATAAGCCGGGCCGGGGATATCCGAAGACCATGGCGTCAGTTCGGCATTCCACGCCGATGCTCCGTGACCCGTGAGATGAACTGCTTTGCCTGTGAAGTCAAGGGTAATAGAAGAGAAAGGGCTCGTATCCGGCAAGGTATAGCGAATCCCTTGCTTGGTTTGCGTGGCATCGGATGCGGTGCTGGGAAGGAATTCATCGAATTGTCCCAAAAGGATAGCGGCGAGCTGGCGAAGCGAGAAGGGAAGGTCCATGCCGAGTGCTGCAGCGGCCTGGGTTGCATCGGGAAACGTACGAACTTCATTTTTTTCGGGGAGAGCGACGGTGACACCAAGGTCGTCTTCACGCCATAATGCAATGACAGTACCGACACTCGCTTTAAGGTCAAGACGAAGTGGACGATTGGTATTGCCAAAAAAATCGACAAGAAGACGATGACCGCTTCCCTGTTTTGCGTAATGAATGACAGCACTCATGGAAAACGCACGGACTTTTTTTTGTCCTGTTGTATCGAGAAATGTTTGCCACAGAGTATTCGCCGAAACGTCCAGAGGGGGGGGCGAGGTGCCAGGTGGCGATATTATTGAGCAACCTGTAATCCCGAGAAGGCCGAGGAGGAGGAGAAAGACGAACCCTCGTGCAACGGTTCGGTGTTGCTGTATTCGCGAAAGGTGTTTCATAACGATTTGAGTTTTTGACGAAGTGTTTCTTCGTCATTCGGTCCCATTTCCAAAGACTTTGTGTAGCCTTTGCGCGCTTCATCCGTGTTCCCAAGCGCTTTGGCTATATCGCCGTAATGTTCCCATATAATGGGATCTTGAACCGTTTGCGTGACAGCGCGTTGAATCTCGGTAAACGCTTTTTTCACGTCACCTTTCCGGTAATAGGCCCACGCGAGGGAGTCGATGAAATACGCGCTATCCGGATTGCTTTGCAACGCACGTTGAATGAGTTCAAGGGCTCGATCCAGGTCTTGTCCTCTATCTGCCAGTGTATAGCCAACAAAGTTGAGGGCTTCGGCATGATTGGGATCAAGGGCGATGATTTTCTCCATAACGTCCAGAGCTTGGTCGTTTTTTCCGGCACGTTCAAGGATGACGCCGTAACGATAGAGAATTTCAGTATCGCTTGCTCCTTGTTCGGCTGCTTGAGCCATAATGTCAGCCGCTTCATCAAGGCGTCCAAGCTTGTCCAGCGCGGCAGCCTGAAGAACAAGAAAATCAAGGTTTTTCGGTGCAATAGTAGAGCCCTGACGTGCTAATTCGAGGGCTTTTTCGTTGAGGTCGGACTCCAGTGCAATCTGGGCTCCGAAATCCAGGCTCTTGGTGTATTGTGGGTGCGATGAAGGAATTTGCTGTAAATAACTCAAAGCTTGGCGAGGGTCTTTGTCTCGTTCATACGCAAGTATGGCGCGATAGAAAACGACATCTGTCGCAAAGCGATCATCATCTGCCATTAACGTGAGAAGATCATCGGCTTTCTGGGGGTATCCTTCTTCAAGAAACGCCGTGATGGATTCAAGCAGAAACGAACGATCTTTGGGGGCATTATCAATGAGTTCCAACGCACGGTCGGGATTATTCATTTTGAGATTGAGCCGAACGAGCCGCAACCAGACTTCCGGGCCTTCCTCTCCTAAGTCCATAATGCGTTTATACGCTTCTTCGGCTGCAGCATAATCTCCGTCGAGTTCGTACAAGTAGGCCAATTCCGCCCATGCAGCGAGCATATTGGGGTCTTTGTCGAGCGCTTTCTTGAGATAATCGACGGCTTCTTCTTGCCGCCCGAGTCCCGCATTGCTTCGCGAAAGATAATAGAGGATGGCCGGGTTGCGTTCCTTCGTCGGGACTTCTTCTAAAATAGTTAAGGCATCTTCATATTTTTGCGCTTCGATTAAAATGGCGGCCATTTCCCGCCGAGCGATCCAATCGTGTGGCTTCTGATCAAGGTAGGATTTGAGGACCGCGCTGGCTTCTTCGTAATCTTTTTGGAGCAAATACGCATTGGCCAGATAAAAATGGAGATTTTTATTGTTGGGAAATGCTTTCAATCCAAGACGCAATGTCTCGATACTTTTATCCTGTTCGGACAAGCTCCAATAAAGGTTGGCGAGCTCGAGGTACATCTGCGATGTCGGTGCAATGGCGAGAAGTTTTTCGAGAACATCTCTTGCTTGTTCTTTGTCTCCAGCCTGCTGAAAATCCTGATAGAGAAGAAAATAGTAGTCGGCTGTCGCGCTTTTTGACAGTCCCTCTGCTGAAAAAATCTTGGAGAGGGATGTCGTTGGCGTACAGGCGCCGATAATAAGTCCCAGACAAATGACGCAAAAGCAGAATGCAACCGTATGTGAGCGGCGTTGGTGCATAGGAGTATGCCTGGTGACAAGGTTGCGAAAGGGCATAATAAAAAAGGGCATCCGTATCATGTGACTCTAGTCGGACTGAAGCGTCGCGACGTGCTTTTTGAGTTCTTGGGCGATGTGTATTCCAAAGCGTAACACATCTGCACCGAACTGTCTTGCTGTAGGTGTTAAAAAGGCGTCAATATTTGACATATTGAGTTCGATACTTTTATCGAGCGCAGCGAGGACTTCATCCTGAGGAACAAAGCTCGTGCCATAGAGTTCCCAAAGAGAAGTCGAAAAGGGGTCATACCCCCAACGGAGCATGTCGGCATCATGCAGAGCATTGCGGACAAGCATGGATTCTGGAGCCTCGGAATAACTCTCGATGTCGGCTTCATTGAAAGCGATGGCATCGAAAATAATGGCACGATCGTTCTCATCAAGGAATTTTTCGCGCAGCAGGATCAAAGCAAGATCGCTGCATTTATCGGTTTGAAGTTTGTCTTGACGACACACGTTGTGGAGAAGACCGGCAACCTGGGCCAAAAAGGCGAGATGTCGAACCGTACTGGGGGGGAACTTGTCGGTGCCTTCCTTCAACACAAGGGCTGAGGCATCGATTGCAACTTTTTTCGAGTGCTCCACTCCATGTCCAGGATCTTCGTATAAGAAGGGAAGAACATCGTCCTGGAGGTCGAGCAGGAGTGGATGATCGAAAAAAAATTCGCGAGAGTAGGCAATTTCTCCAGCAAGTGTACGGTGAAGTTCGGCGGGCGCATTGGCAGTCAATTCTTTGGTTATGCCTAAAAGCGCCACAAGCTGATCATGCGTCATGTTTGATCCAGTCATCAGAAAAATCTTCGATATTTTCAGTGAAATATTCTCGCAGCTTCTGGAGAAGTCTGGCCTCAATCTGTCGTACACGCTCTCGTGTTATGCCATATTCATCCCCGATTTCACGTAATGTCAGGGGTGAATCCGAAAGAATGCGCTTTTGAAGAATATCGCACTCTTTTTCATTGAGGCTTGGCATCATTTTGCGGACGTGCTGCTCCAGGAGGTCGGAGATCTCGTCCTTGGCGAGGAGTTCTTCAATCCCGGGAGTCAACGCGGGAAGGAAGTCGAGTCGGGTCGTGCCCGAGTCTTCGCCTAGGGAAACATCTAAAGAGAGATCATTTCCGCTTAACCGCTGATCCATCTCGACAATATCAGCTTCGCTGACATTGAGACTTTGAGAGAGATTGGATGCGGTGGGGTCAAAGCCTTGGACCTGAAGCCTTTGACGCTCTTTGTTCAAATTGTAGAACAGTTTGCGTTGTGCTTGTGTGGTCCCGATTTTGACGAGCCTCCAATTATCCATGATGTACTTCAGGATGTAGGCCTTGATCCAATACGCGGCGTAATATGAGAATTTGATCCCTTTGTCTGGATCAAATTTTTGGACCGCTCGCATGAGACCAACGTTGCCTTCCTGAATAAGGTCAAGGACGTTTTGCATCCAACGGCGCTGAAAGTCCATGGCGATTTTGACCACGAGCCGTAAATGAGATGAGATAAGTCGAAAAGCGGCATCTTGGTCGTTGAAGTCGTGAACACGACGGGACAGTTCGAACTCCTCTTCGGGTTCGAGCATGGGAAATCGTCCGATTTCTTTCAAATACAATTGCAGGCCGTCTTGTGTAGCCGGCTTGTTCCCACCGCGAGGGGCGGGGAGGGAGAAGTCATCGTCGTCGGGTTTGGACGTGGTCGTCTCGGAATCATCTTCGAGATCAAGAAGTTCGACTTCGTCAACCACGGCGGCGTCGTCGTGTGATTTTGTCATGGTGGTGTATCCGAAAATCCTTAACTCCCCGAAGCAAATAGAATGATTCGGGGGCAGTATTTGGCTTGAAGAAAAACAAGCCCATCTTTTTCTATTTCCACTATAGAGGCTTTACCTGTCCATTTCAACGCTTTTCACTCCATGTACAAGGAGGACGTTTTGCGGAGAACGAAACGAAATTGACGAATTTACCGAAAAAACCCATTTATCGTCGTTAACAACGCAGGAAAGAGGGAACAACGCAGAGTGTGGGCTTGCTTTTTTCGGCAAGGTATGAAAGCGCTAAGCCTTTTCAACGAGATGCCTCCCCTATGTTTGCCCGACTCTGGGCGCATCTGGCAGAACTCAAACGCACTCATACTCGAACACACCTCAAGAGGAGAGTATTTTGAATACATTCCGTTCGCTTTTGCAGTCTGATACCATTCTTGTTTTTGATGGAGCCATGGGAACACTCTTGCAAAAACGAGGCCTTCCTCCTGGAAGTTCCCCTGAGGCTTTTGGTCTGGCTCGGCCAGATATCATTGAAGACATCCATCGACAATATATTGACGCTGGTTCCATGGTCGTTACGGCTAATACGTTTGGCGGGACACGATTCAAGCTGCCCGCGGATATCGACCCGACCGCTTTGAACCGAGCTATGGCCGAAACGGCAAAAAAAGCCGTTGCCGGTCGGGCTCTCGTTGCGGGCAGTATCGGGCCAACTGGTCATTTCGTCAAACCGCTTGGTGATGTGACAATGCGCGAGCTGGTTGCCGCGTTCAAAGAGCAAATAACGGGCCTTGTTCAGGGTGGGGCGGATTTGCTTGTTGCGGAAACCCATTTTGATTTGGCGGAACTCAAGGCTGTTATCTTGGCCGCCCGAGAAGTATGTGATCTTCCCATCGTCACCTGCATGACCTTCGAAGAAGGGGCGAGCCTGACCGGAACGCCTCCTCGAACCTATCTTGACACTATGCAGAATCTCGGGGTGGACATGATTGGCATCAACTGTGGCATGGGGCCACAGGGAATGATGCCGCTTGTCCGGGAATGGCTTGAGGCCATTGAAATTCCGTTCTTTGTCAAACCTAATGCGGGTATTCCCAAGCTTGTTGATGGTCAGACCGTTTTCGATCTTGGACCCGAAGAGTTTGCCGAACAAACCGAAGCATTCGTCGATCTCGGCGCCAAGGCGTTGTCCGGATGTTGCGGGACGTCGCCTGAACATATTGGTGCATTGGCCAAACGCCTGGCTAAAAGAAACTGGACACCGCCGACTGCCGACACTCCCGTCTGGTTATCCGCGACGTCACGATTTGCCTCCGCGCATTTGGGTTTTGGATGCAAAAGTGTTCTCATCGGTGAACGCATAAATCCTACCGGTAAGAAGGTGTTGACGGAAGAGTTACAGCAAGGGCGGTTTACCGAAGCACTTCGGCTTGCCAAAGAGCAGGTTGAGCTTGGAGCCGGAATACTCGATGTCAATGCCGGTGCGGCCATGGCCGATGAAGTTTCTCTTCTGCCGGGGTTGTCACTCGAACTGATGAGCCGCTTCCATACTCCATTGTGTTTCGACTCCAATAATAAGGATGCCATTATCGAAGCATTGTGGACGTATCCGGCTTCGGCACTGGTCAATTCGATCAGTGGTGAACCCGGTCGCATGGAAACACTTGGACCGGTCTGTAAACAACACGGTGCGCCGTTTGTCTTGCTACCGCTCATTGGGAGAAAATTACCGGAATCGACCAAAGAGCGACTTGATATTATTGAAAAGTTGCTTGTCCAGGCCGAGGCTTTGGGTATTCCAAAACGGTTGATTCTTGTAGACGCTCTTGCGTTGACGGTGTCGTCTAAACCCGATGCGGCGGTGAGTTGTTTGGAAACGATCCGTCATTGTCGTGAAGTTTGGAAGTTACCGACTGTTCTCGGGCTGTCGAATATTTCGTTTGGATTGCCGGCACGCGAACTCATCAACGCCGAATTTTTGACGATGTGTATGGCTGCGGGCTTGTCTGCCTGTATTGCCAACCCGAGTTCGGAGACATTGCGTCGATCCGCTGCAGTTTCGGAAGTACTGCTTGGTCGAGATCGGCAGGCAGAATCCTTTATAGCCAACTACGCAGATTGGACGCCTACCTCAGGATCCGGTGCTTCGGGAACGGGATCAGCCAAAGGCACTGCTTCTTCGGCGAAAAAAGCCGATACAATCAAGCAGGCCGTTATCAAAGGTGACAAAGACGCCATTGTCCCTCTTGTCCAAGCCGCTTTGGAAAATGGTGTTTCGGCAAAATCCTTGCTGAATGAGGAACTTATCCCCGGAATTATGGATGTTGGCGAAAAGTATGAACGAAAGGAATACTTTTTGCCTCAGCTGCTGCTGTCGGCGGAAGTCATGCGTTCCGGGTTCCATATCGTGAAACCACTGCTTGGAGAAGATGGTGATGTCGAGAAAAAGGCGACGGTCATCATGGCAACGGTCGAAGGCGATATTCATGATATTGGGAAAAATATTGTTTGTCTCATGCTCGGCAACCACGGTTTCGATGTCATTGATTTAGGAAAAGATGTGTCGGCTGAAAGCATTGTGGATGCTGCACAGCAGCATGGTGCACGACTGATCGGGCTGTCTGCGCTCATGACGACAACCATGGTCCGCATGAAAGATACGATAGACCTGCTTCGTCAACGTGGCCTTGATACCAAGGTAATGATCGGCGGAGCCGTTATTACTGCAGCATTTTGTGAGGCTATTGAAGCGGACGGTTTTGCCACTGATGCTGTTTCCGCCGTCAAGACCGCCGAACGTTTGACGCAGTTGCAATAAATTCTGACGCATACTCTCGCATTGACGCGAGAGGGCGTTTGACTGCAAACGGAAAAAAATCATGGCGGCCTGGAAAGCCTTTGGCTACAACAAGAGCCGTCCCGTTTGTACTGAGGAGCATGCCATGAAGAAATATTGTGTTTGCGTGATGTTTACGGTCATGCTTGCGCTTGCCGGCCTTGTTGCTCCGTTGCAAGCTCGTGCAGCTGATACTCTTGGCTTGGAAGAACTGATTGATTTGATCAGCGATGCACGAGGTAAAGTTGTGCTTGTCAATTTCTGGGCGTCGTGGTGCGGACCGTGCCGATTCGAGATCCCGGAAATTATAAAGTTACGGAGCCGATATTCGGAAAGTGAACTGCTTATTGTTGGTGTTTCCATTGACGAAAGCAGACCGATGTACGAAGCATTTTTGCAAAGAACACCGTTCAATTATCCGGTATATCTGGCCGGACCGGGAACCGCCGGTGCATTTGGGGTGAATGTTGTCCCCAAAATGTTAGTTTACAACAAACAAGGTGAACAGATCGTCAGCCACAACGGTTTTATGGGGGCAGAAGATCTGGAAGACGTGGTGGAAAAAAATATCAATGGATAACATCATTCCCAGTGTCTATTTGCGAAAAGCCAGAGTGCAGGATGTACGACAAATTCATGCCTTGCTGATGCATTGTGCCGGTAAACAGCAGCTGCTTCCGAGGTCGTTTAATAGTCTCTATAGCCATGTCCGCGATTTTTATGTGGTGGCATCACGCGAGGGAAGTACTGTTTATGGATGTTGTGCGTTGTCCATCTCGTGGGAAGATCTCGCCGAAATTCGGTCCTTGGCTGTTTCGGAAGAGTGCCAACGCAGAGGCCTCGGCTCCAAACTGGTTGAGGCTTGTCTGAGTGAAGCTGTCACGTTGGGTATTTACCGCGTTTTTACCTTGACGTATGAAGCGGCTTTTTTTGCGCGTCATGGATTTGTCGAAACGGCAAAAGAAGCTATGCCACAAAAGGTTTGGGCCGATTGCATCAACTGTCCGAAATTTCCGGAATGTGATGAAACGGCTATGATAATGGATATGTAGCCAAGTAAAGGACGAAGAGAGTGGGAGAGCATACCAGGCAGGTTATGTACAGCCGTGAAGAGATTGCTGCTCGTGTGGCCGAGTTGGGCCGCGAGATTTCAGAGTATTATAAGGATAAGCAGTGCGTCATGGTTGGCGTCCTCAATGGCGTCATTGTCTTTTACGCCGATTTGCTTCGCAGCATGTCTTTTTGTCCGGAAGTCGATTTTGTGCGTGTCAAGAGCTATGGAGCCAAAGATACACCCGATGAAATCGTCACCTTTACCAAGGATGTCGAAGTCGATATACAAGGCAAAGATTTGCTTTTGGTTGAAGACATCGTCGATTCCGGGCAAACAATCGATTTTTTAAGACGGATTTTTCTCGAACGCGGCCCTCGTAGCGTCAAAATTTGCGCATTGCTTGACAAAACTGGCCGGCGACGAGTCGATGTGCCTGTTGATTTTTATGGGTTTCGGCTCGAAGACGGGTTCGTCATTGGCTATGGGCTGGACTTTGCTGAAGATTACAGGCATTTGAAGGACATCGAAGAGATCGTGAAATTCTAAAGTCCGGCATTGATACAGTTCGCGCACACAATGCGCGATGTTTTCACAGTTTTTGGGGGCGTGATCGGTTGCGCCCGGCTGTGATCGACACCACGACTTCCAACGGCGAGAATGACCATGATCGTGACCTGCCCGAACTGCAATACGAAATACAATCTGCCCGATGGGAAGATTGGTCCGAAGGGGTTACCTGTACGGTGCGCCCGCTGTAAACATGTTTTTCATGTTGATCAGCATGGGCAGACCTCTTCTCCCGAGGCCTCAGCGCCTCAAGAGCCGTCTAAACCGGCTGCTTCATCGACGCCAAAAGCACCTAAAAAGCCAGCTCCGCCACCTCCTCCACCGCCTGTGGAAGACGATGAGCCGGAAGAGGACGAAACCGATCTCTTTGCAGGCTTGGATGATGAACCGGAAGAAGAATCGCAGGCTCCTTCTCCTGAAGACAATGAAGCCGATGACCTCTTCGGTCCAAGTGATGATGAGGAAGAAGAGCCCCAGGCTCCTTCTTTTGAAGATAGTGAAACTGATGACCTCTTCGGTCCAAGTGACGATGAGGAAGACGACGTCATTGATGAGGATGAAAAAGCCGCTCCTGCCAAGGGAGGCTTCAGCCTTGAGGATGATGATACCGGTTTCGATCTTGATGCGAAGAAGAAAGACAAAAAAGAAAGCAGTGGCGGAGGGATTAAAAAACTTCTGCTCCTGGGTGGCATTTTGTTGCTTATTCTGGCTTTGACAGCCGGAGCGTTGTTCTATCTTGGGCTTATTCCTGGACTTGTCGGTGAAGAAATGACGCAGGAAGAGTCGGTGATGGAAGAACAAGCACAGACGGACGTCGGCTCCGAAGCGCCGGCTCCAAAAGCAACAGCCCAAGCGAGTGAATCGCTTGATGTATCCAAAATTGTACTGCAGAACGTGCGCCAGTACTATGTGAAGAATGAAAAGATCGGTCAGCTTTTTGTTATCGAAGGCAATGCCAAGAATCAGTTTCAGGCGTCGAAAGAACTTATTGAACTTGAGGCGAACCTGTTTGACGGCAATGGAGCCAGTGTTGCGTCGAAAAAAGTGATGGGTGGGAACACCGTTTCGCTCTTCCAGCTTCAAGTCATGACGAAAGAAGAGCTGGAGAATGCGCTCAACTCGCAAGTTGGGGTGCTCACTAACAACACCGACGTCAAGCCGGAACAAGAAGTACCCTTTATGATCGTATTCTTCGACATCCCCGAGAACGTCCAAGAATATCAAGTGAAAGTCATCAGCGCCAAGAATCCGGCGTCGTAATAATACTGAGGGATGGAGAAGGGGAAGGGGGTTTTCCCGTCTTCTCTTCTCCATCCCCCAGCCCCTTCCCTCTCCTTTTCATCTCTGTCTCGAAGCCTCTTTTATGGCTTGGGATGGGATTTCTTTGCTACAATATTATGATGGTGATTTTCCGTGTATTTTGGAATCTTGCCATCATATTTTTTTGAAATGTGAACAATCTCCCGGTAGTATGGCGATATGAAAAAGAAGACCGTGTATTATTGCAGTGAATGTGGAGCGCGTTCACCCATTTGGAAGGGGCAATGTCCAGGATGCCAACAGTGGAATACCTTGGAGGAACGCCAGGAAACGCCTGTTCGTGCAGGGAGGACGCTTCCTCCTGGTTTGTCTTCTTCAAAGCCCGTTTCGCTCGTTGATCATCCCGATGCCGATCATGTTGCGTATTCAACAAGCATCGACGAACTCGACGCTGTGCTTGGTGGGGGGCTTGTCCCTGGTGGAGCCGTCTTGCTCGGCGGAGAACCAGGGATAGGTAAATCAACAATCTTGTTGCAGCTCTGCGCGAAAGTGAGCCGAGAAGGGCGTCGTGCTGTCTATGTGTCCGGAGAAGAATCGCTGTCACAAATTAAAGGGAGAGCTCGCCGGCTTGATATTTTGGAAGACGGTATTCAGGCACTGGCAACCAATGATGCTGAAGCCGCCGTCAATATCATTGAAAACGAATCCCCCGACCTCATCATTATCGATTCGGTGCAAACAATGGCATCACGCGATGTTGATGGACATGCAGGAAGTGTGTCGCAGGTTCGTACAGTCTCCCAAATGCTTATCGAGCGGACAAAAGCTTCCGGGACGACGCTGATTCTTGTCGGCCATGTCACCAAAGACGGTCAAATCGCCGGGCCCAAACTCGTTGAGCACATGGTGGATACGGTGTTGTATCTTGAAGGTGATCGGCGTCATCTCTTCCGCATTCTCCGTGTACTCAAGAATCGTTTCGGACCGAGCGATGAATTGTTGGTCATGGAGATGGGGGGGACCGGCTTGACACCGGTGCCCGATCCCTCAACCTATTTTTTGGAGGATCGAGACGACTCCCTCTCCGGATCGGCTGTGGTCATGACCCTGGAAGGCCGGCGACCGTTTGCCGTAGAAGTTCAGGCTCTGGCCAGCAAAACCTATCTCGCCATTCCTCGCCGAACAGCGCTTGGATTCGACCAAAATCGACTCCATCTTCTCCTCGCCGTCATTGAAAAACGTCTCGGCGTCAATCTTGGACAAAGTGACATCTATACTAAAATTGGCGGCGGCCTCAAAATGAACGATCCCGGTCTCGACCTTGGCATTGTGGCGGCTGTTCTTTCCTCGTTTTTTGATCGTCCTCTCCCACAAGGCGCGCTTTTCTGGGGAGAAATCGACCTCAACGGCCGTATACGACCCGTCGAAGGTGGAGAAATCCGCGTGAAACAAGCCAAACGCCTTGGCTACAAGCCATTGTTTCATCCTGGTATGGGAAAGAAAAATGTGGCAACGCTGACAGATTTATACGGAATGTTGTTTGAGTAGAAGAAAACTCTCATCGCTTACAGAAATTTTATGTGTACGTCTTTCACGGAGTGTTTGTAGAATATCCATCTGTTGCATATCGTTTGAGATCTTTTTTCAGATGAACGGATATCGTGCGTCAGGCGGTCAATAGTATCTGCGTGAATTGTACAAGAGCTGTTTCGTTGAAATTGAGAAGATTGACCACGCTCTACGTTGAATGGAAGGAGAGTTTGTTTTTTATTGACGTTTCGCCTTCATCATACAGGCGGTTGTCATCGCGTGTTTTGAAAATTGTACGCAAACCTCCCTCAAAATGTCATGCCTGCTGTCATAGTTTGACATCGAGAGCTGTTGAGTCGTCAACAGACCTTTGGAGCACCAATAATCCATATTTCGCTCAAGGATTTTAAAGCTCTCGAAGGTGCGAAAGCGATGTTGAAGTTCGCTTTCGTAAAAACTCTGGAACGAAGTTCTTGATACGGCTTTATTCTTGGCAAACTCTGATGCAAAGGAGGGACGTGGTGAATACCACTGAATATCTACCGAGTCGGGTCGTTGCGCTGTTTAACTGTTCACTGGACGTGGAAAAACAGACGCTTTCGTGGGGGAAAATGCTGGACCTCCCGGATATGACCGGAGTCGTGACGGATTACGACGGAGACAGTGGCTTTGATGTGACCTGTGATTTTCATGTGAAATCGAATTCAGCGCATACAGGGTACTATATTCAATCTGGAAAGGAGAAGTGGGAAATATACAAAAGCCCCGCGTATCCCGCGTATTGGTATATCCCGTATACGGATGGACAATCGCCCATCGACGAAGGGGCAATTCGTGAGTTGGACGGATGCACTACGCTTTATCGAAACACCATGATTGACGCCGCGTATGCGTCAGAAGGACGTCCTCGCCGAGCTTCCCGTCACGTCTAATACACTTGAATACGAGCGCGTTTCGTAAAAATACTCGATATAAACGTTGAATTTTTTGAGTATTTTTCTGGCCTCTCACCCCGTAAAATAATGTTGAAGAGGGGTTGGCTCTGCACTCACTTTCGAAAAGAACGTTTCAGAAAGTGAGTGCAGGGGGCAGAGGCAAATTACATTACATCCCAAACCGTTCCTTCCGGCGTGTCTTTAACTTCGACATGCATGGCGGCAAGCTCATCGCGGATGGCGTCGGATGCGGCAAAGTCTTTGGCTTTCCGGGCGTCTTGGCGTTTTTGAATCAGCGCTTCGACCGCTGCCGGGTCAATGTTGTGGCGTTTCGCCCGGCTGGATTTGAGATTTTCCAAAAATTCGGCCGGCGGAGTGTCGAAGACCGCGAAGACATCGGCAAGACCACGGATTGTGTCGCGGATTTCCAGCGTGAGATCTTTGGCTTGTCCACTTTTCTTGAGTGCTTTGTCATCAAGAATACGCCCGGCCAAGCGGACAAGGCTGAAAATGTGACCCAATGCTGCTGCCGTGTTGAGATCGTCTTCAAGCGACTCGGTGATCGCGGCTTTGTGCGTCTCGTACTCTTGGCGCATGTCGTCGGGAAGCGGGGTACCGGACCATTTGGTACGCTTGGAGGCTTCGTCAATGGCGGCCAGTGTTTGATAAATACGTTTGATGCCTTTCTCCGCTTCAGACAAGGCCGCGTCGGAATAGTCCAGTGGGCTGCGGTAATGCGTTGTCAGCAGGAAAAAGCGTAATACTTCGGGAAGGTACAGCTTGAAGATGTCACGAATTGTGATGAAGTTGCCCAGCGATTTGGACATCTTTTCGGAGTTGATCTGTACAAACCCATTGTGCACCCAAAAGCGGGCAAACTCTTTGCCGGTGGCGGCTTCGGATTGAGCCAGTTCGTTTTCATGGTGCGGAAAGAGCAAATCCTGACCACCACCATGAATGTCAAACGGAATACCGAGAAGTTTTTCACTCATGGCCGAGCATTCCAGGTGCCATCCCGGACGACCGGGGCCCCAGGGGCTTTCCCACGTGGGTTCACCCGGTTTAGCGCCTTTCCATAATGCGAAATCGAGCGGGTCTTCTTTTTCTTCGCCAGGTGCGATGCGCGCCCCGGAACGCATTTCTTCGATATTGCGGCCCGAGAGTTTTCCATACCCATCAAAAGAACGAACACGGAAATATACATCGCCGGACGGGGTCGCGTAGGCATGACCTCTTTCGATAAGGGTCGCAGCCAGGTCGATCATTTCCTGGACAAATTCCGTAGCCTTGGGCTCATGGTCGGCACGTTGAATACGCAACGCGTCCATATCATCGTAAAAGGCTTGAATATAGGTATCGGCAATGTCGCGCTCGGTGGTATTTTCACGAGCGGCACGTTTAATGATCTTGTCGTCGATGTCGGTGAAATTGCGAACAAAGGTGACCGTGTTTCCGATTTTTCGCAGATACCGCACCAAGGTATCGAAAACCACGGATGAACGTGCATGACCAATATGGCAGTAGTCATAGGCCGTGATGCCGCAGGCATACAACCCGACGCGCCCCGGAACAAGTGGGGTGAAGGCTTCTTTCTTTTTGGTCATGGAATTGAAAAGCTGCATATTTCCTCCGAATGGATCGTGTCGGGATAATCAAAAGGGGAAAAGGCGTTACGCCAGAACCGTGACAAGGGCAACGGCCTTGATGCCTTTTTTTTCACCGGTAAAACCAAGGCCTTCTTCTGTCGTTGCTTTGACATTGACACAGCCCGGCCCGATTTCAAGGAGCCGGGCCACATTTTTTTGAATATTGGCTCTGTGCGGGCCAACTTTAGGTATTTGACAGATAATAGTGAGATCCACATGGTGAATCGTCATTTTGCGGGTGTTGATGCTTTCCATAATCTCGGAAATGAACACCGCGCTTTCCATGTTATCATAAGCCGGGTCGGAGTCGGGAAAATGATGACCGATATCGCCTTGAACCAGACATCCAAGAAGAGCATCGGCCAAAGCGTGTAAGAGGACGTCCCCGTCCGAGTGTGCCAGAACGGCGGGGGCTCCGGGAATGGGCACGGTTCCAAGTTTCATCGGTCGAGGCGGGGTGCGTGAAACAGCATCGGGGTCGGCATATCGGTGGACATCATAGCCATATCCGACACGAGGCAAGCGGAGTTCCATAGGATCGTCCTTCGGGCGAAGCAATTCCAAATCTTCGGGGGTGGTGATTTTGATGTTTCTTTCATCACCGGGAACAATCACGGCTTTCAGGCCAAGATGTTCGATGAGCGATGCATCGTCTGTCACGTCGAAATCATCTTGTTTGACCTTCGCAAAGGCCTTGAGCAGCGAGGGGCGGCGTACGGCTTGTGGGGTTTGTACGGCAGCAAGATGCGATCGCTGCAGGGTTGTTTCAATGACGTCGTCGTGGACAACCTTGACGGTATCTTTGACGGGAATCGCCGGAACAGCGGCGTGTGCCCCGTTTTCAATAGCCGTGAGAAGATCGGTGACAATACGTGGACTGAAAAACGGACGGGCCGCGTCATGAACCAGCAGCACATCTGCATCTTTCGGTGACGTGTTCATCCCGTTTTCGACAGAGTCCTGGCGACGTACGCCACCGGCTGTCACAAGATACGGTAACCCGAGATCTTCTTTGGCAAACAGATCGTTCACGGTTTGTTGTGCGCTATTGAATTCTTCGGGAGGAAAAACGAATACGAGACCAGACAAAGCCGGACACATGGCGAAGGTTCGGGCCGAGCGCCAAAAAAGGGGCGCATTTTCATATTCGATAAACTGTTTTCGAACGGCGAGACCGGCTTCTTTGAGGCGTGAGCCTTGCCCGGCTGCCAGGATAATGCCCCAAACGGACATGTCGGGCTCCTTGCAAGCGAATTGTCGTCGAATCAAAAGGGGAAACGAATGTAGACGTTTGCATTCCAGGACGCAAGGTTTTGCATCCTGGCATAAATGAATTTTTCCATAATAAATGGGGAGTCGGCCGATAAGCCGGGTCTTGTTCCCCGTATAAACGGGGTGATCGTCATTCCTCTAGGATCGAAATTACTCTCGACCTCAAGCAACCAACCCGGGAACAGAGTCGGGCCGACCCATGTGTTCCCCTATTCGGTCTTGCTCCAGACGGGGCTTACCTGGCCGACCGTGTCACCACGGCCGCCGGTGGGCTCTTACCCCACCGTTTCACCCTTACCTGCCGAGATGTTCGGCGGGCGGTCTGCTTTCTGTTGCGCTTTCCTGGGATCACTCCCACTGGGCGTTACCCAGCGCCTTGCCCTACGGAGCCCGGACTTTCCTCCCCGAGCCATACGGCTCGCGGCGACGATCTGTCCAACTCCCCAGCAGACACAATAAGTCTTTCTTCGTCAATCGTCAAAGCACGTTGAGAAGGTGCGTTATGATAGGGCTACACGGGGAAGGTGTTTTAATGTGCGAATAACATGCTGATATTTTTTATTATTTGTTGTGAGGTGAAAGATGTGATACATTTTTGCCTGCGCAAGGAGTTTGTTTTTTTATGTGAAGGAGCAAGTATAATGTCGATGCAATCGGAACGTCCATCGGATGATATCCAATGGAATTTGCGGATTATTCTTCCGCTGATGGCCGTGGTTTTTATTGCGTTTCTCGTTATTGGCATGGCCATTCCGGTTGTCCCACTCTATGTTTCGCGCAAGCTGGGATATGGTCCGGTGATGGTCGGTGTTGCCGTGAGTTGTGAATTTGTGGCCGCACTGTTTTCACGTTTCTGGGCTGGGCGGTATGCCGACACGCGAGGGACAAAACGAACAGTCATTATTGGCCTGGTTACTGGGTTTGGTTCCGGGGTATTTTATTTGTTGTCACTGTGGCTATTTCGTCTGCCGATGGTTGCGGCGATGATGCTTTTGTTGGGACGAATATTACTTGGTGGAGCGGAAAGCTTTATCATCACCGGGGCGCTGACGTGGGGACTGAGTATTGTCGGGCCGTTGCATGCCGGTAAAGTCATTTCCTGGATTGGTACCGCAATATGGGCGGCATTTGCCGTGGGAGCACCGGTTGGAATGGCGTTGTATGATCCGTTTGGATTTTTCGCCGTCGCATTGGGAACCGCGGTGTTACCGCTCGCGACATTATGTGTCGTCATCCCGCTGAAACAAAGAACTGTGCATAGAACATCAACGGTCCATTCCTCCATTTCGCAAATTCTCCGTGCTGTTTGGCTTCCCGGGACTGGACTGGGACTGACTGCGGTCGGGTTCGGTTCCATCACAACCTTTGGGGCATTGTTATTTGCCGATCGTGGCTGGGAAGCGACGTGGCTTGTATTCACATCGTTAAGTGCCGCCTTTATTCTCGGACGGGTTGTGTTCGGCCATATACCGGATAGGATTGGGGGGGCGCGTTCGGCGTTAATCAGCGTGTTTGTAGAAGCAGCGGGTTTGTTCTTGATATGGCTCGCCTCAGGACCGCTCTTGGTCTTTATCGGGGCTGCGGTAACTGGTTTGGGATACGCCCTTGTGTATCCAGGCTTCGGACTGGAAGCGATGCACATGACCCCTTCAGAAGACCATGGTCTCGCCATGGGAGCCTATACTGCATTTCTCGACCTGGCTCTTGGCATTACCGGTCCCTCTCTTGGTCTTGTGGCAAGTTGGGTCGGCCTGGAATTTATTTTTCTTGTCGCCGGGATAAGCGTCCTCGCTGCCGCGTGGATTGCACTCGTCCTGATGCGGAATGGAAGAAGGGCGCCGGGTGCAGCTGGCTAAACCTCCAGAGATTTTCTGAAGTTCACTCACTTTCTGTTCTTTAATATCTTGCGAATAAGACATTAAGGTTTGGTGCTAAAACCAAACCGTTGCTCATCTCTTGAGTGAAGTTTTGAAAGGGGCTCAATAAGAAAAAATAAAAATAAAGTCGGTGAGTTAAAACTCTATACAGGACTGCTGGGCACTTTAAATTGAAGGCCTGGACCTATGTGACCTTGAGCGGTGTTTTTTCGTGGCAACGAATCTTGTGGTCTGTCGCAGTGGAGCCTGTTTTTATGATAATTTTCTTGTAACACGTAGTCTCAAATCTAAAAGAGGAGTATAAATGCTATAGCACAGTCATGTTGTTATTTATTGATACAGTCGACGAGATAATTCGTGATATAATTCGTATAATACATATACCTCGTTGTTTTTGATTTTTATAATTGAAATCGGAGTTTTATGTTTGATTGTTGAATATGGAATTGCATTTATTGGCAAGGATAATTCATATTTCACTTTCTGGAGTTGTTGTGTTATAATCCATGTCTATATATCGAGTGTCAAGTTGCCAAGATTAAAAGAGAAAGAAAACTGATTTTGAGGAACATTGTCAAAGAATAATAGAATTTGAAACAGAAAAATAGAAATGGTCTTTAGCTCCGTTTAAAGAGTCACAGATAATGGGAGTGGGGGGTGTTCTCTCCAATTATCTGTGACTCTTGAGTCAATGTCATCAACCGGTACAGTCTTTTATAAGGGTATATGCTTCTTCAATGTTCATTATGGTTTTTTCTAGGTTTATAATTCCATCTTCATCTACAAAGATGTAGCCGTTGTCTCGAGTTACTACGGTCATATATGATCCAGATCCAAATCTGGCAGGTTTGGAATAGCATAGCGACGAATTTTTAGCAGTTTCAGAAACAATATCGTACCATTGTTTTCTCGTTTCAGATCTTTTTTCTTTATTATTTTCCAATATTTTGATGCACAGGGCCTTCTCTTGGAGGCTTATATGGAGATTTTCTCCATAATGTAGCCAGTAGCTCATAAAACCACCATTTGGATTTGCTATATACCCCCATCCATGTTCGTTAGGTTTAAATTTTTTAGAAAAATGATCGTATATTTTAGAATAAAAGCCAATCCAGGCAGACCAATTAGTACTCCATATTGAAAGTGGACTCGACATCCATGAATTCATCTCTTCTTCTTGTTTTTCTAGGTAAGAATAAAAATCATGAAAAAGAGGGTGGATGTCTTTTTTATCAAACAGATCAAGTAAGTCACGTCGTTGAACAACTGAATACTCATTTTTTATTGCCTCATCATATTCACCACTTTCAGGATTTCCTGTTTTTAAATATATTGGAACAATTTTAGCACGAGGAATTTTGTCTTCTTCAACTAGCCTATCAAGATATCTTTTTAATTGATTTCCATGTTGATTTGAATGGACTTTGTCTTCAATAAGTATTGTGTATTCATTGTTTACTATTATGAGTATGTCTATCGAGTAGTATTGTTGTCTAATTTCAAGAGACTCTACAGAATTGACTTCTGAAATCCCACCATGTTTCAATAGCCATAGTATGAATTGTTGAGCACATTTGTGCATCGTTGGTTCATTTGCTGCATATTTTGGATCAGCCCAAGCTGATAACCAGCAAAGGAATGCATCTTGTGACAGCTCTTTCGTCGCATATGTAAAGAGATTTGGAGTATTCATTGTGTCCTTTGGAGATTTATTGTTAAGTCCGAAAAGATTCCTTTTCTGAGGGATGGCCCTATCTCATATTGAACGGAACCCTAAGGTGAAACAGATTTATGAATAGCTTGTTGCGTGTTGGCATATATAGCTATTCATGTTGTTGGAGTATTCCTTTTTTTGTCATGATTACCGTCAATGATTGTTTTCTTTGGACAAATTGTATTTCCAAAAAATTCATTTATCCTCTCAATTCAGCTCTATTTTTTAGAATCTCGCTTTCTTTAGAATAGAACTCAATGCTT
This sequence comes from Desulfovibrio inopinatus DSM 10711, assembly GCF_000429305.1. NCBI lineage: Bacteria > Pseudomonadati > Thermodesulfobacteriota > Desulfovibrionia > Desulfovibrionales > Desulfovibrionaceae > Desulfovibrio > Desulfovibrio inopinatus. Next base: position 144,557 of record NZ_KE386880.1, read on the forward strand.
GCAATCTGCTTGATAACAATTGTTCTTCAGCTGAAAACTCTTCTGAAAGATCACAGATTTGATCAAGCTCAACAGGATCAGTTTGATTATGGAAAGTATCCTCATCGATTGTAGCTGTAGATCCTCTGCTCAAATAAAGTGTTGCAACCATAAAAATCACAATATCTACAGCTCTATGCAAAGGTACTTCTTCACTTTGCATACTCAATTTTTCGTCAGTATGTCTCCATATTTTTCCTGATAACTTGTTTGAGCTACTTTCATCGGAAATTTTTTTAAAAGAACATCAATCATTTTTTTCTGTGTAGTTGGCACTGCTTCCTCCTCTGTTTTGGGTATCAAACATCATTGTTCCCATACCAAAAGGATATAGTGAGTCTTTCTTATGGGAGTGTATCTGTGATAAAGCCTTCAACTTGTTTCGATTAGCAAGTCTTGTTCTTTTCTTAAATAATCATATTATTTTAACAGGTTGGTTAATGTTGTTTCTAGGTGCTCAGGAGGGATATTTAAAATGCCGAAATGTTTATGAAATATCAAAGGTCAAAGGAGGGGATAGAATATTGTTTTTCGTGCATTTATTTCTTTAGTGATGTAATTACAAGATTGTCATATTCTTTTGAGTAAATGAATCGAAGGATATTATAACACTCCAGGAAAGATCAAGGTCAACATTGGATTTATCACAACGTGTTTCATCGTCGGAAAAGATACGTAAAAAATTTCTCATTATCGGCCATCCTCGGTCTGGTACGGGATATATGACGGTTTTGATGCAAGCTGCTGGATATACTGTCGGACACGAAGTGATGAAAGAGGATGGGATCAGCAGTTGGGTTTTTGCAGCACCCAATGAATACCAATGGTGGATTGATACAACGTTGAGAAGAAGTGACTACGATTTTGAAAAAATCATTTGTGTTGTTCGCGATCCTGTTCAAACTGTCGCGAGCACGATGTACACGGAAGTTATGAGTTTACCACTTCGCGCGCAATATATTGATTTTAGAAAATGTAAGAATCCAATTGAGCAATCAGTGTTATCAGTCGTGGGATGGTATATGCTCGTTTTGAAACAAAATCCTGACGTGATTATCCAGCTTGAAAACCCGGAAAGAATTTTTCACTGGCTGTATGAACAAGGTTATACTGACACGAAAGTGACGGAATACTCGACGCAAAAATATAATACGCGAAGTCATCCTGATATTTCTTATGAGCAAATTGCGAATTCCATTTCTCGTGATATGAAAATACTGTTTGATAGCCATATACGCCGTTTCGGCTATCAATATGCCACCTAGGCGCAATATCGATGCATGCACTATGGAGAGGGAACTGTATATCGCGTCGTGTATGCTCTTGTTTCTCGTCTTTCGTTCGCACTCCTATTCCAAATCAAACGGTTTAATCACGCGTTCTAACACTCCTTGTACCTTGGATATCGCAACTCCATAATTGGTGACGGGGACGCCGCGACGGGTGCATTCCCGGATACGGCGGAGCATTGCTGTACGGTTGATCATGCAACCACCGCAATGGATAGCCAGAGCATAGTCTTCAAGATCTTCGGGAAAATCATGCCCAGAATACATAATGAACTTCAGGTCCTTGCCGGTGTACTGCGTAATCCATCGGGGAATTTTGACACGACCGATATCGTCGGCAACGGCGTGGTGGGAACAAGCTTCGCACATGAGAACCCTGTCTCCATCCTGGAGAGAATCAATTGTTTTGGCTCCCTGTACAAGGCTCGCGAGATTGCCTTTATAGCGGGCAAAGAGGATCGAAAAGGTAGTCAGCGGAATGGTCTCCGGAACATCGGCGGCAACTTTGAGCACGACCTGAGAGTCGGTGACAACAAGAGCAGGTTCGTCACTGAGCATGCTGAGGGCGTGTTCAAGTTCTCGTTCTTTGACAACAAGGCCTATGCCATCACTGTCAAGGGTGTCGCGTAGAACCTGGATTTGGGGCAGGATCAGTCGGCCTTTGGGGGCGGCAAGATCAATAGGGACGACACAGAGCACGGTATCGCCTTCGTTGATAAGGTCGCCGATGAGAACCGGTTCCTCCGTGAATTCGCGAGGAGCGTGATCAATGACCGTTTTTTTGAGATCATCAATCGCTAAACCGGCTTTCGCGCTCACGCTCATGTGCGGAATGCGGTTTGCCTCACAAAACTCGACATCGTCGGTACGAAGGCAGGCGACGTCGGCCTTGTTGAAGACAACGATGACGGGAATCGTTTCTTTATGGAATGTGCGTAAAAATGTGCGCTCCGCATCGCCCAGACCGCTTTCGCCAACGACGAGCAATGCTACATCCGTACGGCTGAGGACTTTCTTGGTTGCGTTGACACGTTGTGCGCCGAGTTTGCCGGTATCATCGAGTCCGGCCGTATCGTAAAACGTGACCGGGCCAAGAGGTAACAGTTCATAGTGTTTGGCAACGGGATCGGTCGTGGTGCCGGGCTGCTCGGAAACAATAGCAATTTCCTGTTCAGCAAGAGCATTGATGAGTGAGGATTTGCCCGCATTGCGTCGACCAACCAGGGTAATGACCATTCGTACCCCTCTGGGAGCGTTTTCAGACATGACGATGTTCCTTTTCAGAGGTGAGGTCGGCGTATGCAGCGTGAAGTCGTGTAGGAGAAAATCCGCGGGTGGAAGAGGGGATATATCCCGCGATGCGAAGTCGATGTTGGAGTGTTGCAACGGTCCTCTGGACGGACAGGGAGGAACTGTTTTTGCCGGGGTAGATGGTGTAGTCAGCGCGAACCGGTTCGGGGGTAACCGAAGGCATGACGACATTTGCGCCAGCATCAAGTCCGCGTTCGCGTCCTTTGGGGAGAAGTGCATCCAGCGCACTTGTTGCCGGAATATTGGCCAGTGGATTCATGATACGTAAAAGCGCTATTGCACGAAGCGCTTCATCCGTATTGCCCGCAACATACGCCCCGAGAGGGGTGTCGTGGTGCGGAACAAAGGGACCAATAGCAATCATACTCAATGGAAGTTCGCTGAGTCGGAGGAGATCATTGGCAAGGACGGTCGTTGTCATGCCGGGGAGACCGCTGATAATGCCGGAACCGGTTTCATATCCTAAACGATGGAGCGCTTCCAATCGCCGAAAGCGTTTAGCTACTGTTTGGTTCGGCCGGAGACGGGCATGCAGGGTTTCGTCGAATGTTTCTATTTTCAAGAGGTACCGATCCGCTCCGCAATCGCGCCAATAGGCATAGGTTTCGGTCGCATGATCACCCAACGAAAGGGTTACCGCGACGTCGGCAATCTTTTTGATATGGGTGATAACATCACCGACAAGCCTAATATCCATGGCATGGTTTTCACCCGACTGCAAGACGACAGTCCCTATTTTCATGCCCACGACATGACGAACCGCCGTCAGGATGGTGTCTTTTTCCAACATGAAACGGCGAATTTGTGTGTTGGCGTGACGGAGGCCGCAATAGTGGCAGTTCTTTTGACAGATCGTGGAAAATTCCACCACCCCACGCTGATATACTTTTCGACCGAAGATGGAGTCACATAACGCACGGGCTGACGCGAAAAGAGCTGTTGCATCCGGTGCATGGAGAACGTCAATGATTTCATTGCGTTGCATAGGTTACATCGTGATGGGGATCGCCCGGCTAATCGTATGAACACATTCCGAAATAATGCGAAATGTGGCGCGTAGTACTGGATCGCTGGTCTTTGGTTCTGTTCCTTGATCGGCATGTTTCATAAAATCATCCACAGGGGCCGTGACACTGCACCAGAATCCATCTGGTGTCATGACGGTACTGTGAGCAAAATGGCTGAAGAAGACGGTTTCATCGATAATCAATAGAGGCAAAGAAGGAGGCACTTGCATTTCTAAAAGGCGTACCCGAGTGGGGGCGTTCCTGGCAAAATGTTGCAGAAAAAGTCTGCATCTGTTGAGCTCGTGTTCCACTTCGGCGCTGTCTCCCTGGGGACGTAAGAGGCGCATAAAATCCATAACCCATGGATACATATGGATATCTGGTAGACATAATGCGGTCAGTGTAGGGCCATCCGGCCGGAACAGTGTAGATTCCAGAGCATGAAGGATAGTGTTGTTGCGTGCGAATGGCCCGTATGGTGGCGCATGAAGGATAATGCGGGTGTGTGCATTGGAAAGCACTTTGGGCAAATCGAATTGTTGTACTCCAGCTTTTATATGAAGTGTCATGATTTCACCGTATTGATACGGAGAGAGGCATATGTCTCGTCCGTGTAGCCGAGTTGCCGCATGCGTTGCGGGGTCAATACCGAAGCGACATCTTCGACGGACACACCGAGAACGGTCGCGGCTGCTTCAGGTATAGATATATGCTGTTGTCTGGCGAGTTCGGTTATATGTTCGGCTGTCTCATAGCCTACAGCCGGCACAAGCACGGTTGCCAACGCACCGCCCGAGGCAAGATGCTCGGCACATCGATCGGTGACGGGTGAGGCTTGGGCAAGACAACGCTGGTGTAACAGCACCACGGCATGGTTCAGCATGTGCAGTGATTCCAAAAGACAATGCGCCAAAAGTGGCATGAATTGATTCAACTCCAAGTTGCCCAGAGCGGCGACGTTCCCAGCTAAACCATCGTTGGCCATCACGCGCAATGCGGCCTGTGATACGGCTTCGGGAATCACGGGATTGATTTTTCCCGGCATGATGGACGATCCGGTTTGCTGTGTTGGAATGTGCAATTCACCGAGTCCTGCCATTGGTCCACTGGCGAGCAGGCGTATATCGCTACAGATTTTTAAGAGATTGACGGCGCACGTTTTGAGCATTCCTGAGACTTCGACAAAACAGTCCATGTTTTGTGTGGCGTCGATGAAGTTTTCTGCCCGGGCAATTTTGAGGCCCGTGATAGAACGCAAAGCATCGGTCACGCGCAAGATATACTCACGGGGTGCGCCAAGCCCCGTGCCAACGGCGGTGCCGCCCAGATTGACGAGCTTGATGCGTTCGCGACATTTGAAGATGCGCCAACGATCACGGGATATGGCTTCGGCCCAGGCGCCGAATGTCATGCCGGCTGTCATGGGCACTGCATCTTGGAGTTGGGTGCGGGCAAGACGCAGGATGTTTTGATACTCCTGTTCCTTGTGTTGGAGTGTCGTCTGAAGATCGGCAATCGATGGTTCGAGTCGCTTCAGCTCGTGGAGCATGGCAACTTTGAGTGCGGTGGGGTATGTGTCATTGGTGGATTGGTGCAGATTCACATGATGCAATGGATGGACCACATAAGCACCATACGGATGCCCCAGTAATGCTCCGGCGCGATTGGCGAGCACTTCGTTGATATTCATATTGGTCGATGTGCCGGCACCACCTTGAAAGGCGTCAACGACAATAGCATCATGGTGTTCACCACGGATGACTTCTCTACAAGCCGTGTCAATGGCCTGCGCAATGTCGGTTGGGAGATATCCCAGCGCGAGGTTGGTCCTGGCGCAAGCTAATTTGACTTCGGCATACGCGCGAATCAATACGGCGGGAAGCCGTAGGCCCGAAAGCGGGAAATTGGCGGTTGCTCGGGCCGTATGGATTCCATACAAGGCATTGGCAGGAATTTCGACGCAACCTAAGGCGTCGTGTTCCGAACGGAATAGTGTTGCCATGCTTTCTTTCTCCAACATGCGTGTTGCCTCTTAAAAATAGAGGTCACGCTCTCCTTGTTCTAAACGACATAACCGTGCCGTGACGATGTTGCGTCGTGTGTCGGGTAATGTTTCCATCTCATGCTGCAGAAGCGGCATGCCGATTGCACGCGTGGTGTCGCTGGCGTAATCTTCCAAGTATTCTTTGAACGTCAACATGGCGTTGGGAAGGCAATATTGCTGGATGAAGCCTGCTTTTGCGAGTCCCATAAAATGTTCACCGGTTCTGCCCAAACGATAGCATGCCGTACACCACGATGGGATGTATCCTTGGTGGATGATTTCTTGAATGACATCGTCGAGACTGCGGTTGTCACCCACGCAGAATTGTTGCACCTCGGGCCTGTTGTAGTTGGGGTCGGCGTAGGCGCCGGGGTAGGTCCGTGATCCTGCACTCAGTTGGGAAACACCGAGATCGAGCAGTTCTCGCCGCATGGTTTGGCCTTCACGTGTGCTGAGAATGAGGCCGGTATACGGAACCGAGAGGCGTAAGACCGCAACCAGACGTTTGAATTGGGCGTCTGTTATGGGAAAGGGCGGATTGAAGGTGATATCGGCATTCAATGCCGGTTCCAGACGAGGAAACGAAATGGTATGCGGGCCAACGCCGAAATGTTTTTCCAGTTCGGCTGCATGGGCAAGCAACGCCAGCGTATCGAATCGATAATCATACAGGCCGAGCAGTGTGCCCATGCCGACATCATCAATGCCGGCTTCCATGGCTCTATGCATGGCATGAAGTCGCCACAAGAAGTTTTGCTTGTGGCCGCTGGGATGAAGCATCGCATACGTGTCGGTATGATAGGTCTCCTGAAAACATTGGTACGTGCCGATACCGACGTCATGAAGTTTTTTGAATCCTTCCACATCCAGCGGGGCGCAATTGATGTTGACTCTTCGGATTTCGCCGCTTCTTTGGGAGATTGTTTGGTACACCGTTTGGACGGTCTCAGCGATCCAGTCCGCCCCGAATTTGGGATGTTCACCGTAAACCAACAATAACCGTTTATGTCCCTGGTCTTCAAGCACGGTGACTTCACGTTGGATTTCTTCGGCACAGAGCGTCCGTCGTTCCAACTCCGTATTCGTTGCCTTGAACCCGCAATAGGTACATCGATTGCCGCATTCGTTGGTGATATAGAGTGGGGCAAACAGCACCAGACGATTACCGTAGATTGTCTGTTTGACGGTGCGGGCGGTTTCGAAAATGGCCTCATTGAGTTGTGGGTCTTCGACATGGAGCAGACAAGCGGTTTCGTCCAACGTCAACCCTTTGGCTTCACGGGCTTTTTCAAGGATATCGTGAATTCGGGCCGCGTCGGTCCCGGCGGTGTCCTGCACGGTTTTCCATATCGCGTCTTCATCAATAAAATTTTGTAACCCTTTGATATCCGGTTTCATCATGTTCTCCGTGGTTGGCGTACACAGTGGTGTACCCCATACGGTTTATGCTTTTGCGTTCGGGTCGGCATCCTGCCGTTTGGCTGCAAGCCGATAGTGAAGCATGCGAATGGAGATACCGAGTTGCTGGGCTGCTCGGGTTTTGTTCCCCGATGTCGCGAGCAACGCGGCATTGATATCGTCGTCAGTCGGCCGCGGTTTGCGTTTCGGTGCACGTCGTAACGTCGGTGCGGTATCGGGTACGGGAGAGGCTATGAGATCCGATCCCTCGAAAAAGCCGGCTATATGTTTGGGACGTAATTCCTGTGCATCGTGCATAACGGAAACCCATTCCATGGCGTTGCGTAACTCACGAACATTCCCAGGCCAAGAATGTGTGTGTAGAACATTTGCGGCGTCTATATCAATATCTGAAAATGATTTACCGCGTTTTTGGGAAAACGCCGTGAGAAACATACGCGCCAGAGGAATGATATCATCCTGACGGTGACGAAGTGGAGGCACGACAATGCTCCCCACCCGGAGCCGATAGTAGAGATCACTTCGAAAAAGCCCCGCCTTAATGCGCTCGGTCAAATCGAGGTTCGTGGCGGCGATAATGCGAATGTCGGTCTTGATTTTGGTCAATCCTCCGACGCGATAAAACGCTTTCTCTTCAATGACGCGTAACAATTTGGCTTGAAGCTCGACAGGGATCTCGCCGATTTCGTCGAGAAACAGCGTTCCGCCTTTGGCGAGATCGATCTTCCCCCGAGCGCCGCGAGTGGCACTGCCGGTAAATGCACCGGCTTCGTACCCGAATAATTCACTTTCAAATAAATTGGCCGGAAGAGCTGCACAATTGATATCGACAAACGGTAAAGTTGTCTGTTCCTGACCATAATGGATGAGCTTCGCTACGATGTCTTTCCCGACGCCGGTTTCCCCCTGGATGAGTATAGGCAGGGTTCGGTCATCATGGTACCGCCTGGCTTGCGCGACAACATGCCACATAGCGTCGGAAAAAAAGCCGACATTGTCCAACCCCGCCTGTTTGGCAAGCAGACCGCGGAGTCTGGAGAGTTCGGCCTGGACATCGTGTGTTGCCGCAGCGACTTCTTCATCAAATTGTTTCGTCAGGCGGTCGTTTTCAGCCAAGAGCGACTGATGTTCGGCCACACGGTTCAATACGGCGCCAAGCTCTTCCAGGTTGATCGGTTTGGTCAAGTAGTCATAGGCACCGGCACGCAAGGCTCCAATGGCAAGTTCAAGATCGGCGTGACCGGTATAGAGGACGACATCCGGCGATGTCGGACCGGGAAGCGCCGTAATGTCGCGCACCAACTCGATACCGGTTCGACCCGGCATAGAAATATCGGATAGGACCATATCAAAGCCGTGGTTGCGGCACAGATTCAAGGCACGCATCGCATCGGAACAGGAAGAGACGGCATGGCCGAGCAATGTGAGATATTCGGCCAACGCGGAACGCGTTGCGTCGTCATCATCAACAAGAAGAATACGCATGATGGTCTCCGCCTTCTCTACCACGCTGCTGGCAGCACAACGCGTAACAGCGCGCCGCCTTCGGGACGATTTTCACAGGTGATGGAACCACCTGCCGCCTGAACAATTGTCTGAGCGATGGATAGGCCTAGCCCCATGGACGTCCCCGTTGATTTCGTGGAAAAAAAGGGTTCAAACACGCGATCTGTAAGTTTAGGATCAAATCCGGGGCCATTGTCGGCTACTGTCAATTCCACACGGTCCGCTTCCACGGGAATCACTCGAAGAGAAATGAATTTATGCGCGACAGAGGTATCGTCCAGGGCTTGCATAGCATTCGCCACAAGGTTTGCGACGAGTTCTTCGAATCGAATGCACGTGCCGATCACTGGTGGAAGATGTGGAGCAATGTCGAGTTCGAGGGCGATGTCGCGGGCTCGAATCTGGTTGTTCATTAAAGATAGAGCAGCCTTGACGGCATCTCCAAGGTCGCACGGGTCGGAGGAACTTGCCTGGTTATGACGTAGATGTTCGCGCAAGTGGTTGACGATGGCGTCTATCCGGTCGACCTGCGCGGCAACATCACGCAACATACGGGCAATTTCATTTCTTGGTGCATCAGGACGTTCGTCAAGGAGCAGTGCCGAGGCAACGAGTAGCCGGATAGCACTGAGCGGTTGATTGATCTCGTGCGCAATCCCGCCGCCGATTACGGCCAGGGTCGTCACACGGCTGGCGCGTTCCATGGCTGCGCGGGCTTCGGCCAGTGTGGCTTCGGCCTGTCGTTGCGCGGTGATATCTCGTCCAACAGACTGATATTCTAATACATTCCCGTTGTCGTCGAAAATGGCTCGTGTGACATATTGCACATATCGCGTTCGTCCGTCCGGGCCGGTATAACTGGGTTCTGTGATGGCTTCCGGGTGTTCGGGAGACAGGGCAAAAACCTGACGAACGATATCATCACGTTCTTCAGGCAACAATAAGTCCTGAAAAGACGTGTTGAGCAATTCGTCACGGCTTATGTCGTAGAATCGGCAGAAGGCACTGTTCACGAAAGTTAACCGACCATCGGGACGAAATCGGCGGATAAGTTCGGTTTGATCTTCGACAACCGCACGATAAATGGCATCCGAGGGTGTCATCCGTTATGTCTCCCTGGAATATCCGGGTTCTGCCAATTGGCGTGCACTCTGTTGCCGTCGTGACCCGGCGACATGTTGCAGGTTTTCCTTGGTGAATACGCGTAGTGCGTCAGCGGGACAAACCGCAACACATGCCGGCGTGTCATGTCCGGAACACAGGTCACACTTATATGCAACGGGGAGCGCGTGCTCTCCGGCAACGAGTCCGATCTGCATTGCTCCTACGGGACAAACGGCCAAACAGGCTTTACAACCACAACACAATGTACTGGTAATAGTGACGACGCGGCCATTCGAGGTCACCGCTCCGGTGGGACAGGCTGCGGCACAAGGAGCGTCTTCGCATTGCCGACATTGAATGGGGGCGGTGACACCAGCTTCCCGTATCAATGTGAGGCGTGGAGAAAATGGCAGGCTGTCTTCCATGGCCTGTCCCATGTCGTGCTTCATATGCGCGGCCACACAGGCGATTTCGCACGCCCGGCATCCGATACAGCGTGCTGGATCAGCCAGGACAAAGACATGCATTATTCGTGACCCTCCGTGTCGTCGCCATAATGGGTATGCAACAACGTATGGGGACGATGCCCCAAGGGTTTCTCCAGAAAGTTTTCATAGAGCGCGACAACGGCCGGGTTTTTGTGGGAGGCGCGAACGGGCAATTCTTTGTCGTGTCGTTGCAGGCTCGCTCGTCGGCGCGCGATGGCGTCGGCTTTGTCGAGACCTGGCAACAATTTGGGTTGCCCTCCTCCGGCAACACATCCTCCGGTGCAGCACATCACTTCCATGAAATCGAAATCTGCCGTGCCGGTACGGACGGCTTCAAGCAACGGCCGTGCGTGGGCCAAGCCCGAAACAATTACGGCACGAATGGGCTTTCCGGCAATCTCCACCGTGGCACGGACCACTCCTTCGCCGGCTGGTGTAAATTTCACGCCGCTTTCACAGACGTCGTTACCGCTGGTCACAGCAATGGCCGTACGAAGTGCCGCTTCTGTGACACCGCCAGTGGCGCCGAAAATGGCTCCAGCACCGGAATAGAGTCCCATGGGGACATCAAAGGTTTCATCGGGAAGTGTTGTCAGATCAATACCGCGTTGTTTGAGCATGGCCGCGAGTTCGGTCACCGTCAAGACGGCGTCCACATCGCGTTCACCACTGGCATTCATCTCCGGGCGAGCGGCTTCAAATTTTTTGGCCGTGCATGGCATAATCGAGATGCTGGCAATATCTTTCGCGTCGATTCCGGCGAGTTGTGCACCGTAGGTCTTAAATAGTGCGCCAGCCATTTGTTGCGGAGATTTGCAACTTGAAAGGTGTGGCAAGAGATCGGGCCAGGTTGTTTCCACGGAGCGCACCCATCCGGGACAACATGAGGTGAACATGGGGAGTGGACCGCCCGATGCAACGCGCTCCAATAATTCGGTGGATTCTTCCATAATGGTGACGTCAGCGGCAAAGACCGTATCATACACGGCGTCGAATCCCAGGCGTCGTAATGCCGCGGCTAACTGACCCGGCGTCAGCGTTCCGGGAGCCAGTCCGAATTCTTCGGCAATCGATGCGCGAACGGCGGGAGCGCACTGGACCATGGTCGTTTTCGATGGATCGGCGAGCATAGCGGCAACATCTTCTCGGTGGCTTTGGAAATGCGCTGCGAAAAGTGGAGAGGGGTCGTTCTCCGGCACACCTCTCGTACGACGTATGGTCGCCGGATCGAGGTCGATATCGTCAAAGGGCGAGAGAAATGCCGAACACATTTGTACGCATTGTCCACATATGACACATCGTGCCGTATCGATGCTCTGTGGTTCATGTTCATAACCGATAATCGCATCGACTGGGCAGACGGACGCACAGCGGCGGCATCCTGTACACAGTGCGGGATCGATGGAAATGATGGGGGTGGACGTCATGACCATTCCTCTCCTGGTCTCGCGCCAGCTCCGGCTAAAGCCAAAGCTGCTTCGAGATTACGACGTTTCTTAATTTTTATAGGATCGACCAGGGTTAACGCCTGATTCGGGCACGCTGCCACACATGCCGGACCGGCTTCACGTTCATTGCACAGGTCGCATTTGCTTGCCAGGAGGGCTGGTTCGATAGAAAATTTTTCCGGATCGTCCGGATCAACAACACGCCGCATAGACGGCTGACCATTCTTCCAGACCGTCGCCATTTCCATGGCACCAACGGGACAGGCGGCAATACAGGTCTTGCATCCCACACAACGGTTTGCGTCAACGAGAACACCCGCGTCCGTGCGGCGTATGGCTGCATTGGGACAGACCGTAATGCAGGGGGCGTCTTCGCAATGTCGGCAGCCGACGGGAACACAGACATGCTCGGCGCGAGTCAGGTAGAGGCGAGGCACCAGTGGGCCACGCAGGCTTCCCACTGTGGAGCCACTCGGAACATGGGCAGCGGCACAGGCCAATTCACAGGCTCGACAACCGATACATTTGGCGGCAGTTGCCAGGATGAAGGGATTCAAACGTGGAGACATGACGTCTTCTCCTTGGCAGATGATGACGTTACCGTTTCGGCATCGTCGATTGGACGGAGTGCCACGGCGCAGACTTTAAACTGTGGCGTTCCGGCTAAGGGGTCGGCAGCGGACGTCGTGAGGATATTGGCCGAGCTTTCCGTAAAATGAAAGGACATGAAGACCAACCCTGGACGCACGCGACGCGTGACCCAGGCCCTGGCACGAACAGCGCCTCGGCGGGTACGAATCTCAACACGGTCTTCGTCGATAATACCGTACGTTGCAGCATCGTTGGGATGGATTTCCACGCGCTCTTCGGGCCAGGTGCCGTCCAGGCCGAAACATCGTCGCGTCATGGTTCCGGTATGGTAATGCGCAACCACACGGCCCGTCGTGAGGGTCAACGGATACTCCGCATCGGGGAGTTCTGCTGGTTCCCGATACAAAAGCGGAACAAACCGTCCTCGCCCACGGGCACAACTTCCTACATGGAGAATCGGCGTTCCTGGATGAGATTCGCTCGGACATGGCCACTGTATGCCGTCCGATTCAAGCCGTTCATAGGTGATACCGGCGTGAGAGGGCGTGAGCAGGCGCATTTCGTTAAAGATATCCTCGGGCGTAGCATAGCGTTCGGAGCGACCGCGGCGGGCAAGCAGATCAGCCAGAATTTGCCAGTCAGGACGACTGTTTCCCACAGGAGAAATAGCTTGTCGAATGCGTTGCACGCGGCGTTCCGTACTCGTGAACGTTCCATCTTTTTCGGCGAAACTTGCGCCGGGTAAGACGACATCGGCAAGCTGCGCTGTTTCGGTGAGAAAGAGGTCTTGTACCACAAGAAAATCGAGATGTTTCAGGCAATGTTCCACATGAGAGACATCGGGGTCGCTCCGCATGGGATTTTCGCCAAAAACGAACAGTCCTTTAAGGGTGCCTTGCGCCATGGCATCCAGCATTCTGGGAATAGTCATACCGGGCGTTTTTGAAAGCGGAACACCCCATGCCGTTTCAAATGTCTTGCGGACAGCATCGTCTGTCACTGGCCGATAGCCGGTGAAGATATGGGGGAGCGTCCCCATATCGCACGACCCCTGTACGTTGTTCTGGCCGCGCAAAGGATTCACGCCGGTTTTCGGGCGACCGAGATTTCCGGTCAATAACGCCAGATTGGAAATAGACAACACATTGTTTGTCCCGGCGGTATGCTGGGTGATGCCCATGGTATAATAAAACGCCGTATTGGCGGATTTGCCAATAATCCGTGCAGCCTTGCGGATGTCATCTGCGGGAACATCGGCGATGGACGCGACAACATCGGGATCGAATTCCGACAGGCTTTCGCTAAAGGCGTCGAAATCTTCGGTCATCGCAGCAATTGCAGCAACATCGACCATACCGTCATCATACAGAACGCGCGCCATAGCAGAGAACACGGCGGTATCCGTTCCTGGGCGTAAACGCAACCAGACATCGGCATGACGAGCAAGATCGATTTCGCGAGGATCAATGACGATAAGTGATGCACCGTTGCGTTTCGCTTCCATCATGGCCAACCCGATGACGGGGTGGCATTCGGTCGTGTTGGAGCCCGTGACACACATGCAATCACCGTGGCCCATATCTTCTATCTCCCGAATGGAATTCGTCATGGAGCCGCTTCCCAATGAGATGACCAGACCAGCCATCGTGGGGGCGTGTCAGAGCCTGGCACAGTGATCAATATTATTCGTTCCGAAACCGGCGCGAAGTAGTTTTTGAAAGAGGTAGTTTTCCTCGTTCGTACAACGGGCGCTGCTCAATCCGGCGACTGCATCGGAACCGTTTTGTGCGACAATGGAGGACAGCTTGTGGATTACAAGGTCCATTGCATCGTCCCATGAAGCAGGAAGGAGATGTCCATTATGGCGAATAAGGGGTGTTTTCAGCCGGTCGGCATGGTGGACAAAATCAAATCCATATCGGCCTTTGGAGCAGAGGGCGCCGTGGTTCACCGACGATTCCGGCCCAGGAGAAACACTCACAATGCGGTCGTTCTCAACATGTAATGAAAGGGAGCATCCGACACCGCAGTACGGACAGATTGTGGTGATTTGTTGCATGACCACCTCCAAGCATAGGATATGCCACATTCTCGTAGATGTGTATGGTTTTTTATTTTGTAAAAGCAGTATGATATGGGATTGAGATGCGGAGTATGGACATCGTTGCCAAGAATTGCACGCAATGATTGCGTGCAATAGGAGTATTTGCGTGCAATAAAATTGATGTTTGCGAATATCTCAGGATTGTGTGCATTCCGACTTTTTACGCACTCAAATTTCTTATTACCATCGTTGTAGAATTATTGTGTCGTCCTACACCGTCTTTTTTTGCATATCGTGAACGATTTTCATACTATCATAAGAGACTTTGTGTGCGAAAGCTCATGAGAATTATTCGTTTGAAAGATTGTCTTGTGATACTCCAGAACTGCCTTTGCGTTTTATACCGTTGAAGAAATTGTTCATTGTGACATTTGGCGTGGAGTATGTTATTTTCCCATCCTCTGAGGTCCTCGTTTTTTCATGGAGGGACAAATGGACGTGCAAAAACGATTTTCGTTGCAATGTGCTGGATTGCCAGAGGATACGTTTTCCGTCATCAGCTTCACAGGAACGGAAGGACTCTCGCGTCCTTATGCATTCACTCTTGAGCTGGCCTCTGAGGCACGCGACGTGGCCATGCATGATATCCTTGAAGAACGTTCAACACTGCGTATTGGTGGTGGGTTTCGTCCTGATATCTCTATCCATGGTGTGTTGGCTCGTTTTGAAGAACAACATGCTGTTCGGCAGCATACATTTTATCGAGCGGTACTTGTACCACGTCTGTGGTGCTTGGGGCTTACCTGTCATAATCAGATTTTTCTTAATAAAACCGTTCCGGAAATCGTTGCCGCAACACTCACCGATATTGGTGTGTTGACGGATAACGATTTTGAATTTCGTTTGTCTCGCACATACCCACAACGTGAATATGTTTGTCAGTACCGGGAAAGCCACCTCAATTTTCTTTCGCGATGGCTCGAACGTGACGGGTTGTATTATTTTTTTGAGCAGACGGATTCCGGTGAAAAAATGATCATCACGGACAATCGCATCGCTCACGTTCGTTCGCCGGAAAGCATTCCTCTGCGCTATGTCAAACAACAGGGGTTGGATGTTGGATCGCATGACGACTGGGTGATGAATTTTGTGTGTGAAGAATGCCTGGTTCCCAAACGGGTTTTGCTCAAAGATTACAACTATCGCATCCCCAACGTGGACCTTTCCAGCACCGCACCGATTACGGAGCAGGGACACGGCCAGTTCTATATGTATGGCGATAATTTTAAAGACCAAGAAGAAGGGGAATATCTCGCTGAAGTTCGGGCTGAACAGATTCGCAGCAAGCAGAAGATGTTTTCCGGACATAGTTCGGCATCGTTTCTTCGGCCCGGTTATTTGTTCTCGTTGATCAATCACTATCGCGATGATTTCAATACAACGTATTTGGTCGAGGAACTGCGCCATGAGGGGAATCAGACCAAAGCGCTCCTGTCGGGGCTTGGCCCGTCGTTATCCGATCATGAATCCAAGATGTTCTATACGAATGCGCTTCGCGCCATTCCCGCCGATACGCAATTTCGACCCGAGCAACGTGCTGTCAAGCCGCGGTGTTACGGAACGCTGAATGCCAACGTGGAGGCCGACGGCGATACGGATTATGCGTTTCTTGACGAGCACGGCCGGTACAAGGTGCGTCTTCCGTTCGATATCGGTGGCGAACCCGAGGGGAAAGCATCGTCCTGGCTTCGTATGGCCCAACCGTATGGAGGCGCAGGGCATGGTATGCACTTCCCGTTGCTGAAAGGAACGGAAGTCTTGCTTGCCTTTATTGATGGCGATGTGGATCGACCTATTATTTCTGCTGCTCTGCCCAACCCGGAACAACAAAGTATGGTGGACAGCACCAACGCACCGGCCAACGCCATACGGAGTGCCTCAGGGAATCAGCTCGTGATGGGCGACAAAAAAGGGCAGGAATTCATCGGCATGTTTTCGCCCCATGCAGACAGCGGCATTGCCATGGGATCGCATAAACCCGGTGGTGGTGGCAGTATTGCCATTTCGACCAAAGGAATCATCGATTCGCTCGCCGTTGGAGGGCAGGTCAGTATCGTTGGTGGATCGGATACGAGTCTTGTCGCTGGCGTGAAAAGCGATGTGACCGTTGGTATGCAAAGTGACGTGAGTGCCGCTATTCAAACCGAGGCGGCGCTGACATCGAAAGTCTCTATGGTCAAAGGGAAGCAGGTCGAATTGGGTGATGAGGCCATGGACTTGAAAAACACCATGTATGTCGTTGGTCTGGATACCGTGGAATTGAGCGGAGGGATCGGACAACGCGTCGATACACAGGTGAAAAATGCCAAACGCGCTTTGAAACTCGGTATTGCCGCAAGTGTACTCAGCGGGCTTGGTGTAAAAGCGATGACCTTGCCGTTTGATCAAACCTTCAAAAAAAACGCCAGTCTTGAATGGGTGGCGCCCAGTGAAGCCGCCGGTGGATTGTCGACGGTTGCTGGACTTACCCTGGCGGGATTTTGTGCCAAAAATATCTTGAAAGTGGCCAAAAACTATGAGGAAGCGTCAGAGAACGAAAAAACGTCGGTCATCAGTATGGATCGCAACGGCATCAAGGGCGTGGTCAATTACAATGTTTCCGAGAATGCGCTTCTCCATTTTGAAGTCAATAAAAGCTCCATGCGACGCAATATTCACGGGCAAGCGCAAGAACAACATCGTGTGAAGAAGAAAACAATTTTTGAAATGACGAAAAAGGGAACGGCCATAGAGCTTTCCAGTTTGGATCTCCAAGCAAATTCGAAGAGCGACAGTGCGAAAGCAACATTACAGAACGGCAATGAAATCAAATTGGCCGTGACCAAATGGCAGGAACAGCCTTTGAGTCTGACCATCAACCAACAGACCATCGGTCTTTTGGCTAAAGCAAAAGGAGGACTTTCCTTATCCGATACGGAGGCAAAACTCTATTTTGCCACGGGAAATAACGCGGGGAATGTTATCGCAAAAACCGATGAAGCTGTCGTCTCTGCGGGGAATAGCAACAAGATGAGTGTCAAAGGGGATGGCGTCACCATAACGTGCAGTGTCGGAACCATTAATTCGAGCGGAAAATTGACTCTAAAAGGGTCCACTGTGGAAATCGGGTAAAGGGACGTTTACGTCATGATCATACTGAAACCCGACACCTTGGCTCTGCTCTATAGTCTTCAGCCTGCATCTGGAGAAGACACAGACACCTGTGATCTTGTTCTGGCCTGTATAGCGTGTTTCCCGTTTTCTTCCCAGGTTGAAGCGTTGTTGCCCGAAGACGAGTTGTGGGATTGTGCCACGGCCGCGTTGCCGGAGGGAACACCGCTGGATGAAGCTTTGCCGAAACCGCGTGCTGAATTTTTGGTGTACGGATCGTGTTATGCCTTGTCTGGAGAAATTGCAGGAACCCGAGCGCGGTCCGTGGATGTTCGGGTTGGGACATGTTGCAAAACGCTGACCGTGTTTGGTGATCGTATTTGGTTGGGGAATGTCCACAGTGATCCACAACCCTTTTCCTGTATCCCCATAACGTGGGAGCATGCTTATGGCGGGCAGGACTATGCGAAGAATCCCAAAGGAATGGGGCGACAGTGCCGAGACGATGGCACCCTGCCGTTGCCGCATGTCGAGATATGCAACGAATATATGACATCACCCGATGTGCCGGGAGAGCCGGCAGGACTCGGCGCCCTTCCACCGTCCTCTCCATGGAGGTCTTTACAGGCGGGAACATACAATGGGCACTGGTTTCTTCATCATTGGCCCGGTATGCCACATGATGTGGAACCTGAATTTTTTTTATGCGCTCCGCGTGATCAACGTCTTCCTGGTTTTTTTACGGGAACGGAAGATTTCGCCATAACCGGAATGCATCCAGAAAAAGATACGGTTGGCGGCAGTCTGCCGGGTATACGCTGTCGCGTGTTCGTCCAGCGTATTCTGGACGATGGATATGAGTTTGAAGAAATTCCGACACATGCCGATACCTTGACCTTGTTTCCTGATTGCGAAATTGGCGCGCTGACATTTCGTGCGCAAACATGGACAATGAATGAAGAATGTGCGGACATTGGCGCGTTACTGACTGTTTTCGAACCGTCCAATATCCCACTGGAGTCTTTGGACTATTATCAAAAACTGTTGCGTGAACAAGTGTTGCCCTCTGAATCTCAAGAACCTGCGGAGCCTTCCAGTTCATCATCGGAAACCATATCTCCTCCAGAAAGACGCGAAACACAACCGGAACCTTCCGCGTCGTTGTCCGAAGTGACACCGGTAATGGGGGCGTTACAGCAAACCATTGCTGCACTTGAAGCCGAGTCGCAAGCGCTTTTAAAAAAAGCGGGGATTCGTGCGGAGGAGGCAGACGACTTCCTTGCTCAGCTCGAACGCGAACAGAGCCATTTGGAAGCCGATAGTGTCGCTGAAGGCACGGGTGATTCGTTGGACGAAATACGAAACATGGCGGTTTCATTGGATGCGCAAGCTCGGGATCTGCTGTTGCAAAGCGGAAAAACTGAAGCAGAAACGGAAGAGTTTCTTCGTTCCTGTGAACAGATGGATGAGCCGCCTGACCTTGGGAAACATTTTGCCGCATCGTTGGCTGATCCGACGATATCGGAGAGTGTGAAACGCGGGATGCGCAAAATGATTGCTGCGTCAGAGAATTTGGCGGCGTCTTTTGCCGCATTGCAACGCTATGCCACGGAATTGGGCGCAGCAACGCATCATGAAGCCCCTTCTCCTGAACCGACTGTTGATTCCGCTGTCGAAGCCGAACCGGTGGCACTGACGGTGGAGCACGCATTGCAGTTGTATCAGGCTGGAGAAAGCCTGGCTGGGAGAGATTTGAGCGGCTTGGATTTCCGGGGGCAGGATTTGGCGGGGGTCGATTGTCGCCATGCCATCTTGCGAAAGACGTGTTTTGCCGGCTGCAATCTCAGCGCGGCACGACTGGACGGTGCAGATTGTACCACGGCGGATTTTACCGGATGTCATCTGGACGGAGCGAATTTGTCTGAAGCACGATGTGAAAAGGCCATGTTGCGCAATGTGTCTGCTCCTCAAGTGCTTGCGCCAGGTGTTTTTTTGTACGACGCCGATGCGACGGAAGCCGATTTTACCGGTGCGAATCTGGACGATGCGGATTGCAGTCGAGCCATTATGGAGAACGCACGATTGTGTCAGGCACAAGCCGCACGGATTCGTTTGTATGGAGCCAATCTGCGTGGATCGGATTGGACTGGAGCAGAGCTTTTCAACTCCCGCGCAGATGCCGAGACCTGCGCCGACAAGGCAATATTTCATGATGCTGTCATGACGTTGTCAGGCTGGCGAGGCGCTTGTCTTCAGCAGGCCAATATGAGCAGTACGAACCTTGAACGTGCTGACTTGAGTCATTGCGATATACGCGGGGTGTGTTTCAAAGGGGCCAATGCTCGGGGTGCCCGTTTTTTTCAAAGCAATGCTGAAAGCGCGAATTTCTCGCAGGCCATGTTTGAAGACTGTATGTTCCGGCGTGCTTGTTTAGTGAATGTCAATTTTTCAGAAGCCAATTTGCGCGGCGCCGACCTCTATAAATGTGTGGTGTCTGATCCGGATATGACGGGGGCGGAGCGACGCGATACACTTCGTGATCCGGCGTTGTATGCGAATTTTATTGAGTAAGCAGCGGGGTGCAAGGAGTTCGTATGAAGACAGCCAAAACATTGCCATTTGAGAAGCACGCCGAAGCTTCAGTCAAAAATTCTCACCACAAAAGACATGTTGTGCGTGTCGTTTCCGAACGAAAAGCAACCAATACACTGGAGACTGCTCGCGTACTCACCCGGAAAGACAACCGGTTTCAACTGGTGATTGATGGACAGCATCATGAAGCCAAGCAGGCGGCAGGGTGTCTGCTTGTCCCTGAATCCGGTGACAAAGTGCTTGTTCTGCGTGAAGGGGAGGCAGAAACCTACATCCTTCATGTTCTTGAAAAGGCGGCTGGTCCGAGCACCTTGGAATTCCCCGATACGGTGTGTGTGCGTGCTCCGGAAGTGCAGGTGGAAGGAACGTCTCGCCTTGCGTTACAGGGTGCGGAAGTTGTCGTGCATGGTGTCAAAGGGACGGTATCGTTTCTTCGTCTTGATGTGTGTGCGCGAACCTGCGTGGCGCAGATCAACACGGTTCGTGCCGTGATGCTGTCCCTGGTGCAACGTATGGAGCGGTGTTTTCGATCTGTACGCAACGAGCGGGTGCGGGCTTCATCCATAGACGTGCGCGCGGAAGACCGTATGTCGATGCATGCAAACGATGTGGAAATGATCGCACATCGCGAGGTGAAGGTGGACGGCGAACGCATCAATCTCGGCTGATATAAAGAAAGGCTGTGAGGTGGAAGTATGCAAGCGGCAACCAAAGCGGGTGGTATGGCATTGAGCGAAGTGGACGTGTGCAAGACACAAGTCGGTGATGCCGTGGTGCCGATTCCTTATCCGAATACGGCTGAGTTGAATAAAGCGGAAGGGGTTTCAACCAAAGTCAAGATTGTAGATCATGAGGCCGTAACGCTGGCATCGTCTGTGCCGTCGTCCATAACGGGGCCTGCCCCCGGATTGATCGGAGGAGTGATTTCCAACACGCTGAATGGCAAATGCAAATTCATAGCCGGATCACTGAAAGTCAATATCGAGGGGCATCCGGCCATTCGTTTAAACGATCCGACAACGCAAAACAAAAAAAATTGTGAGGGTTCGGTCGCCGTTCCGAGTCAGCTCAAGGTGATCATCAACGGGTGAAATGTCTCGCCCGTGCTGGGAGAAATATAGACAGCGGCTTCCAGGGCATGAACAAGGAGAGACGCGATGAACAATTTTTTGGAAAAATATTGGTCCCTGTTGGTGGCGGCGGCGTTTTTCCTTGTAGCCATCGGCATGGTGTCCTGGCTTGCCTCGTCCAATCTTCCGGGCAGGGGGTTGCTGTTCAAACTCGTGTCGAAGACACCGCTCGAAGTGAACGACGCGACCGATAATCCCCCCATGGATGTCTATATTGGGGGAAAGCCTGTTGATTATCCGTATTTGACGACGATTATCGTCAAGAACACCGGCAATATCCCTATTGCACGCTCGGATTTCGAAACACCGGTGAGTGTGACCATCACCAACGACTCGAAGATTGTTCAGTTGTACTATGAGTTTCAGCCGGAAGATATCAGTATGAAACTCCACTATACCCCGAAAGAAGTGACATTATCCCCAACGCTGCTCAATCCGGGTGATAATGTATTCATCCAAATTTTCACCATAGATGTTCGGCCCGAACTGAGCATTCGTGCACGCATTTTGGGCGTCGACAGCCTTATCACCAATGAATGGAACGCTTCTGAACCCCAATGGGGCAAAGTCGGATGGCTCCATTTCTCTTTCTTTTTTCTCCATGTGTTTGCATTCCTTGTTTTTGCCGTCCTCCTCAATTTTGATGCCCATGCCCGTTATATTTTCATGATACGGAAAAAAGCCATTGCATTCTATTTTGTCTTGGGTGTCATTGCCATGCATGACTACTTTACCCTGTTGGTGAACCACACCCGGACCGTCTTCACCTCGCAACTTCTCCTGTTCGCTGCGGTCATCCTGGCCATTGTGGCGGCGTGGAAGTTCATACAAGATGAGGATCGATCGTCAGGGTGAGGTGATGCATGAAGGTAAAAACGTTTCCCACCCCATAACAAATGGGCTGTGAGGTTGCCCTCACAGCCCACGAATTCAGACACAAGACAGTTTAAACTTGAGGATGAAGCAAGAAGATTTTCATTGCCCAGACGCCAAAGGCGCTCCTCAGTCTTTGTCGTCTTGATTTATTATTCTTCAACCTTCGCGATAATCGCATCGGCCAAGGTGCGGCCCATTTCGACGCACTTTTTGAGTATTTCGTGGTCGGGGACGTATTGGACTTTAATGGGGTCGACGGGGGTATCCATACCCATATTTTTGAGATGCTCGGTCAGGATGTTCACGGATTCCCCGCTCCATCCGAAGGAACCTATTGCAGCACCGATTTTTTTCTGAGGACGCAAGCCCTTCATGTAGGTGAGGCAATCCGCCACCCTCGGCATGATACCGTTGTTGTGGGTGGGAGAGCCAACGATGACGGCGCCCGCATCCCATACTTCTTCCATGACATCGCTGTGGTTGTTGGCCTTGAGATAGAACAGCTTCACACTGATACCTTTTTCGGCAAGGCCGGAGGCAACGGCGTTGGCCATTTTTTCCGTGGAATGCCACATGGTGTCATAGACGATGACGGCTTTCTTCTTGGGTTTTTGCAGAGCAAGTTCCCGGTACTCATTGAGGACGTTCGGTACATCGTCGCCACGGATGAGCAGACCATGGTCGGGCAGAATCATATCGATTTCGATATTCATCTTCTCGATTTCATCAAGCTTTTTGAGAACCATGGGGGAATAGGGCATGATGATGTTGTTATAGTAACGGCGCAGCAGGCGGGTGAATTCGCTTCGATCAACTTCATCGGCGAATTTTTCGGAGGTAGCCCAGTTCTGGCCGAAGGCATCGCTGGAAATGAAAAGCTTGTCTTCGGAAACATAGGTTCCCATATTATCTGGCCAGTGCATCATGCGCAGTTCGACGAAGGTCAAGGTGCGGGAACCGATGGAAATGCTGTCGCCGGTTTTGACCGGGACAATAGGCCAGTCTTTGCTTTGGGGATAGATCTTCTGGATGTTTTTGGCACCCATGGTCGAGCAGAAAATCTTTTCCGGCTGGGTCTTTTCAACCAGTAGGCTCAAAGCACCGGAGTGATCCTGTTCGAGGTGGTTGACGACAATGTAATCAACCTTTTCCGGTTCCATGACGTGAGCGATATTGCACAGCATCTTGGGACCATATTCGGATTTCACCGTATCGATAAGGACATTTTTTTCGTCCTTGATAAGAAAGGCATTGTAGGTCGTGCCTCGCTGGGATGTGGTGTAGCCGTGAAAATTTCGGCAAACCCAGTCGACAGTTCCAACCCACCATACATCTTTTTTAACTTCAAAGGCTTCCATTATATTCCTCACTTCAATAAAAATCACGGGACGATGCCCTGTGAAAAAAGAATGGTCCACCAGCGACTCTGATGGACCTGATTTGTTATCAGAAAAGGGAAAGTGTCTTAGGCTTCCTTGCTGAATTCGTCCTTTCCAGCGCCACAGACGGGGCAAACCCAATCTTCGGGAACGTCCTCAAAGGATGTTCCGGGGTTGACGCCGTTATCAGGATCGCCAGCTTCAGGGTCATACTCATAGCCGCACACGTTGCAGACATATTTATCCATGGTGTTCTCCTGTTATTGAAAGTGTGTTGTTCTTGTAACTCGTTATGTCCTCATTTTAGCCCTCAGCGCCGAGACATTAGATATGTCCCTTGCCTGAGCGGCAACGAGGGAAAAACAAAACTAAAGCGAACCGTCCTGCTTTTAGTAAAAAAAGCGGGTGGTTCGGGTGAGGCAACGCGGTAGACCGAACTCCGTCGGCAGAAGAAACAGTCCTTGGCGTAGCTGACTTATACTAACAAGCTATTTATCCGGCTTTGTCAAGCGGTGATGTCTCGATCAAAGAAAGAAATGGAACAGAAACAATATATCAGATGGTATTTGAGATGGCGGTGTTGGAAACGAATCGTTTGACCAGTATCTTCTACTTCGTGGATCTATCTCGCCGTTTTTTAAAAATTATTGGTTGTATTTGAAATCTCGAAATATCCTCTGGCAAGACGCGTTTGCTAGCAGTTGTTGGGATTGTTCTCGTTATCACCGGTGACATAGGGATGGTACATTACGGCGAACCACGATTATGTCGACTCCCTTCCAGAGATGAACAGTGTCGCCGTAGGTCGTTTCTTCTTTTGGTATCATAGAAAATAACATGGGACGGTTTGCATTGTGCAAATCGTCCCATGAAAGGTCGCTTGGAAAAGAGTCGTCGTTTACCAGTTCAGTGTCGATGTAAAGGCGTGAGCCAGTGTTTCGACAGGGCTTTCAAGCAAAGTGTCATTGCTTCGACGAATGGTGAGAGTCTCGTCGTCGGAAACAACCCCTATGCAGGCGATGTCGTTTGCGGAGAAATGCGCTTCAAACTTGTCCTTGTTGGCAGGATTGACACAGGCCAACAAGCGACCAGCGGACTCACTATACAGGATTTCCAGGTCGCTTAATGGAGCGTTGGTCACGACGGAGTCGAGATCGACGCGTGCTCCAAGTCGGCCGGCCAGCGCCATTTCGGCCAGCGCCACGGCAAGGCCGCCATCGGACAGGTCGTGGCAGGCCGTGACAAGGCATTGTTCAATGGATGCATGAAGGCTCTGGTAGCGGCGCAAGTTGGACGCGCCATCGACCATAGGAACGCTGGCTGAGACAGCGCCAAGTTCCGAAGTCAGCTCGGAGCCACCCAGTTCGGCTGCCGTGGGGCCGAGAAGATACACCAAATCTCCTGGAGTTTTGAAATCCGAAGTCACGGCTTTGTTGACATCATCCATGACGCCGACAACCGTGTACAGCACGGTCGGAGGAATCGAAATTTTAACACCACCACCGGTGTAGTCGTTCTTCATGGAGTCTTTGCCAGAGATACATGGTAATTTGTATGTCAGACAAAAACGGGAAAGCGCCATATTGGCACGTACGAGTTGCGCCAGTTTATATTGACCATCCGGGGTTTTTTCCGATTGAACCGGATCGCACCAACAGAAGTTGTCTACCCCTGCCAGGCGCGAGGGATCGGCACCGACGGCAACGGCGTTACGTACGGCTTCATCAATACATAATGCCATCATCCAATAGGTATCGTAGTCGCTGAATTTAGGACAGATACCGTGTGACACGACAAGGCCTTCGTTGCGGTTGAGCAGGGGGCGCATGACTGCCGCATCGGCCGGACCGTCTCGCTTGACGCCGACAAGCGGTTTCACGACGCTTCCACCTTTGACCTCATGGTCGTATTGCCGGATGATATATTCTTTCGAGCAGATATTGAGTCGGCCGAGCATGCGTTCAAGCAGTGCGCCATGGCCTTCTTTCGGCAGAACCAGGGGCTCACTTTGAAAACTCGGGCGTTCCCATACCGCATTGAGCTGCATGACGGGCGCACCATCATGAAGAAAGTCCATGTCGACATGGGACACAATGGTATCGCCGAACGTGACGTGGAAATAGCCTGAATCCGTAAATTGACCCAATTCCGTGGCTTCAACATCCATTTCTTTGGCCAGATCCATGAACTGACCAAGCTTGTCCTGCGGAACGGCCAACGTCATACGTTCTTGCGCTTCCGATAAGAGTATTTCCCACGGGCGCAGGCCATCGTATTTGAGCGGGGCTTTGGATAAATCCATATCGCATCCGCCACTATCTTGCGCCATTTCACCAACGGATGAGGAGAGTCCCCCTGCACCGTCGTCCGTAATGGCGTTATATAAACCAAGATCGCGGCATCGCATGAGGAAATCATACATTTTCCGCTGGGTAATGGGGTCGCCGATTTGGACGGCGGTGGCCGGAGAGCCTTCATGGAGTTCTTCCGATGAGAAGGTTGCTCCATGAATACCGTCCTTCCCGATGCGACCGCCTGTCATGACAATGGCATCTCCGGGCAAGGCTTTTTTCTCATGGCTCGGTTTGCCGTTGATCGTGAGAGGCATCATGCCGATGGTGCCGCAGAATACGAGTGGTTTCCCCAGATAGCGTTCATCAAAGACAAGGCTACCGTTGACAGTGGGGATACCGGACTTGTTTCCACCGTGTTCTACCCCTTCGCGTACTCCCTCGAGCACTCGGCGAGGGTGAAGCAAACGAGGTGGGAGTTCTTTGTCATAAAAGGGCGAGGCAAAACAGAAGACATCGGTGTTACAAACCATGTTGGCGCCGATTCCTGTTCCCATGGGGTCGCGGTTCACCCCGACAATACCGGTCAATGCACCGCCGTAGGGATCCAGTGCCGAAGGGCTGTTGTGCGTCTCCACTTTGACACAAATGCTGGTGTCTTCCGTGAAGCGAATGACCCCAGCGTTGTCTTTGAAGACGGACAGACAAAAATCGTCGTCGCCGAGTTCGTTTCGGATGGTTTCGGTACTGCCCTGAATATATGTCTTGAAGAGGGATTTAATGGTTTGTTCGGAACCCATCTCCGTGTCAACATAGTTGATCGTGGCCGTAAAAATTTTATGTTTGCAGTGTTCCGACCAGGTTTGCGCCAGAGTTTCTATTTCTGCATCGGTCGGCATATCGGGCAAACCGAGACGTTTGCGTTCGGCCATGACTTCAGGGCGACGGTAATAATCACGAACGGTCTGCATTTCTTCCAGCGAGAGCGCAAGCGTATTTTGCCGGCTGAAGTTCATAAGATCGTTGTCCGACATGGCTGCAAGGTCGACATGAGCGACATCGGCACACGGTTCTCCCGTCACCTTGGCGGCTTTGGCAGGAAAACCGGGAGATGCATCCCATTCTTCGCGGCTTTTCAGGTCGATACGTTGAATGAGATCGTTGGCGAGCAGGTCTTTGCCGATGCGCTTGGCATCGTCGCGGCTGATATCGCCGGAAATGAGATATTGCGTCGAGGTGTACACGGCGACGTGGTCGGCTTTCGAGGGATCAATGCCCAGAACAAGTAGTGCCGTGGAGCGGGCGGTTCTCCCTTCGTTGTCCGTTACTCCAGGTCTGAGGCCTACTTCCAGAACGTAATTGAAGTCACCCGACGCCAACGGTACCGTTGAGGAAACCGTATGCACAACCGGATCATGGAGAGCAGCGGCATCAATAAGCACGGCAATATCGTTTTCGGTGAGACCGGCAATGGTATAGACCTTCACCACAGAAATAGAGCGAACGTCCAGTCCCAGTTCTTCATGGATTTTGCGGGCCGTTCTGAGGCCAACGACATCGCGCACATGGGGCAACAACCCAACTTCCACCCGGATAGGCGTCGTCATGATATAATACTCCCGACTCGTTTGAAGCGTTAATGGTGATGCGCAAAAAAGCGATCACTCTGTATTTTTCGCCCAGACTATCAGGCCGCCGCCGCGTGACTTGGCTTCATAGGATGCTTTGTCGACACGGTTGAAGAGGTCTTTTCCCAATTCTCCCGGGAGTAGACTGGCCAGCCCTGTACTTGTGGTCAATTTGCCGCCGAAATGTTCTTTGATGGCTGTTTGGAGACGAAGAGCCATCGCTTGGAGCTGTTCCGGTTCGATTTCCGTGGCAATAATGGCGAACTCGTCGCCACCATAACGGCATGGGAAATCCATGCCCTGGCGAATTTTGGTTTTCATAATTTCGGAGACTTTGATGAGTGTTTTGTCTCCGACTTGATGTCCCAATGTGTCGTTTATCTGTTTGAATCCGTCAAGATCGAAAAAAACGAGCCCCATACGGCGTCCTGTACGGCGTGCCCGGTAAATTTCTCGATCCAAGATGGTTTGAAAATGGTGATAGTTGAACAGTCCGGTCAAGCCGTCGGTAATGGCTTGGCGTTTGAGCTTGTCTTCAAGTCGTCGAACCGTGGTGATGTCGCGTCCCACCACAAGAAATTCACCAGCGGCTCCCGTGGGAGACGGAAGCGGCGTAATAATGAGTTCAAGTTTGAGCGTTCGGTCTTTTGTAATCGGTAACTCGACTTCTACCGGAGCGGAAGAAAGCGTCAGATAATCCGGATTCCATCCCTGTGGCATGGAGGCTGCTGCTGACGTCAGTTTGAACAGATTCTTGCCGATAACCAGCGGGGCAAATCTGGGAGACGCAAACGTGATGGTGCCGGTAGAATCAATTGTAAAAACGATATCGCGCATATTGGCGATGAGTCGTTCAAGAAACTCGCGCTGTCTGATATTACGCATTTCGAAATACGTGATATCCGTCACATCTTCGAGTTGAAGAATAACTTCACCGTGACCGGGCGTTCCGCGTTTCCGAGCGAACAGGTAATAACATGTGCCCTCGGATTCTGGGGTTGAGCGTTTGCAAAAGATTTTTTTTATCGACAGATGCGTGTTGTCTCGAAGAAATGTATTCCAGGCAAAATCGACGGAGAATCCTTTCAGATTGGAAATCAGCGGCCAGATATCACGTCCTGTAACATCTTCTTTAATATCAAGCAGTGAACGAAGGCGTTCGTTGGTCTCCATGATGCGGCCTTCGCTATTGAGCAATGCAATGCCGACGGGAAGGCTGTCGAGAGCAGAAGCTTTTTGTTCGAGCACAGCCTGTCGCATCATGTATTGTTCATAGGCTTGATTAACGAACATGAGATAGAGAGTCAGTTCGTCACGGGCTTCTTGAGAAACATTGGGATCGATCAGGCGGAATTCTCCCACCTGTTCGCCCGACGCCATAATGATATGTCCCGTCTCTGTTGATCGCCAGAAACGATGCACTTCTACCGCGGTGACGTCTTTGGACTGTACTCCCCTTTCGGCTTGAGCTTGAAAGAAGGTCCATTGTCTGGAACGTGGTATTTTTAGGCTCAAATCAAATGATTCGATGTTGAAACGCCATTTGAGATGTTTGGCCAACATAGAGGCGATTGAAGTCAGTCCCCCACCCGCATTCGCCAATTGCATGCTCAAAATATAGAACTCTTCCATCCGTCGGAGTGAATGGTTGTAGTACCGCTCTTCGGGAACAGATTCGGCGATATCGAGTGTCGCCAGATACGCTTTGTATATCTCGGTACACTCGTTTCGTAAGGAATTGAGCTCTTCTTTCTCAAGTCCAAGCATGTTTTTGAAGGTGGTATTGAATTCGACCACGGCAACAGGATTGGCATTGCCGCCGACTTCGAGTTCCGCCCAACGTGTTGCGAGAATGACAGCTTGCGTAAATGGGGTGTAGTTCAAGATACCACTGAAATCATGGTGATTCTGCACGGCTCCCGGTTCAGGTAAAGGGATTTCCCAGCCAGCAAGAAGTTCAGCGGAATGTCTCGCATGTTCGGCAAGAGTTTGTTTACATGCAAAACGTTGCGCCTCGTTTCCGTCTACGCAGACAAGTCTCGCTAACTCATCGATGTCTTTGAGTAACGTGGTGATGTAAACAGCATGTTCCTGGTCTGGACACAGTTGGTGAGCAAGACGCTGCGCTGCCGTTGCCGACCACACCATACGCCGCCAGAGTTGGAAGTAGCTCTCGGTGTCAGTGTTTTCCGAGACTGTCGAGTTTGTTTTTAAAGCTGAAAACAGCGCAATTTTGATGACCTGGTCGATACCCATGGTCATCACAGCGCGTTTGATATCAACAACCTTGCTCCGCGATCCAAAAAAAGCAGAATTGGCCAGGCTCAGAATTGTCGATGTTAGAACCGGGTCAAGTCCCAAAATGTCGGCCATTTCGTCGACATCGGGAGCAGGGCTGACCGCCATGGTCATGAGCCGCATAACAACCGGGGCAAACGGCGGAGGCAGGCTCGTTCTTGGAGAAGCGGTTTGTGACGCCATGTCAGGCTCGCTTGAGGTCGAAGGTTATTTCTCCCGATCAAGCATCGTTTGCATGGCCAGGCGCATAAGTTCACGTTCGGGAACATCAGGCAGGCGAGAGAGCGCACTCACTGCTTTATCGAGATAGGTTTTGGCGATACGACGTGTCGTGTCCGCAAAGCCACCTTCCACCACGGCCGAAACGAGGGTAGCGATAGTCTCGTTATCCAATGCATCGGTTTCGAAGTCTTGTGTCACTTGCAGGCGTTGTTTTTCGGGGAGACTTTCGAGGTAGGAAATAAACGGGAGTGTCAATTTACCTTCTTTCAGGTCGCCGCCACTGGGTTTACCGGAAATTTCTTCATTTGATGTATAGTCTAACGCGTCGTCGACCAATTGAAAGGTAATGCCAAGGTTGAGGCCAAATTCAGCCAACGCTTCTTCCATGTCGGCTGGTGCGTCTGCAATGAGGGCTCCACTCTGACACGCCGCCTGAATGAGATACGCTGTTTTACCGGTGATGATGTCGAGATAATCATCGTGCGATAAATCCGTTTTGCGAATATGAGCGATTTCTTTAATTTCCCCTGTCGCGGTGCGCAACAATGCTTCGGATAAACATGCTGTCAGACGTGGCTTCCCATAGTCTGCGACAAGTCGATTTGCCAATGCGAGTAAGGCATCGCCAACCAGTATGGAAGGCGTGAGTCCGAAAACTTCGTGAGCTGTTTTTTTTCCGCGTCGTAAACTGGCGCCATCCAGAATGTCATCGTGCAACAACGTGGCCGAGTGCAAGAGTTCAATAGAGCAGGCCAATGGATAGATATCATCATTGTGATATCCAGCAACGCCAGCCGATAAAATGGTGAGCAGGGGACGAAGTCGCTTGCCGCCAGCCATGAGGACATGGTGCGCTACCGGAGCGATGGTGGGGTCGAGTCCGGAGGCAAGGTTTTCGAGAAACTGATTGATGGAAGGAAGTTCTTTTTGAACAAAGTTCGCCAGATTGTTCATTGTGCTGTCGTACCCGCTTTTTGAGACCCAAGGCAAGGAGGGACGAAAGGTGGGAGCGATTCGTCCGTCAACTGTCGCAGTATGGAGAGCGCTTTCTTTCCGGCCGATCCCATCAAGAGGGACAGGTCGTTGACGTAAGCGCCAAGATGAGCGGCAATGGTTTCGCGGTCTGTTTCCTGGGCAAAGGCCTGAATGAGCGGGAAAACCGCATTCGGATTCTGACGCGATGCCGTCAGACTTTCGGCAATGGTGCGTCCGATGCGCGCGCACAGCCGGTCTCCCAAGCTGCGGGAAGCAACAATGACGCCAAGAGGAAACGGAGTGTCGCCGGCTGTTTCCGTCCAGTAATGACCAAGGTCAAGGACAAGTTGGAGATTGTGCCGGGCAAAAACAAGTGCGGTTTCATGAATCAAAAGACCAGCATCCACCTGTCCTGAAAGCACCGCGTCTACGATCTTGTCGTATCGTACGAAAATAAATTCCGGGAACTGGTTGTTCTTGGCTAAAGCAGCTTTCAGGACCGCAACAGCTGTTGTGTTCAACCCCGGAACGGCAATGGTGGACGGGATGTCCGGGCCTTGTGGAGCGCGGACGAGTTTGGGACCATTGCCAAACCCGAACGCTCCCCCTGAAGGAAGAATGGTCGCATTATCGCCAAGACGAAGCGCGGTTGCCGCCGAGACTTTGATGACGTCAAACTCTCCGGAGAGAGCCTGAGAATTGAGTTCTTCGACATCGGCGAAAACAAATTCCGCTCGGGGAGCCTGCTTTCCGACGAGCCCAAGAATCCACGGACCAAAAATAAATGTGTCGTTGGGACAAGGAGATATGGCAACGCGCAAAAGTGTCATGAGACTATTTCCCAAAAAAGGCGTTGAAAAGGGTTTGGCCGACACGCGATAAACCCGCCAGCGCATCTTTAATACGCCAGTCGGATTTTTTTCGGGAACCGACGCGATTGGAGATGGTGCGGACTTCAAAAAAAGTGGTTTTCTGCACACAGCAGGCTAATGCTACCGCAAACCCCTCCATATTTTCCACAAGCGGATGATGCATGGTTTCAATCTGTTGAGCGCGTTCCGGATCGGCACTGACACCGGCAACGGTGACACTGGAACCTCGATGCCATGATTGTGGCAATGAAAATTCCAGTTGTGCAGCGTTTTGCTCAGGCTGCAATGCTATAGTTTGACCAATATGAACGGATGTATCGTCGTACTGATTGAAGCTGAAATGCTCCGTTGTAACCCCGGCTGATGTTGCCAAGCCGAATTCAGGATATATTTCCTCGGATACACAGACGACGTCACCCAATGCGGCTTCATCCAAATCAAAACTTCCGGCAATGCCAATATTGAACACCACATCGACATCAGGATGCAGTGCCAGGAATTTTCCGGTTTCCATTCCGGCATTGACCGGACCGATACCTGTCACAACAAGATACAAACGGCCCGATTCCATATCCAGCGTTTGGCTCCCTCGATCGGGAATCGTCACATTGCGATCCATTGCCGCAATGACGCTGTCCATTTCTTTGGCGGTAGCAGTGACAAAAGCTATATTCATGGGCCGTATTTTTTTAAAACAAGTAATCGTTTGCCATCGGGCAAGTCGGTTTCGTCAATGATCATTGTATCGCGTACACGAGCAATCCGTTCGATTTTCTCGCGTTGATTCGCTGTTATGACAACTTCGAGAGTGTCATTTCGCGTCATGGACAGGAGGCGGGAACTCGCCTCCAGAAAACCCTTTCAGCAATCCTCGGCGCATGAAATACGCGTTCGGTCTCTGTCGGCGTTCATGACGTTCCTTCATGTCGAAAAATTTCAACGTGACTATAATCGCCAATACCACATTCTGGACCCGATAAAACGCTCATGATCAAACATCCCGCGTATATCGAAAAGAGGAAAACGATCACCCGATTTAAACATGGAGTCGATGCGTGCAGGTGACATTGCGGCATACGATGCATGCGGAACAGCAAAAATAACGGCGTCGAAGTCGGTCAATTCCGATTCCGGTGCAAGGGAAATGCCGTATTCCTCTTGTGCTTCCGTTGGGTCCGCCAAGGGGTCATGTACAATCGTTTCCACGCAATATTCGCGAAGTTCTTCGATGATGTCCACTACTTTGGTGTTTCGCAAATCGGGGACGTTTTCTTTGAAGGTGAGCCCCAATATTCCTACACGAGCGCTATTGACTGTTCGACCGGACTGGATGAGTCGCTTGATGACCATTTGCGCCACGTAGCGTCCCATAGAGTCATTGATGCGTCTGCCGGCAAGAATCATTTCCGGGTGAAAGCCCATACTCTGTGCTTTGTATGTCAGATAGTACGGATCAACCCCGATACAATGTCCTCCAACCAAGCCCGGTCGAAATGGTAAAAAATTCCATTTTGTTCCAGATGCTTGGAGGACTTCCAAAGTGTCGATTTCCAGCTTTTCAAAGATGAGCGCCAGTTCGTTCATCAGCGCGATATTAATGTCGCGTTGGGTATTTTCGATCACCTTGGCTGCTTCGGCCACTTTGATGGACGATGCTTTGTGGACACCGGCTTTGACGACGGTTGAATAAAATTGCGAGAGGAGTTCCAACGTGGCTTCATCTTGGCCCGAAACAACCTTTACAATCGTTTCCAGCGTGTTGACTTTGTCACCGGGATTGATGCGTTCCGGCGAATAGCCGACAAAGAAATCTTCTCCAGCGCGGGTTCCGGACTCGCGTTCCAAAATGGGAACGCACAATTCTTCGGTTAAACCGGGGTACACCGTGGATTCATAAACGACCACTGCACCGGGCCCGAGATTCTGCCCGACAAGCGTTGTTGCCGAAACAACCGGAGTCAGGTCTGGACTGCGGTGTTTATCGATGGGAGTCGGGACGGCCACCACAACAATGCCTGCGTCTTTGATGCGCGTCGGATCATTGGTGTATTCGATAACCGCCTGGCCAAGGGTGGTATCATCCACTTCGCCGGTCACGTCATGACCGTCTCGAAGTTGTTCGAGGCGATTGACGGAAATATCGAAACCAATGACCGTGAAATGCCGGCTCAAGGCGACGGCCAGTGGCAGGCCGACATAACCGAGCCCGATGACGGCAACAGGTTTTTTCCCGGCCGCAAGCTCTTCAAACGTTGTCATGGTATTTCCTCCACTTTGGAACATGCAAAACGGAACTCGTACAGAAAAGCGCGTTGCTATTCAAGACGAAAAGGAATGTGGACAGACGAGACATGCTCGGATACACCAGCGCCATGAACTTCGATTGGCGTTTCTTTCTCACGGCGTTGGGGCTGGCATTCATTCTGGAAGGGCTTCCGTATTTTGTTGCGGCTGAAAAAATGCCCAAAATCCTGAAAATGATGTCTGAACGCCCACCCAGCGCGTTGCGTGGTGTCGGCATTTCCGCCATTGTCGCAGGACTTGCCGTGATTTATCTGGCCCGGACGTTTTTCGGGTAACGGCAATACCATTCTCCCGTTTCCCGCCTCCACAATGCGTTGAGACCAGTATTGCCGTGCACTACGCCTGATTGCCGATGCTCGTTTGTCGTCGGTGCCTTGCGTCTTCTACGCTTTCGGTGCTTTTTGGCCTACATGAAGATAGACGATACCTGATGCCATCGGAAGATAAAAGACACGATGAAATCCGGCATCGTAGAGTTCCGTGGCCAATTCGCTCTGACTGGGAAATCCCATAATCGTATCGGCGAGATAGCGATAAGCCTCCCTGTCACCGGACAATCGACCGATGAGCGGAAGCAATCTGTTGAGATAAAAATTATACAGCCCTTTCCAAATCCGTGTTTTTCCGCTTCCGAATTCCAGAATACAGAATCGTCCACCCGGTTTGAGTACCCGAAGGACTTCCGCATAGGCTGCCTGCCGTGGCCGGATATTACGGATACCAAATGCAATCGTGGCTGCATGGACGGATTCGTCTGCCAACGGCAACGTGCGTCCATCGGCCAATACCGGATGAATTCGACCGGTACGCGTGCCGCGGATTTTACGTGTACCGCTTTGCAACATGGGCAATGCGAAGTCGGCAGCAACCACAAAAGACGTTGGATGACGATCGGCGCTCAAACAGGAGACGTCCATAGTACCTGCGGCGAGATCGAGAATAGTCGGGTGTTCTTTCCCGGCTACACCGAGATGGGCCACCATGCGTCGGCGCCACCACAGGTCCAAACCTGCGCTCAAAATATGATTGAGTGCATCGTACCAGCCGGCAATGCGGCCGAACATGGCGGCAACGCGCCGCCCGTGTTCGACATCGGCTTTCATATCATTCGTTGTCGTCTGCATCGATAATGGAGCGGGGAGAGGCGTTGGTGGAATTGGGCGTATCGGTCATGATGGTGCGCAGCACTTCATAATAGATTGGGCCGAAGTGTTCGGAGAAGTTCGTCGGAGAAATTCGTCCGGTTTCCACGAACTTGACTACGATTTCCTTAGCTACCTGTAATGCGTTCTGTTTGACTTTATCCACGTCGTCTCCTTGGCCGAGTCTCATACGCTGGGAAAAACCCGCCCGGGGGGAAATGACCTCGACCAATGAGAATCAAACCGGGCGGGAGCAGGGAATATCCGGTAAACATCCCCTGTTTTTTGAGGGGGTCTATCATGGCCGGTCCAACTCGTCGAGTCGTCTGATATACGGCCTGTAGCGCCCTGTTTTTCGTCGTTGAAAAGAGGATACACGCATCATTATATCGTGTGATGTTCCTCTTTGAAACAGATAAATATGGTTAACGCGATATGCCTCGTCATTAAATACGCACGAGTTCGTACTGTGATGACCCTAAACCGATTTCTTCGGCATACGAAATTTGGAGATCACCCATGGTGTTATCCCATACGCCTTTGAATTTGTGTTCGCCCGGATGATGGTTCGCTTTCAGGTGCGTGCCGGCAATACCCATCTGGGCATTGACGAGATCAAGGCTTGCTTTGTCCAAAGCAACGGGATCATGGCTGCACAAAATGCCGATATCCGGGACAATGGGGGCATCGCTCCATGGCACGCAGTCGCAGTCCGGGGTGATATTGAGAAGGAAATTGAAAAACGCGGTACGGCCGGCTTTGCCCTGTATGACGCCTTTGGCGTATTCGACCATGCGCTCAGTAAAGCCTTCCATCTCGGTTTTCCAGTTTGTCATGATCGATTTATTCTGACAAACGGTCAAACATTCCCCGCAACCGACGCACAAGTCGGTTTCGATTTTCGCTTTGCGCTCATTCACACTGATAGCGTTTTGCGGGCAGACTTTGACGCATTCTCCGCACCCGACGCAACGGTGGTGTTCAACGAAGAATCGGACGCAATGTTGCGCTTTTTTGCCTTGTCGGGGGGCGCATCCCATAGCCAGATTCTTAATGGTTCCACCGAATCCGGCAAGTTCGTGGCCTTTGAAGTGGGACAAGGCGAAAAGACTATCGGCATCAACAATATCGGCCGCCAGCTTCACGCTCGAAAAATGTTTCCCTGCAATAGCCACCTCTCGCATATTGTTGCTGCGCAGACCATCGGCAATAATAAGCGGGGCACCGGTGACCGCATAATCGAAACCATGTTCAATCGCCGTGATGAGGTGATCAACAGCGTGAAAGCGCGAGCCGGAATAGAGTGTATTGGTGTCGGTGAGAAAAGGTTTGCCGCCGGCTTCTTTAATTTTATCGATCGCTGCCCGCACGAGTACGGGGCTGAGAAACGTATCGTTTCCCCGTTCGCCAAAGTGTACTTTAACCGCGGTCAATCCATCGCGGACGACAGTATGTTTGAAACCGGCTTTATTGAAGAGTTTGGCAATTTTTTTGATCTTGCTTTCTTTTGCCTTTCGCGCGCGCAGATTGGCAAAATAGACGGTGCTTGTCGTTGGTGTTTCCATGGTCTTCCTCCTTCATTCCGCCTCAGTCTGCCTGGTTCTTTTTGCCGCCGGTGGTCGCGTTGCGGCCGGCTTTTTCCGCAATCCATTGGACTTGTCGGCAGATACCCATGAGCAGGTTGAATTCGTTTCGTTTCAGGTGAACGCGTTCCACAAATCGCCGAAATGGGAGCATCCAATATTCGGGATTGTCCGCATGGAGAAAGTCGATGGCCAAGAGGGTATCGCGGACCGTATTGAAAAGCGTATCGCGTTCGCCGTGGGTAGCCAGGCGCGACGACGGGGGGCCCGCCGGCCGAAACGGTCGGGTTCGCCTCGCCTTGGCGCATTCGTACAGCACGACGAGCACGGCTTGAGCGAGGTTGAGTGAAGAGGCTTCGTCGCTTGTCGGTATGGTCAGCAATTGGCTACAGATGCATGTTTCGTCATTGGTGAGTCCTTGATCTTCGGGGCCGAAGACAACGGCGACTGACCCGCCAGCCGTGAGGGTTTCCACGACACTGGGCGCGGCAACTTCTGGCGTGATGACACCTTTGCGCCATCCTCCCGTGCGGGCCGTGGTTCCGAAGACCAATTGAAAGTCCGTCAGTGCCGGCGCGAGTTCGTCAACGAACAACGCCTGTTCCAGGATGTCGATTCCCTTCGGCGTGGCCAGAGCTCGCGCTCGATTTTCATCGTAATGGAGCGGTGAAACCACAATGAGCCGCTTTGCCCCCATATTCGCCATGGCTCGTGCAGCGGAGCCGATATTTTCGGAAAATTTTGGTCGAAACAGCACGACGGCAAGATCATCAAGCATAACTTCTCCATATCAAGACAGCATTCAATCAACGTTGCGACGTGAAATTCAGGCACGAATCCTTGCTCCAGGCCTGTGCCTCCTGGTGTTCCGGTCTTGTTCCGTGCGGCCTGTCGTGGTAGGCCTCCCCAAGCCAGACGTCAAGGAGCAATCATGATCGATTTGTCCACAAAAAATATCTATCTTATTGGGCCGCGTGCCAGCGGAAAAACTACGCTCGGGACGCGACTTGCCGAGTCGTTGCACTGTCCCTTTCTTGATCTCGACGAAGAATTCCGGATACGCGAAAATCGCACGATAGCCGATCTTGTCGAAAAAGAAGGCTGGGATGCGTTTCGAGCCAAAGAACGCGAAATTCTTGCCGATGTCCACAAAACACCGGGTCGGGTCATTGCCACGGGGGGAGGGGTTGTCCTCGATCCGGCAAACCGTGATCTCCTGATCCAGGGCTTGACGCTCTATCTTCAGGCCGATCCCGATACTTTAGCCAAGCGCCTTGCCAGTGAACTGCTTCCCGAGCAGCGCCCGAACCTGACATCGCTTGATCTCGAAGAAGAAATCAAGCAAACCCTCAACGAACGCGAACCGCTCTATCTGCGGTGCAGTGTCGCCAATCTTCCCGCCCGTCCCATAGACGAGCTCGTCACCATGGCGTTGAAAGTGGTGGAGATGGTGTAAGCGTTAGGGGGAAGAGGGCCTCCGGCGGCTGGGGAGGATTATCCTCCCCAGACCCCACCTTCTGGACACATGAAATGGGGACGGAGTCTGGAATTGCTTGTGGTTCATGGAACGTTGTCAAGAATGTTTTAGCTCTGACTACACGAAATACACTGTACCCGTTAAAAGTTTTTGAAGAGGGGATGGGGTCTGGGGAAGGGGGGAAACTTTTTCCAAAAAGTTTCCCCCCTTCCCCAGCCGTCGGAGACCCTAATAAGACGCCGGCATTATAGGCGGAAATGTCGAGACTTTGAGTTGTCCGAAAAAGGCGGCGCCCCAGAGGCCGCTTTCTTCATTACAGTTGAGATAGATCGGAATATCTTCGAGCATGAAGCCGTATGTGGGCGAGTTGATGAACTCTCGGGTGAACTCGGGATGGGTGAGCATAGACGGGTTCTTGGCGGCCAGCCCACCGGCAATGTAGACCCCGCCCAAGGCGACGACACACAGTGCATAGTTGCGGCAGGCACGGCCATAAAATCGAGCGAACATGGCGAGCGTCTTTGAATTTTTGTGGAAGGTCGCGGCCACTTCGGCGGGATTGAGCTTCTCACCGGTCAGATATTCGTGCAGCAGGGTCAGGCCGAATCCGGTGACGATAAAATCACCGAACGGGTAGGGGTGCCCGGTGCGTTCGAGAACAAAGGCCTCATAGGCGTTTTCTTCATCCCCGACAAAGCCGAACGACGCATGACCGGCTTCCGAGGGCACGGCAATAAACCCGGCATGCTCCACCGGCATAAGACAACTCTGTCCAAGACCGGTACCCGCACCGATGACAGCGAGGGGACGATCCTCTTGAATGACGCCCTCTTTGATCAGTCTGGCATCGGAAACGGCTTGCGTGCGGCAGGCATAGGCTTGCGCCACAAAATCGTTGATGAGAAAAAACGATTTGACGCCAAAATCCTGCTTGGCGTTGGAGACGTCGATATCCCAAGGAATATTGGGTGGCTTGGCGTAGGTTTGTCCTTTAATCGCACCGGGTACGGCAATGACGGCTGCATCACAGTCGGCAACTTTGAGAGGAAAGTCGCTCTCGTCAAATGTCTTGAGAAGATCGGGGAAGGATGACGCATCCTTGGTGGATAACCAGATGGAATCCTTGAATTCAAGCTGGTTGCCATGGACTTCAAATCGACCGAAACGGCTATTGGTTCCGCCGATGTCTGCTACGAGAATTGTTTCCATAGAGTGATAATAGCTGGTTTTGAAGGTGCTGTGCAATATTTTTTTCGCATAATTCAGTGCGGTTGATGATATATTGTCATATCATTGCAAGATGGAGCATGTATGACAAATGCACGTCAACAGTTTACGGTCAACGATATGGTGGCCTACTTCACGTCCAGTCATTCCTGGCCCATTCGCGCACAGGTTGTGGAGGTTATACTGCAGCCTGAACAAGAAATATGTTTACGGATTCAATTTGAATCGGCAGGACAGATGATTGAACGGTGCGTTGCAGCAAAGACTTGTCAGCCCATTGGCAACGATGACAATTTTTTCTCCACAATCCGTCGAAAGAGGACAAAGCGCGTCTCCTCACAATGTTTCAAACAACGGAAGTGACCACGTGTTCGATCAATTCACTCAAGTCGCCGCTACACTCTCTGATTCTCCTGTGCTTCAGGCCTGTTTGGCCGCGGTCAGTACACTTATTCTTGAAGATCCGACGACCATCGGCTGCGGTTTTCTCGTGGCGCATGGCAATATGTCCTATTGGGCGGCGTTTTGGGGGCTGTTTCTTGGCATTGCGGCGGGCGATTTCACGCTGTTCATGTTCGGGCGCTTCACGGCGAGTCGATTATCCAAAGCCGGTGTCACCGGCGGGGACCGATTGGCCATGATTGGGAAATGGTTTCAGACGAACATCGTCTTTGCCGTGCTTGCCGCCAGAGTTGCGCCGGGAACCCGTATGCCGACCTATATCGCGGCCGGTGCCTCCGGGGCCAATGCCTTTGCATTTTTGGCGACCACCATTGTTGCGTCGCTCGTGTGGACTGTCATCTTGCTCAATGCGAGTATTTATTTCGGTGAAAATGTCTTGAGCGAACTCGGTCCCTATAAAGTGCCGCTTGCTATTGTCATTGTTGCCGGGTTCATTGGATTGCAATGGCATTTGGCCAAACGACGTGCAAAAAACGCCAAACAGAAGAAACCGCCCGCGGCCTCGTATTTCGAATTCTGGCCAGCGTGGTTGTTTTATATTCCCGTGGTTGTCTGGTCGTTTTGGCTCGGCATTCGGTATCGTGGCTGGATGCTCCCCACGGTCGTCAACCCGCATATTTTTTCCGGCGGCATTATCGGAGAGTCCAAAAGCGAAATTCTTGCGCAACTTCCCGAATCCACCGCGTCGTATGTCGCCCCGTGGGTGGTGGTGCGTAAAACCGACACATTGCATCTGGTCGATCAGATCGAGCAGGCGATGACCGCCCGTGGTTTCGGGTATCCCGTTGTGGCCAAGCCGGACGTCGGGCAACATGGTGACGGAGTTCAACCCATTGATTCACGGCGACAGCTTCAGGACTATATCGCCGCTTTTCCGGACTCTGCCCGCTTCCTTGTGCAACAACGCGTTGCCTACGAACATGAAGCCAATGTGCTGTATATGCGTATTCCCGGCGAGGAGCGCGGGCGTATTTGTTCACTGACCCTCAAGCGATTTCCCACGGTGAAAGGCGACGGCGAAAAAACATTGCGCGAGCTTATCATGGCCAACGAGCGGGTTCGGGGGATTCGAAAAGCGGTGTGTCGACGTTTCTCCCAAGAAGCTTTGGATACCGTTGTTCCCCTGGGCGAAAGCATCAGACTGGTCTTTACCGGGAGCCATCGGCAAGGTGCGCAATTTCGAGACAGTAACAACCAGATCACGGACGAGATGACCGCTGTTTTCGATGCCATCGCCGCATCCATGCCCGAACTCTGGTTCTGTCGGTTCATTATCCGATTCGACACGGTTAAAGCGCTCAAACAAGGTCGTGACTTCCTCATTCTCGATATCAACGGCGCTGCCGCCGAAGCGACTCACATTTGGGACCCCAGAACTACGCTGCTCGGTGCCTATCGCGATCTGTTTGCGCAGTGGGATATGGTTTACCGCATCGGCGCTAAGAACCGGGCGCGAGGGTTCAAACCCATGAAATGGGGAGACTTTTTCAAGACGGTAAAGACCTATCGCCGGATAGCGAAACGGTATCCGGAAACAATGTAGAGGAAGAAGTTCCCGTTTTGGGAACTTTTCTTGACAGTGCACCTTATACCACGTAGATGATGCCCGTGCGGATATTGAAGCGAAAGACATTGTATATTTATTGCGAGAAGTACTCCGATGCAAAAAGCAGCCTTCTCGCATGGCATGACCTCGTCTCTAAACGACAATACGATAACCACGCTGACCTCAAAAATGACTTTCCGACGGCCGATTATGTGGGCGGAAACAGATACGTCTTCAATATTAAAGGGAATCGCTTCAGATTGATTGTTTCGCTGAACTTTCACGTCAAATTGGGCTACGTGAAATGGTTCGGCCCGCACGCCGAATACGAAAAAATCAATGCAGGAGAAGTCAAATATGCTGATCCGTGTCATTAAGACGGATGCTGCCTATGAAGCGGCCCTGGCTTGGGTCGAAGAATTTTTCGATGCCGAACCCGGCACCCCGGAACATGAAGAACTGGAAGTCTGGACAACCCTGATCGAGGCCTATGAAAACGAGCACTACACACTTCCCGCCCCCTCGCCGATCGAAGCCATCGAATTCATGATGGACCAAAAGGGCCTGAAACAAAAAGACCTCGTCCCATACATCGGCTCCAAAAGCAAAGTCTCCGAAGTCCTCAACGGCAAACGGAAACTCACCCTCAAAATGATCCGCGCCCTGCACGAAGGCTTGGGTATCCCGGCGGATACGCTTTTGCAGGATACTGGTGACGTCATTCCCGTGAGCTATAGCGTGGAGGGTGTTAAGGCGTATTGTTAGTTTGGTGGAGAGGGGGCCTGTTGTTTTTCTAGTTCGGCGAGTTGTTCTTTGATTTTTTTCTGAAGATGGTTAGGGAATGGTGTGGTGCCATCGGGGCATTGGGCTTTGTCGAGGAGTCGGAGGCCTTGGAGTTTGATTTGTGGGCTTTCAGAGCAGTAGAGCCATAGCCGAGCGCTATTGGCGATGGAAGTCGTGTTTATGCCTACTTTTTTGTTGTTGCAAGCAGTATCTATGAGTGCTTGTATGTATTTGGGAGCAAATTGAGTTGGCGTCAGACTTTGTCCCTTCCAGCCTAAAGCTTGAATTTGCTTTTCATCAATCAGACAGTCCGTGAGAACGACCGAAGTGGTTGGCGATTCTCCCATGTACTCCTGATATTCAAAGCTTTTTTTGAGGTTCTCTGGTAAATCCTTCGCGAGAGATTGAATACCTTTTTCCCATTCGTTTTGACTTAAAGGGCCAAAATTTGTGTCGCGGAGATCGACGAGTTTGAAAGAAGCGGGCAAGCGTGCGCCTCGTAAATTTGCTCCTGTCATATTACAGCCTCGAAAATTTGCCCCCGCCAAGTCAGCACCATTGAGGTTTGCCCCGGTCAAGTCAGCACCATTGAGACTTGCCTCCCTCAAAATTGTTAAGTCTACGCCGTCAAGGTCTGCCTCCCGCAAGACCTCCAAGTCTACATCATCGAGATCTGCCCTTCCAAATCTTGCTCCTTCGAGGGCTGCTTCCGTCAGGTCAGCACCATTGAGGTTTGCCCCGGTCAAGTCTGCACCATTGAGGCTTGCCCCGGTCAAGTCTGCACCATTGAGGTTTGTCTCTATCAAAATTGCCAGGTCAGTACCATTACGAGCTTCCCGCCTCAAAATTTCCGAGTCTACACAATGAAGGTTTGCCCACCCCAAGTTTGCGCCCTCGAGGTTTGCACCCGTCAAGTCAGCGCCTTTGAAGTTCGTCTCTGTCAAGTCTACGTCTTCGAGATTTGCCTTTGTCAAGTCTACGCCTTCAAGGTCTGCCTCTATAAAGTTTACCCCAACAAGCTTTGCCTCCGTTAAGTTAGCGCCTTTGAGGTCTGCCCCCGTTAAGTCCACATTATTGATATCTGCCCCCATCAAGTTCGCGCCATCAAGCTTTACTCCTTTCAAGTCAGTGCGCTCGAGTTTTGCCCCCGTTAAGTTAGCGCCTTTGAGGTCTGCCCACCCCAATCTTGCGTCCTTGAGATTTGCCCCACTCAAGTCAGCGCCTTCGAGGTGTACATTTTTCAATCCTGAGTCTTCAAGGTTCCCCCACCACGTGGCTTTGCCTTCGATGTCAGGGATCCTCAAAACTGTTTCCAAGAAGTTTGTTGGCTCCAAATTTGCTTTTTCGAGGTTTGCCTTCGCCAAGTCAGCTCCTTTGAGGTTTGCCCCTGTCAAATATG
This sequence comes from Desulfovibrio inopinatus DSM 10711, assembly GCF_000429305.1. Lineage (NCBI taxonomy): Bacteria > Pseudomonadati > Thermodesulfobacteriota > Desulfovibrionia > Desulfovibrionales > Desulfovibrionaceae > Desulfovibrio > Desulfovibrio inopinatus. Next base: position 188,183 of record NZ_KE386880.1, read on the forward strand.
CGCCTTTGAGGTTTGCCTTCTCAAGAGAAGCAACGATAAGTTGACTGTTATTCAAGTTGGCCTCTTCTAATTTTCGTTTATTGAGATTGAGACCAAGCTGATGTTTCTTTGCATAGTCGGCAACGCGTTCATTATATTGTTCTTGCGAAAGGTTTTCCCCCGTGAAGAGATCGGCAGGAATTTCTTTTTTCAAGAGAAGACGGTTTTGAATATCCAAGTTCCGCGGTACTGATGGGAGGCGGTCATAATATGAAGCCCAAGAAGGAATACTATCATTGCCTTTTTCTGGTTTCTCACTGTCCTTCGGAATAAATGATTGTAACGATTTTTCAATATATCTCGTCTCGTCTGGAAGTGTAAGCTGGAAATTGATCAATCCAACAGTAATGATTAAAAGGCCCATGGAACCAAATTCTAGGGATAATGCAAGCCATCGACGATACGAATTATCAAATATATTGTACCAGAGATACAGCATGGTGAAGGCATCAAAACATAATGCTCCGCGTTGAATCCAGGTCACTTTTGGGTCATGATAGGCCAAGAAATACCATTGAAAGAGACAGAGAAGGACGAGCGGGGCAACCACACTGATAGCCCACAGGGCGATATGGCTGATAAATCGTAACCCCGTGGGCATATCTCTGTCTAAAAAGAGCGTTGTCAGCAAAAAATTTGCATGCAAATCGCGCTCGTAGCATTCTTTACCCTTTTTTCCATTCCCATATTTCTGGCAGAGTGCCGCATCGAGCCGCTTCAGATTGATGGATAAATAATAGTATTGCCGAAGCAAATTAAGGTGGATGACGGTCAAGGCCAGAGGGCCAGCCAGAAAAAACCACCAGAGCGGCAATTGGATATTGAGTAACGGAACAGCTTTCGCTGTTTCGCGCAGTAAGTCTTCATGTGTTGTGCTCGTCACCGCCACAAAGAAATAGATGAGAATAGCCAGATAGGCGAGGAAGTTGCCTTGCGCATGGACACTTTGTTGATGGATGGCGTCGCGCAGTTGGTTGACACAGACGGTATCACATCGTGTTGCATCCGGGCGGTGTTTTTGTGGCAGTCGGATACGAGAGAAGATCGTTTGAAACACGGATTTATGAGATTTCGGCATGCTGATTCTTTTATTTGTTTTAACGATGAAAATTCATCATTTTTCATCGCGCATTGCGATGTATTCGAGTCTCTTGAGCTGTATTCGTATTTGTATCGTTTCTTTTTTATGTACCTTAGAAGATTTTTTTGCGGTTTGGCAATGCTGGCTTCATAGGAGGTATGGTTCTCGCATTGAAAGGTATGAAAATCGATTGCAGCATGTGTGGTCGTTCTTTTCGCAGGGGGGCAATGCAAACAAGGAGTTGTATGATGCGAGTGTTGAGAACGATGGTGATAGTTGTGGCTCTCTTCAGCGTGGCGCCATGGGGGGGAGCGGTCTGTCACGCACAAACGAACGATGACGATGAGCTGATGTTGCTCCTCATGCCGGTGATGTCTGCGGCTGCGCAAACGGGGATGTTGTCTTCCATCGGAGAAACCTCGGCGCAGTTGATTGAACCCCAAGTCGTTGCGGCAGATCGAAACGCGGTGCTGAATTTTGTGAATGCCTATCCCGTGGGAACCGCTCCGGCATCGTGGGAGCTGTCCACGACGGATGGAAGCTGGAATTCCGTTGGACTCGGGTATACCGAAGGCGTCGATACCTCCAACTATGGCGCAGCAATTCAAGCGGTCATTGGTGGTGATCAGATTGGAGTTATCGGCAAAGTCAATGCCGGGGGGTTGAAGGCGGAATCTTTGTCGGGCTGAAATATCAACGCACCAACTGGAGTTCGTATAATATGTAACGCATCCATGTGGTCTTGAGTTTGAAACGAAATGTTCACCGTCGTTCTGTATATCGGGCTATATATTTTTGTACTCTGAGAACGAATATCAGTGTAGAAAAGCTATAGCCCACATAATATTATATCGAAACGATGAGCTTGTCGTGTTGATATGGAAGAAATTCCATCGACGTGATATTTTCCCTCCCTGAATGTGATCATTCCATTTTTTTCTTTCCTTCCTTCTTCATCACATTGTACACAATATATCCTTCATCTTTGCGCTCCTGTAGCCAGTATCTCGTGGATGAAGAATGAATGGTGCTACTTCTTTTCTTTTTTGACAAATGTATACAGCTTCGCTATGAGTTCAAGAATATGAAGAATCCTCATGAAAAAGTAGTATTACTGTTATATCTAAAAACATAACGCTTTATAGGTGGGAGACGATTTATGAAGAGGCTCAAATCGTTACGATTTACAACAAAGCTGTTTGTTGTCTTGTTCCTCCTTCTCGCCGCGCTGCTGACAATGCTCGTCTTCAATATATCGAAATCATATCAAGATAGTGCAAAAATGATTGAGCTCTCTCGTATGGATGATGACTATATCCATTTAGTTGATCTTGCCAGAACTGCTCAAGTCACCTTCAAAAAACAAGTTCAGGAATGGAAGGATATATTGTTACGTGGAAATAACGCTCAGGATTTTGCGAAGTATCATAAGAGTTTTTTAAACGATGAATCAATGCTCTTGTCACATCTTGATGAAATCGTTCAGATGCAACAACGAATGGGATTAGAGACTTCGGGTGCGAAGAATCTGAAAACGGATTTCATACAACTTGGAGAAGAATATAAAAAAGCCTTGAAGAGCTACGATACAGCCGATCCGGAGTCGGGAAAACGCGTCGACAAAATGGTACGAGGAATCGATAGAGCACCGACTGATGCTCTTGATGTGTTGGTTGCGGACATTCTTCAGGCTTCAATAACCGAGAGCAAGCAGCGACAAGAAAACATGGAAGCCGAAACACAACGCGAGACAACCGTGATTATCGTCGTCTCCAGCATTTTTATTGGATTGTGCATCCTCGCAAGCTGGCTTGTATTTCGGGAATTGAGCATCGCACTTTCTCGGTTATTGGCCTATTCTCACGAAATTTCACAAGGAAATTTACATGCTGAAATGTCTTTTTCATCATCCAATGAATGGGGGGATTTGGCCAAGACCATAACGGCGATGGTGACGGCACTGAAAGAAAAGCTCGGATTTGCGCAAGGCATTATGGATGCGATTATCACCCCGTGTGTGATTTCGAATGTGGATTGTAATGTTATCCACGTCAATCAGGCCGTTATCGATCTCATTGAGATTGGGGGGACACCTGAAGAGTATGTCGGAATACACGCCGGAAAATTCTTTTATAATGATCATACAAGACCAACGGTGACGGAAAAAGTCTGTTCAACGAAGACGGTCATTGCCAATGCCATGGCGGAAGTGAAGACGAGAAAGGGGCATAGCTTGCATTGCAAAGTCGATGCAGCTCCTGTTGTGGATTTGGATGGCAACGTGGTGGCGGGCTTGGCCCTGGTGACCAATATCACCGACATTGTACGCCAGCAGCATCAAGCCGAAGAACAGACCGCAAAAATTGCGGAAGTCGCCAATAATGCCGATGTGATTTCCCGCACCATTGCCGAAGCCTCTGCCAATGTTGCCCATCAGGTTGAGCAGGCCTCCGAATCCGCCTCGGTGCAGCAAGCACGTATCGGAGAAGCCTCAACCGCCATGCAGCAAATGAGTGCCAGTATTCTCGAAGTGGCGCGCAGTGCAGGCTTGGCCGTTGAAACCGCAACCAATGCCAAAGAAAAAGCGGCAAATGGAGCCTCTATTGTGGGGGACGTCATTCAAGGAATTGAAGCCATTCACCAGACATCTATTGGGCTCAAGGACGATATGAGCGCGCTTGGCAAGCAGGCAGAAGCCATTGGTCAGGTGATGAATGTCATCTCCGATATTGCAGATCAAACCAACCTCCTTGCATTAAACGCGGCTATCGAGGCAGCCCGAGCAGGGGAAGCCGGACGCGGGTTTGCTGTTGTTGCCGATGAAGTGCGAAAACTGGCAGAAAAAACCATGAATGCGACCAAGGAAGTCGGGGACGCCATTCAAGGCATTCAACAGGGAACCAAGAAAAACATAGAAAATGTCGAACGTTCCGTGACGAAAATTGAAGAAGTCAATACGCTGTCCGGCTCCTCGGGAGAATCGTTGCGCGAAATCGTTTCCTTGGTGGACGAAACCACGGACCAAGTTCGGTCCATCGCCACGGCTGCCGAAGAACAATCCGCAGCGAGTGAGGAAATCAGCCGTTCCATTGAAGATGTGAGTACACTGTGTGCCGAAACAACCCAAGCTATGGTGGACTCGACGCAGGACGTTGACGCCCTGGCTCATCAGGCCCAAGAACTGAACCAACTGATCGAGACCATGCAAGGAGCCGGTTCGTGCGAATCCGTTCTCGCGCTGGGTACATGACGGTCTTGGAGAGTGCTCGATAGACCTTTTTTCAAACGGCCGACGAACATTGTCGTTGGCCGTTTGATGTTGCTCCAGGCGCTGTTCTAATGTGGTGTATTCAGATCGAAAGCAAACCGTTTGCTTGATACGTTACGTTGTGCTTGGTGATACATGCTTTCTTTTTTTTTGGTATGCTGTATGAATGAAGTACTGCTGTCTTAGGCGTATCATCACAAAAGTGAACATATTGCATGGAGAGTGATTGTGCTACACCGTATTATTCTTTGTTTCATAGTGCTTTGGATATTGGGTGCGCTACCCGCGTTGGCGGCAGAGACGGCCGACGTCATATATTTCGGTGGACCGATTGTGACCATGGTGAGCGATGGTGCCCAGGTAGAAGCGCTTGCTGTTGCAGATGGAAACATTGTTGCCACAGGCAGCAAGAAGGATGTGATGGCCCTCAAGGGAGACGAGACAAAACTCGTCGACCTCAAAGGTAAAACCCTGATGCCCGGGTTTATTGATCCGCATTCGCATGTGTCATTGCAGTCTGCGAAGTTTTCCACCGTTAACCTTGATCCCGTTCCCATTGGCGATGTGAAATCGATTGCCGACATTCAACGAAAATTGCGCGAATACATTGCAAAAGAGAAACCAGCGCCCGGAAAATGGGTTTTCGGGTGGGGCTATGACGATACGAATCTCAAAGAAATGCGACATCCGAATCGGAAGGACCTGGATGCGGTATCGACAACCAATCCCATTTTTCTCATTCATATCAGTTGCCACCTTGGAGCGGCCAACAGCCTGGCGCTGAAAGATGCTGGTGTTACGGCGGAAACACCCGATCCTGAAGGCGGTCGATATCAGCGCGAACCCGGCAGCAAGGAGCCGAATGGCGTTGTGGAAGAAGCGGCTCTGATGAAGTTTGTTGCCAGTGTGCCGCCACCGACAAAGGAAAATGCGTTGAAGATGTTGCAGGAAGGGCTACAAAAGTACGCCGCCTCCGGGATAACGACAGCATGTGACGGTGCAAGTTCAGAAGATGTGATGAATCTGTTTCGCGCCTTGGATGCGCGGGGTGAACTGCCGATCGATATTGTTGCCTATCCACTGTACAAGAGCGCGAAGGATTCCACGGTTGATGATATTGCGAAAAATTGGCGGCATCCTGCTCGGCTTCGTCCCGGTGGCTTGAAGCTCGTTTTGGATGGTTCCATTCAAGGTTATACAGCCTACTTGACGCAGCCGTATTATAAAGAACTCAAAAATGGAGAACCCGAGCCGGACTCCTGTGAATCCGATGCCGTTACGGGATTGTTTTATCAAACCGCGAACAATACCAGTCATGACACGAAGCCCGAGGAAGAGCACCAGAATACAGATCGTGGCTATCCGGGCATGAGCCAGAAAGATGTAACGCATTGGGTTCAGGTGTGTAAGGACAGGCAGATTCCTTTTCAAGCCCATTGCAACGGTGATGCCGCTGTGGATATGCTTCTGACAGCCATAGAAGCCGTCTACAAGAATGATCCGCAACCGGATTTACGCAACATCATCGTTCACGCGCAAACCATTCGTGAAGATCAACTCGATAAAGCGGCGAAATACGGCTTGGTTCCGTCCTTTTTCCCCATTCACGTGGTGTTTTGGGGAGACCGACATCGCGATATCTTTCTCGGTCCCAAACGTGCAGCTCGCATTGACCCGAGTCGTTCGGCCTTGAATCGTGACATGAAGATCACTCTCCATCACGATGCGCCTGTTGCCGGTATAGGCATGCTTCCGGTTGCATCGGCGGCGGTGAATCGTATTACAAGCAGCGGCAAACTTCTCGGCCCGGATCAACGTATCACGCCGTACGAAGCCTTGCGAGCCATTACCAAAGATGCCGCCTGGCAGTACCACGAAGAGGACAGAAAAGGGACGCTGGAACAGGGTAAGCTCGCGGACATCGTCATTCTGGACAAGAATCCGATGACCGTAGACCCCAAAACAATCGGCGACATCCAAGTCCTTGAGACAATCAAAGAAGGAAAGACTGTATATAAGGCAGAATAGGAGAATAGGGGGGAGCTTGCCTCCGACCTCTGCACTCACTTTTTGAAAATTATTTTCAAAAAGTGAGTGCAGAGTCATCCCCTCTTCAAAAACTTTTAACGGTTTGACCTTGTTATGTGCTGCCAGAGTTGAAGCTCTCTCGACAACGTTTCACGAACCACAGATCATTTCAGCCCCGGTCCTCATTGCATGTGTCCAGAAGGTGGGGTCTGGGGAGGATAATCCTCCCCAGCCGCCGGAGGCAAGCCTTTCAGCGCCGAAGGCGCCCCTTTACCCCCTCTCTCTCTTTTTTCTCTTCTTCCTACACGACTTGGCGATCCATATTTCGGTAGTTCAATGCTTCGGCAAGGTGAGGGACGCTGATGTTGTCGACACTTTCGAGGTCGGCGATGGTTCGGGCGAGTCGGAGAACGCGAGTGTGGGCGCGAGCGGAGAGACCGAGACGGCGGACGGCTTCTTCGAGAAATCGGTGCTCGTCATCGGTAAGCGGGCAGAATGCCGAGAGGTGACGGCCGGACAGGTGACTGTTGTCCGGGATGGGCAGACCGCTGTAACGCTCGACTTGACGGGCACGGGCTTCTTCAATGTGCGATCGCATCGTGGCGGAATCGATACTGCCCGTATCTTGCCGGAGGTCCTTGTAGTCTACGGCCGGGACTTCGACTTGCAGGTCGATACGGTCGAGGAGAGGACCGGACAGCTTGGAGCGGTAACGCTGGATTTGCATCGGCGAGCAGGTACACTCGTGCCGTGAATCGCCGAGATATCCACATGGGCACGGGTTGAGCGCCGCAACAAGCATGACATCGGCCGGATACGTTATGGAAATGGCCGCGCGGGAAATGGTGACAGCCCCCTCTTCGAGGGGTTGGCGCAAGACTTCGAGCACGGTCTTTTTAAACTCAGGAAGTTCGTCGAGAAACAGGACTCCGGAATGCGCAAGGGAAACCTCTCCCGGCTTGGGATACGACCCGCCGCCGATAAGGCCGGCATCGGAAATGGTGTGATGGGGAGAGCGAAAAGGGCGCTCGGTGACAAGCGCTTTTCCCAGGGGGAGGAGGCCGGAGACGCTATAGATTTTTGTCACCCCCAGGGCTTCATTGAAGGTGAGCGGTGGGAGTACGGTCGGAATACGGCGGGCGAGCATGGTCTTGCCTGAACCGGGAGGACCAAGGAAAAGCAAATTGTGACCGCCGGCTGCGGCAATTTCAATGGCGCGTTTGGCGTGTTCCTGACCTTTGACTTCATTGAAATCAATATCGAAATCACTGGCGATGCGCTTGCCGAAATGTTCGCTGGGCAGCGTCGAGGATAGGTTGGATTCCCCGGTAAGAAACTGGACGACGTCGAGAAGGGTGTTGGCTCCGTAAACCAGAGCACCTTGGACAACCGCAGCTTCGGCCGCGTTTGCTGTCGGGACGATGATCCCTTTGGCGTCCATGTCACGGGCCATGACGGCCAATGGCAGTATGCCGGGAACGGGCTGTATTGCGCCGGACAGCGAGAGCTCGCCAGCGATGACAAACCCTTCGAGACGTTCCGGTGGGATGATTTCCAAGGCCGCGAGAAGGCCGAGGGCCAGGGGCAGGTCGTAGGCGCTGCCCCCTTTGCGGACATCGGCCGGGGCGAGATTGACGGTGATGCGGGCTGGGCTGAGCTTAAAGCCGCTATTTTTCAGGGCCGAGAAGACGCGTTCCTTGCTTTCGCGGACCGCGCCTTCTGCCAGGCCGACCATGGTGAAGGCGGGCATGCCCTGTCGGGCGAGATCCACCTCAAGATGAACGGCGAATGCGTCGATGCCGATCAGGGCGGCCGACGTCACCCTGGATAGCACAGGCTACTCCACGAGTTTGCCGATACGATTCCAGCGCACGTGGGGAAAGCCGTCCCAAGACCAATAAATAATAAGGGCTTTGCCTTTGATTTTTTCGCGGTCAACGAACCCCCAGAATCGAGAGTCGTACGACTCATCCCGGTTGTCGCCCATGACAAAATATTTCCCTTCGGGAACAGTAATTTGAGCCATGTTGTCACGTCGACCAACCATGTTGGGGTCGGTGTGTTGGACATAGGGTTCGACGAGCTTTTCACCGTTGCGATAGACGTCTTTATTCCGGATCTCAAGGGTGTCGCCGGGCAGACCGATGACACGTTTAATGAAGTCTTTTGAGGGATCTTCAGGAAATTCGAAAACAATGATATCTTCATGTTGGGGGTTGTCGATATCGACGAGAATGGTATCGGTGAAGGGGATTTTGAGACCATAGATGAATTTGTTGACAAGCAGATGGTCACCAATTTGAAGCGTTTCCAGCATGGATCCGGACGGTATCTTAAAAGCCTGAACCACGAAGGTTCGGATAATAAGAGCGAGAACAAGTGCTACGGCGAGCGCTTCAATGTATTCAAGGAGAACTTTTTGCCATCTGGGATTCATGCGACCCTCCGAGGGGAGACGTCGGCCAAGGCGTATCTGCGCGAAGCTGACCGGCATCCCACGGAACCAAGTTTGTATTAATTGATACGTTGATAGGAAAACGGAGATGTTTACCGTTGAATGCGTTGCATTGCAACCTCAAGTGTTCCGTTTGGATAAACCGCGGTCATGACGGAGAAAGAAGCGATCAAGACTCATGTCGATCACGTCGCCGTCCTTGGGAAAATACAGCCTCCCAGTCTACGGGAGTGAGGCTGCGCCGATTGCGCTCTTGGAGGATGGGCCAACCGTCATCCGGGATGTGTCGTGTCAGGATACGGTTGACGAATTGCCGACCGGCATCTCCACAGCATTTACATGACCATCCGCAGATATCACAGGTGCATCCGCCGGTTTTAAACATTTCTTTCAGTGTTCCGGAGCGATCACAACACGCGTCGCACAAGAGCAGAACGGATTCGTGAAGAGCAGCGGTATTAGACATAGGGACGAAAAAAAATGTCCTGAAACGTCGTGACGACGTTTCAGGACAATAACTTTAAGGTTTAGAGTACACGCAGGTGTACAATGGGTGACATAATGAACGGCATCGCGCCGATTTCTTCCAGGGCTTCGGCAACATCTTTTTCGCGTGCGCCATGCGTGAGAAAAACGATAGGAACGGTACCGTTCTTGGGTTCTCCTTTTTGCACGGCCTGGGCAATGGAGATATCTCGTTCCCCCATGACGCGAGACAATGCCGCCATGACACCGGCACGATCTTCGACATTGAATCGAAAATAATGGGGTCTGGAGGCCATTGCCGGAGGCATGATGTTGGCTTGTGGCAAGCTCGGGTCATCGAAACCGAGGTTATTGACGCACGAGCCTTCGCGTACAAGCGCCATAATGTCAGCCAAAACGGCACTGCCAGTGGGGCGTGCTCCTGCGCCCTTTCCTTGAAAGAGCACCGCTCCAACGGCATTGCCTTCAACTCGAACCGCGTTGAAGGAGCCGCATACCTGCGCGAGCAGATAGGTTTTTTTGACAAGCATGGGGAATACGCCGGCTTCAAGCTGACCGTCCTCGTCGACCACGCGGCCTATGAGTTTGATCTCATAGCCGAGTTCCCGAGCATACTCGATATCGATCGGATCGATGTCGGATATACCTTTGACCGGGAGACGGGCCAGGGGATAATCCTGCCCGAAAGCAAGCCGGATAAGGACAACGAGCTTGTGCGCCGCGTCGATTCCTTCGATGTCGAACGTGGGGTCGGCTTCGGCAAATCCGCGGTCTTGAGCACCTTTGAGCGCATCTTGAAAACAGACGCCCTTGTCGGCCATTTCCGTCAGGATGAAGTTGGCCGTTCCGTTGAGGATACCGACAATGCCTGAGATCCGGTTTCCGGCGAGGCCTTCCTTGAGTGCTTCGACGATGGGGATGCCACCGGCCGCACTGGCTTCATAATAGAGACCACGCTTGTGCTCGGCGGCAAGCGCAAACAGTTCGGGACCGCGTTCGGCCAACAGGGCTTTATTGGCGGTTACGACATGCTTGCCAGCCCGAATGGATCGCGTGATGAGTTCATGAGCGGTTTTGATGCCACCCATGAGTTCGACCACGATATCAATTTCGGGATCTTCGGCCATCGTGAAGCAATCGCGAGTGACCTCGACGTCGCTCGGCGGGGTCCAGGCACGGGTTTTGGTCGTATCGCGAACGGCAACGGTCTTGATACGGATATGGCGCCCGAGACGGCGCGCGATCCAGTCGTCGTTTTCGTCCAAAATAGTGGCCAGGCCACAACCCACAGTGCCAAGACCGGCAATGCCGATACGAATCGGATCGTTGTTCACATGTTACCCCGAGATGACTTTTTTCAGGCCGCGTATAGCCTGATTGATACGATGTCTGTTTTCCACAAGTGCAAAGCGGACGCGGTCGTCGCCGTAATGGCCGAAACCGAGTCCGGGGGATACGGCGGTATGTCCTTCTTTCAGCAAGAGCTTGGAGAATTCGACCGATCCCATTTTTTTGAATTCATCCGGAATTTCCGCCCAGACGAACATGGTTGCTTTGGGGGGCGGAACGTCCCAGCCAATACGATTGAGCCCCTCAATCAACGCATCGCGACGATCTTGATAGATGTCCACGATTTCTTTGACACATTCTTGAGGGCCGTTCAGTGCAACCGTGGCCGCAATCTGAATGGGCTGGAAAATACCATAGTCGAGATAGCTTTTGATGCGGGTGAGGGCATGCACCATGTCCGGGTTGCCGCAGCAAAAACCGACACGCCAGCCGGCCATGGAGTAGCTTTTGGACAGGGAGAAGAATTCGACGCCCACATCTTTTGCGCCTCTGGCCTGCAGGAAGCTCGGTGGCATGTAGCCATCGAACCCGAGATCGGCGTAGGCGAAGTCGTGAATGACGTACATATTGTGTTCTTTGGCGAAATCCACGATTTTTTCAAAGAACTCAATGTCCACAACAGCCGTCGTCGGGTTGTGGGGGTACGAAAGAATAAGCAATTTGGGCTGAGGCCAGGTCTGTTTTGTTGCCAAAAGCAGATCATCAAAAAAATTGCGGTCTAGTCCGATAGGAATACGCCGGACATCTGCCCCGGCGATGATGCTTGCGAAGGGGTGGATGGGGTATGCCGGATCGGTGGCGAAGACAACATCGCCCGGGTTGAGCATGACCATGGCAAGGTGAGCCAGGCCTTCTTTGGCACCCATCGTGACCACAACTTCCTTGTCGTGATCGAGCTCCACGCCAAACCGACGAAGATACCAGTTGGCGATGGCCAGGCGCAAACCGTGAATACCCTTGGATGCCGAGTAACGGTGGTTGACTCCCTTTGCCGATGCTTCAACAAGCTTATCAACAATATGCTGAGGTGTCGGGATGTCTGGGTTGCCCATGCCAAGGTCGATGATGTCTTCCCCTTGACGACGCATGCGCATTTTGAGGTCGTTGACGACCGCAAAAACATAGGGGGGAAGGCGATTCATTCTCGCAAACTTTTCCATTGGACCGTGTTCTCCTTAAGAACAAAAAGTGACGTTTGGGATCGCGCGAATCTATCCGTGTGACCCTGTCCTGTCAAAGCCGGAAGCAATTTAGGTATAAAAGACAGGATCAAATCCACAGAAAAAGACTGCGAACCACTCAAGTTGCGGGGGAGCCGACACCGCTTGTTGTGACTTGCTTGGACGAACTCGTCAAGAGGATGATTTTTTTGTTGACAGAAATTTCCTCAGTGCCTATATACCCCTCCTCCAGGCGGTGACGCCAATCATGCGGAGAGGTGTCCGAGTCGGCCGAAGGAGCTCGCCTGCTAAGCGAGTATGGGGGGTAGACCTCCATCGAGAGTTCAAATCTCTCCCTCTCCGCCACAAGGCTATAATTCCTGGGTGTTAGCGGGAGCTAACATCCAGGTTTTTTTTTCATACGTCGTGTTCACCTTGTGACCCGACCAATTGCCCCCGTTTATGAGGTGAAGCAGCATTGGCAGGAGCAATTCTCGCGTCGCTGGTACGCCCGTCGGTACTGCCTTTTGAGGTTGATGCGCCGGTAAAATCAGCACCGTACCAGGTTGGAAAATGGTTAGCGTCAGATCAGCAGATATTAGACGCCTGGGCAGATGAACTTATATTAGAAGCTAAGGTCGAGGAGGCGAGACCTCCCTTGGCGCCCGTGCTTCAAGAGTTCAAAGAACTTATAGAAAACGATCCTGAATTGTACATGCTCTTTACGGAGATGTTTCTTCAGGTACCGCATACGCCCGAGTTCGCCCAAGACCCCACCGGGGGCCCGAAAATCAGAGATTACCAACATATGTTGGAACTCATGAATGTGATTTTGACACGGGCACCGGAGTTCAACACGACCGGTTTGGTCGGCTTTCCCTTGAATGCCATTTTGAATTGGGCGATGGGGACACAAGCCGGCACAGCGGCGTTTCTGAATCAAAAGGTCAATCAGCAGCTCAAAAAAATATTGAATGAATGGGCCAAATTTCTCGAGTCTCCGGAATCGCGCTATGTTTTGACCGAAGACCCCGAGCACGGTTGGTTTGGCCGCGACGCGCAACAGGCGATGCCCACGTTTGTTGAAGATTTTGTCTGTGATCCGACGGCACCGTATTACGGCTATGCCTCGTGGGATGATTTCTTCACTCGAACACTGCGTGAGGACCAACGCCCTGTGGCTGCGCCGGAGGACGATACCGTCATTGCCAATGCATGCGAGTCAGCCCCGTATCGGTTGGAAACGAAGGTCAACTTTTGCGATACGTTTTGGCTCAAGGGGCAGCCGTATTCCTTGGCGCACATGTTCGATGGAGACCCCATGGCGAAGCAATTCGTCGGCGGGACGGTCTATCAGGCATTTCTCAGCGCGTTGAGCTATCACCGATGGCATAGCCCGGTCAGCGGGACGGTGGTTCAAACCAAGTTGATCGAAGGTTCCTATTACGCGCAAGCCCAATGCGAAGGCTTCGACCCTGCCGGCCCCAACCTGTCGCAGGGATATATAACGCACCTGGCAGCCAGAGCGCTCGTCTGCATTGAGGCTGATAACCCGGACATCGGTTTGATGTGTGTCCTGTTTATCGGCATGGCCGAAGTGTCGTCCAATGAAATCACGGTTGTCGAAGGGCAACATGTGAAGAAGGGTGAACAGCTCGGCATGTTCCACTACGGTGGTTCCACGCATGTGTTGCTGTTTCGTCCGGGCGTGGAACTTGAATTTGATCTGCACGGCCAGGAACCGGATGTCCACTCCCATAACATCCTCGTGCGCGAACGTATCGCCACGGTGAAAAACGGACGCGACACCGGAAAACATATCCCTGTCGATTGACATATATCATCAAGCTCAGCTGGGTCTGGGCGTCACGTTTCGTGCAAGATTTTACCCTTCACGAGAGCAAAACGGCCGCTTTATGCGGCCGTTTTTGCGTTGGAAATAAAGAATCGTGTTCACCTAAAGAGTCTATTGGAGAGCTCAGGAGGATTCATTGAGTTTTTGGAGGAAAGAACTTGCATTATCTTTGTGTACAGCGATATAGTTTGTTGGAGTCTTATCCTCTCTATCGGGTTCAAATCGTTGGATTTTGGTAAGAGCTCCGTTGAACTGTATTTGGTATACATTGTATTCATGCTCAACAAAAAAATTTTCAAGCTTTCTCAGCTTTTGCTCCCTGTACTCAACGATATCATTCTGTAATTTTTCTTTCGTCACACGAAGGAAATGATTCAAGATTTCAAAAACAATGTAGGGTGAACATTTTGTTATAGTTCCGGAAAACCCTTTCAATACCTCGAGTTCTCCACCTTCAACATCAATTTTGATGGTAGCAATTGGGGATTTAATAAACTCGTCGACAATTTCATCTCCACGGGTTCCATAGACGCATTTCGAATAGGTGTGAAAACCATCAGGCCTGTATTTGGAATCAATAGAAGTCGTTGGGTCACAGTTTAGCTTGCGATATTGCAACATAATTGGACCTGTTTTATCGGCAGCAGCAACAGGGATAATGTGATGGTTTTCAAGCGCGTTGGCATTGATGAATCTCTTGGCAAGGAAACACGATGTGATATCAGGCTCAAAGCCAACATACATGGCATTGAAACCAAGGCTATAGAGTTTTTTTATTGTTTGTCCAACATTTACTCCTACGTCAATAAATGCACCATCATGATTTTTGATGAGAAAAGAAAATACAGAATCGAGTTCTGGCTCATAGTTGTCTAGTGATAATGCTATAGAGATATCTCCATCTTTAGAAATGTAGATTGGATAATGATATTTATTGTTGTTTGTGAATTTGATAATATCAATGCTTAGTGCCTTTGCTGTCATTTTTAGTAATTTTAGAAATGGTCTTCTCATAAATCCTCACGATGTTTTAGTTTTTAGCTTTTTGAGAATGTTTTTGGTAAAGAATAACATATAACAATAATTTTTTTCCCATATGTTATATGACAAACGATTGCAATGGTGTATGTTCCTTCTTGCATGGTCGTATTTGGATGCAATGTGATGGTAAAATATTGAATAATATAGATTTAAATGTTCAAAATCTTTTCCGTCAGGGACATGTCCATTTGTTCTGATTTGTCTTATTACTCCTTTTCTAGTCTGATTATGAACGCTCACCTGCATCGAACTCGACAATCATGATATCTGTTTGATGTAGATGGTTCGTACTTGGGCCAACTTTGCATAGCCGGGGAGTGAGAGTCCTGCGTACGGCGATGGAGACCACTCCTTTTCATTGGCGTACGAATAGAAAATATAATGTTCAACACAACGGACATTCGGCATCAATAGTGAAGTTATCGCTACGATGACGTTACCGCAGAAGACGAGGCGAATGCGGTGCGGTTGTTTCACGTTCACGCTTCAATTATCGCACGCATTCTTGCTCATTACTGACAGAAACAGGAAATTTTGATGGAAAAAACTTTTAGCGGGTAATATTTCCCAAATTTTATGTTCACTCTACAGTACGTTGCGCACTAAAATCGTAGCTCTGGCCGATTGGATCTGATAGGTAAGAAAAACGAGCATCAATTCAACCTGCAACTCCACGAGGCGAACATGCGCGTTTTGTCTCTCTTTACCCTAGTACATAGTATAATTTAAAATTTCGGATATAGGCGCTTTAACTTGATGCGCGCATCCTTGGTCGTAAATCTCCAGTCGACCTGTGACTGGCGGTTGTTTCTATCTTCGTTCCATGCCTGGACTTGGGTACGCATTCTCTCAATACAATCAATCCGGCCGGCAAGGCACTGACGTTTCAAGGCGCTCAATTCTATTTCAGCAATGTTCAACCAACTCCCATGCTTGGGGGTATGGTGTATTTCAAGGCGTTGCGCAAGGCGTCTGGCTTCTTCTGCGGAAAACGCTGCGTAT
>NZ_KE386881.1:0-96993 GCF_000429305.1 Desulfovibrio inopinatus DSM 10711
ACAAATTTGAGGACTTAAGAAAGAGGTATTGGAAGGGGGTGCTTTGGAGCCCAAGTTATTTTGCCGCTTCTTGTGGGGGCGCTCCTCTTTCCGTAATGAGGCAGTACATAGAACAGCAACGCACACCCGCCTCAAGGCGGGAAGAGCGCCTTTCATCCCCTACCTGAAGGAAGGGGGCTTCTCGGCGTAAGAGGATAAAATGAAATGCCTTATTGTCTGAACCGGACACGCGGAGTGCTGTTTCTCTTTCTGTCTTCGCTCATCCGATGATGCAGCGCCCGGCCTAGTCGGGTAAAATGACGACACTAATTTCTTGGTGTCTGCTGAGACGATTCAAGTCGGCATCATGGCTCACCGAGGCCGGAATAAAAATGGTTCCGGCAAAACCGGATTCAACCTGGGCATAGAGCTCATCTTTCGTCATATAACTGACTCTGCCCGTACAAATCATAAACAACCGACTGGAGTGCTTCTCTCCATTGGTTTTCAGTACCATACATGGTCGGCTTGGGTCTCCCGGTCCATGAATGAGACTGGTGATAGTTTCAAGAAGCGTCTGTTCATTGAATGGCTTGATCAGCGTTGCATCCGCCACGGTATCTTCTCGCTCACGCACGGGAAGTGCCGAAACAACGATGACAGGAATATCTTTGGTCAAAGGATCGCTCCGCAAAAGCTTTATCGCTGTTGCACCGTCCATCCCCGGCATCATGAGATCCATCGTAATGAGGTCGGGGGACCACATTTTTGCAAGCTTTACGGCCAGCTCTCCATCTTCAGCCTGCATGACCTCGTACCCTTCTTCAGCCAAAAATTGCGTGAGATACGCTCGAACCGACGGTTCATCATCCACAACGAGAATTCGACCAGCATTCGTGTGCTCGGATTGTATTGACACAGGAGCTGCAACTGCTCCGTCAACCGTTTGCCCCACAGCAAATATCCGCTCATTCATGACGGTCCTTACGGGTATCGTAAAAGAAAAAACACTTCCTTGACCTTCAACACTTTCAGCCCAAATACGCCCGCCGTGACGCTCCACGATTTGACGACAAATCGTCAATCCCAACCCTGTGCCTTTGGGTTTTTCTTTAAGGGTATCACCAGCCTGTTTGAACTTTTCAAAAATGCTATCCAAATCTTTTTTCGCAATGCCAATACCGGTATCGGACACACTGACTTGAACAGACTTTTCTCGTCGTACAACGCGAACAGTCACAACACCATGTTCAGTGAATTTCACTGCATTGGAAAGCAAATTGATGACAACCTGAATAAGACGATCGCGATCACCCTCTATAATAGGCAAATCCGGTTCAATATCCGTCACAAGTTTCAAGCCGCGTTGTTTGAACAACGACAGGTTGGCTGCCGTCGCATGTTCAAGCAACTCGCCCACACGCAATGGCCGCATAACCCATTCAACCCGGCCAGATTCCATTTTGGCGATATCGAGGACATCATTGACAAGATCGGTAAGTCTGGTTCCTTCGGAAACAATAATATCAAGATTACTTTGAAGCTGTTCTACCGTTCGACGCGTCTTTGTATCCTCAGGTACAAGTGGAACGATTTCCTGTGTGAACTTCTTTTTGATCATCTTGGCAAAACCAAGCACCGATGTCAGCGGCGTGCGGAGTTCATGCGAGACAGTGGATATGAATTCCGTTTTCATTTTATCCACTTCTTTTTCAGCCGTGATATCTCGCACAACAATAACTGCCCCTACGCAAAGCGAGGCATGCGTACGACCTTCGGAATCCATCTGAATGCTCGTGGCCACGGCTTTACCAATCTTTCCGGCAGCGAGATTGACTTCAGCCGTCAAGACATCTCCGGCACATCCAGTTGCCCGTTCAGCTAATTCCGCCGTGGGCCCCGGAAAAATGTCGAAAACTTTTCGCCCTTTGACATCTTGGGAGCTCACACCGAAAAGGCTGAGAAATGCGGGGTTGAAATCCGTAATCTGCCCACGTGTATCCGTCACCATAAGACCATCGGCAAGATTATCCATAATGGCCCGCATATGGGCCAAAGCACCGTGTAGATCGGTTGTCGCTTCAGCTACATGGCCTTCCAATTCCGTGATGGACCGAGCCAATTCTTGCGCCATAGACTGCATGGTGCGGGCAAGTAAACCGATTTCATCATGAGACGAAATCGTCACATGGGCTGA
The DNA here is from genome assembly GCF_000429305.1 of Desulfovibrio inopinatus DSM 10711. Classification (NCBI taxonomy): domain Bacteria; kingdom Pseudomonadati; phylum Thermodesulfobacteriota; class Desulfovibrionia; order Desulfovibrionales; family Desulfovibrionaceae; genus Desulfovibrio; species Desulfovibrio inopinatus. The sequence continues at coordinate 2,177 of NZ_KE386881.1, forward strand.
AAAATCATGTTCACGCAGGCGTTGTGCATACCTGGTCAGTTCGCTCAGTGGCCGTGAGATCCCCTTGATAAGATAATAGAATACAAAAACAGAGAGACAAAATAGAACGACCATGAGCATTTCTTGTTTAATGATGGCGGCCCAAATATTGTGCTCAATAATTGCCATATCCATCCCGACGCGGACATACCCTCCCCCCCCTTCCAGAATGGGTGCTCCGATCTGTATGAAATCCCCATACCCATCAAGATGAACACGATGGGTTGCGATCCTGCCTTCCCGCCGCGCAACAAAAAACACTTCTTTCGGCACAGCAGGAACGAAGGTATGGGCAATAACGTCTCCCCCACTGTCTTCAACAAGGACATATCCGACCCCATTGATGTGCAACGACTCGTCAATTAATGCTTGCAGCCTGGCTGGGTCACGATTGAGGAGAGTTTCAAGACTCGTCAGAGCTATACTTTTGGCGATGGCTTCGCCTTTAGAAACAAACTCGGCCTTCAGGTTGTCGTAAATAAGCCACGCCGACAAGAATGCTGTAGCATTTGCCATAATACCAAACAGCAACACAATGGCGATAAGCATTTTACGAAATAATCTAGACATGACTTTATTGTTCAAAGGCGCTCCAATCGCCTACGGAGATAACGTGTCCGTCGCGTACCGTTACAAAAACAACACCGTCCCCCCCCTGATGGTTGGTTTCTTGGTGATGGGAAGCTCGAAGGTTGTAGACATAGTGCATATACGGCAACTTACGTTGCGGTTGCGGTCTGGAGAAAGGAAAAAAAAGACAGATTTGGTCCTGACTAAATGCTTTCAAGTGGGGAACAAGACGCGTTACTGTCGATATTCCGGCATAGTCAAACAGACAAAGAACGTACTCGTTGCGAGTACATGCAATAGTGCTTGCAAGAGCGGGATCAGGATCATACGAATCATTTCGGGCACGAATGGCAATACGTTGTCCCTTGATGCCGCCTTGAGCATTGACATAGTTGAAGTATGCCATGGACCCCCGATACAATACCATTGCGATACTTTGTGTCGATCCGAAGAATCCGACCGACATGCCCAGGAAAATAGTCCCGGAATCGGCCATAGAATTCCCGGGAAACACCATTGACACAAAAACGAGTGTGCAGAAAATAAACACACAACGCGACTAAAGAGCCTAGGCACTCCTTTCGAGAAGCCTATCGTCATCCATGTCAAAACAAAGAAAGTCAACGCACGGATACGATGTCACATGTTTATATTACTGCATTCACCATTATTTTCCAACGGAAATCCTCGTGATTTTTTTTCACGAAAATGACATAAAAAACATAAGATAAAGGCTCTACTTTACAATTGCGAATTGTTTCTCCACATACCATCGGGACTGTCACCTGAATGTAACACGAGAAACACTACGCCGTCACGGTACTGCGGCTATTTGACCACAAAACGAAACTGGAGGGACGCATGTCCGACAAGACCGTCCTCATTGTGGAGGATGACGAAGATATCCTGGAGCTTCTGGCGTATAACCTGCAAAACGCTGGCTTTTCACCTATAACAAGTCAAGATGGTCATGATGCCCTTGCGCAGGTGAAGCGTATCGCTCCCATTCTCATCATTCTCGATATCATGCTCCCTGGTCTGGATGGGTTCGAGGTGTGTAAAGAACTCAAAAGGAATTCAAAGACGTCGAATATTCCTGTAATCATGTTGACAGCACGTGGTGAAGAAGTTGATCGAATCGTCGGCTTGGAACTCGGAGCCGACGATTATGTCGTGAAACCGTTCAGTCCCCGCGAACTTATTCTTCGTGTTCGCGCCGTATTGAAGCGTGCAACACCCGAGACGCCACAAAAACAGTTCCTGCAACGTGGAGGTTTGAGTGTCGACCTGGAAGCCCATCGGGCAGAGCTTGATGGGCAGGAACTTGCGCTGACGGCAACAGAATTCAAACTTCTCTCCGAATTGTTCCGCAGTCAGGGACGGGTCCAAACACGAGACCAGCTTCTGAACACAGTCTGGGGATATGAATTCGAAGGCTATGCCCGCACGGTCGATACCCATATTCGTCGATTGCGTCAGAAGCTTGGCCCGTATTCAGAGATGGTGGAAACTGTCCGCGGCGTCGGATATCGGTTTAAGGATTAAATTGTGCCCCGAGGCATGTCTTTCGGTTCGAGGCTCCTTGTCTCTTTCCTCTTTGTCGTCGTGTTCGCGCTTCTTGGCCCGGCGCTTTTTTTGGTCGGTATTGTCAATGATCACGTCCAGCTCGACGCGGAGGCGACTGCGGCACGACAGCTCCATCTCATTCACCGTCTTGTCAGCCAACTCGATTCTTCGTCTGAATCCGATCCATTCAAGACTTTGAGCGATGTTGCCAAGGATTTCGGCGTCCGCATTCTTTACGAAGACACTTCAAGGCAAGCCCTTTTCGATACGGCGCATCCTCTTGCTGACACCACTCCCGAACCGCCTTTTTCTCCACCCAAGTCAGCCATCCGTACAGAGTTTGGCAATAACCAGGTCACCACGTGGATCATGCCCGAAGGACGCGATGAAATTGTTGTCGCACAATCGAAGTTTCCAGGAATACAACGTCTCGAACCCGGCATAATGACACTCACGATGCCGTTTTCTTCGCTGAGCGGCCCCTTGCATGAAGTCGCTGGCACGCTGTTCAGTGTTATTGGATTATCATTATGTTTAGGACTTGGTCTGAGTTACGTCCTCACACGACGTATACGCAATTCCATTCGCGAAATGATCGCAGTCGTTGAAGCCATTGGCCAGGGCCGTCGCAATAAACGCCTCAAATTCTACCCTGGCGAGGAGTTTGGAGCCATGGCGAAATCAATCAACACCATGGCTGATAACATTGAGATGCATCTCCGTGCCGTCATAGAACAAAAGATTCAGCTCGAAGCCATTCTCAACGGCATGCGAGAGGGCGTTATGGTCCTTGATCGAAAAGGACGTATCGCCGCGATCAATAAAGCCACAAATCGCATTTTCCCATCGATTCATAATAACGAAATGGGAAAGAAGCCCATTGAAGTGGTCGCAAGCCCCGATTTGCAAGCGGCATGCGACGAGCTTTATAACAAAGAGAACAATCCCCCTCACGTTTTGACGATTGAAATAGAGCCGGAAACCGATCGATTTTTCGATGTCAACCTTGTCAAACTCAAAGAATCTGAAGCCGGGCTCGGTGCGATTCTCGTCTTTCATGATTTGAGTGATTTTCGAAAAATGGAGAAAATGCGGCGCGACTTTGTCGCGAACGTCTCGCATGAATTGCGTACCCCGTTGACATCCGTCAAAGGGTATGCCGAAACGTTGCTCGGGGAAGCCGACACCCATCCACCGCATGTTCGACGCTTTCTTGAAATCATCCTCAAGAACGCCAACCACATGTCAAAGATGGTTGAAGACTTGTTGTGTTTAGCGCGCATTGAAAACGAAAAAGATGAACCAACAATTGCACGCATAAACGCTCGCGAAGCCCTGGCCGGCGCATGGCGAGAATGTGCGCTGCAAGCCAAAGAAAAGGATATCGACGTCACCATCGATCTCCCGGACAAGGGGGTCCCGGTTATGGCCGATTTCAATCAGGTGAGCCAAGTTTTTCGCAATCTCATTGAAAACGCGATTAAATACAGCCCTGCGGGTGAAAACGTAACGATTTCGTTTCATATTGTTAATGCCACTGTGATATTCCGAATACAGGATTCAGGGCCGGGTATCCCGGAAGAGGATCGAGAACGCATTTTCGAACGATTTTACCGCGTCGAACGACATCGAACAAAGACATCGGGCGGAACAGGACTGGGCTTGGCCATTGCGAAACATATTATTGACCGTCATGGCGGGCGTATATGGGTCGAACCAGCAGGACAAAACTGTTCAGGAGCGGCATTTCTCTTTTCTTTGCCGACGGCAAGTTCCCTCCCTGACTCCAAAGGCTCTCCTCTCGACCCCAGCCTTCAGTCGTAAACACGAACTATTTCTGGAAACAGACGAAACAATATTATCCCACAATCAGGAAAAAGGACACGCTCATGGCTCAAAACCTGAAAATGGCCGCCCGCTCACTTGATTTCTATTATGGGAGCTTTAAGGCCCTACAGGATATCAATCTCAGCATTTATGAAAATCAGGTTACCGCGCTTATCGGTCCCTCCGGCTGCGGAAAAAGTACTTTTCTTCGCTGTCTCAACCGAATGAATGACCTCATTCCAGGAACACGCGTTGTCGGAGAACTCACCCTGGACGGGAAAAACATCTACGACAGTGGCGTCGATGTTGTTGAACTCCGCAAACGAGTCGGCATGGTCTTTCAAAAGCCCAATCCATTCCCGAAAACCATTTTCGAAAATGTTGCCTATGGATTGCGGGTCAATGGAGTCAAAGACAACAACTTCATATCTGAACAAGTTGAACGCAGCCTGCGCGGTGCCGCTCTGTTTGATGAAGTCAAAGACCGCATTCACGAATCGGCTCTCGGTTTATCCGGTGGTCAGCAGCAACGTCTCTGTATTGCACGCGCCATGGCCGTCGAACCTGAAATTCTCCTCATGGACGAGCCGGCTTCCGCCCTGGACCCCATCGCGACGCAAAAAATCGAAGAACTCATCCACGAGCTCAAACAGAACTACACCATCATTATCGTCACACACTCGATGCAACAAGCAGCCCGCGTCTCCGACATCACGGCCTTCTTTTATATGGGCAAACTCGTTGAAGTGGACAATACTGAAACCATTTTCACCAGACCTTCGAACAAGCAAACAGAGGATTATATCACAGGCCGTTTTGGTTAAACATTCTCCACTTATTAACGAGGAATTCTTGCGGGTTTTTTTCTTCACGTATATGAAGAAATAAAGACGATAAACTCAGAACCCGAATCTCTCGGGAGGTACAATGGAAACCCATTTTCACGCACAACTCGCCGAACTCAAGGTCAAAATTCTTCACATGGCAGCTCTGACCGAACGAGCCATTGAAAAATCACTGAAAGCCTATCGTGACAACGATCCCATTTTGGCCAAGCAAGTTATCGATAGCGACATCGATATCAACAAAATGGAATGCGAAATCGACGAGGCATGCCTGAAATTGCTTGCTCTGGATCAACCTGTAGCCCAAGACTTACGATTTATCGTAGCCTGCATGCGGATGATTATCGATCTTGAGCGCATTGGCGATGAAACCGTCAATATCAGCGAACAGCTCATTTTCCTCGCACGTTCCCCGAAAGAACCGATACCGAAGCTTGTCAATGACCTTGCCGAAGTCGTTTCATCCATGTTCCATCAGGCTATTGACGCCTTTAAAAACAAGGATGCCGAACTGGCGAGCACCGTCTGCACCAGGGACACTGAGGCTGACCAGCTCAACGCACAGTATCTCAAAGAGTCCATTGACACTCTGAACACCGACTGCCCCAGTCTTGAAAGCTTCATTCATAAACTCAACGTATCACGTTCATTGGAACGCATCGGTGACCAAGCCACTAACCTCGCCGAAATGATCATCTTCATGATCAAAGGTGTCAGCATTAAACATCATTGCCAGCCGTTCTAAGGATTTCTCTTTTCCAACGCCGACACGCGGCCGGGCAAAACCGGCCGCGATCCATGTCTCCACTTTCCTTCTTCACGCGACCGGGATATACATTTATCGTGTATATGATCTTTGAATTTTCCCCATATCTATTCTAAAATCCGTGACATCATGACGCGCACCCGGCTCCTTCTCCATTTTACTCCACTTGGGGTACCATTTCTTCTGCTCTTTCTCGGGGGATTTTCATTAACTGTTGCACAATCGTTCGGCTGGTTTACACCGCTCACGTTCACTGCCGACCGATTTGATGGATACCTCCGTCTGCTCTCTCCTTCCTTTTTAGAATCATTCCTCTTCACTGTGTATGTCGCTTTTACTTCAGCGTTTCTCGCCACGGCAGGAGGTGCCATACTCGCCTGGGCGATTTGGAGCCTTCCCACATGGATGCAACGAAGCTCAAATTTCTATAAAACCTCGCTCGTTCTTCCGCATATTGCTGTTGCATTCATTGTGATGACGTTGTTTGCCAGGTCCGGCGTTATATCCTCGCTGGCTCACGCCTTGGGTCTGATTTCTTCCATGCGTGAATTTCCGTCTATTTTGTATTCTGGCAACGGGCTTGGTCTTATCCTTGCTTATATCTATAAAGGGCTTGGATTCTCAATACTTATGACACACACAGCACTCTGTGGATTAGACCGTCGGCTCCCCATTGCGGCTCGTATGCTTGGAGCCGGCCGTGTCCGTATATTCTTTACCGTTATTGCTCCACACATGGCACCCGCTTTGAACACCGCGTTCCTTATTTTGTTTCTCTATGCGTTCGGCGCATTCGATATCGCTTCTCTGCTCTCCGAGAGCCGTCCGGCAATGCTATCCATCGATATTTACAATCTTTACTTCAAGCGTGATCTCGTGAACCGACCGGCAGCCATGGCCATGCTTGTCAGCATGTTTTTTTTCTCCACGCTTTTCATCGCGTTTTACGTCAAAATTGCTCGTTCAATACATGGCCAAGGCCGTAAGCTCTAACGACGCTCCACACACATCGCTTTTTAATGTATATAACACATGCCATTGATGACACTCTGCCGGCATCAATCAATAGAATGCAGAGGTATAGAAAACGTCTCTTGAATCGTTTACGGAGTCGGACAAAGAATGTCATCAATCCATGTCAATGCTGCTGCAACCGTTGGGTAACCAATAGTTGGCGTCAACAAAATAATAGCATGACGAATCTCCTCATCCGTACATCCTGACTTAACGGCCCGTTTGGCGTGACTATGAACGGCACCTTCTGATCGTAATACAGCCGCAGCAGCAATTTGTATGAGATGGGCTGTTTTTTCATCGATCGGTCCAGCTTCTTTCGCTGCGTCTCCAAGAACTTTAAGCGCATCCATATACTGTGGATAACGCTCTTGCATCTGTGCAAAAAATCTCGGCTTCTTTTCCATAGTAACCTCACTTTAATTTATCCTTTTATATCAGCCTACTGCTACAAAATGCATGGGAAAACATGCACAAGCATACATTTCCCCCATTGCCGGTTGGATACAACAAGCGTATAGCACGTGCTTTCCTGATAAGATACGGCTATGGCTAGCTCAAAAAACTCTCACACAGAGTATTCGGGCTTTGACAGACACAACAACGATCCCAGGCGCTTACAGCGCACCTTTCGCGACGCTCACGGTTTGTGTCCCCCACTTGGCACCTCCACCCCTACGCCGCAATCGCGCGCTCGAATTCACACCGGAATCGTAATTTTCAAGGAGAACATACGGTGTCGTTTTTTCAGTCTATTCGAGGAGACATTTTCGGCGGTTTAACAGCTGGTGTCGTCGCCTTGCCCCTGGCACTCGCCTTTGGGGTGGCATCCGGAGCCGGAGCAGCAGCAGGTCTTTACGGTGCGGCAGCGCTTGGCCTTTTTGCCGCGATTTCCGGAGGAACCAAAACACAGATTTCCGGCCCAACCGGCCCCATGACTGTTGTTGCCGCTTCGGCACTCCTTGCTTTTCAAGGGGATCTTACCGCTCTCATGGCGGTCGTTTTTGTCGCCGGGGCGATTCAGATAGCCCTAGGGTGTTTCAAGCTGGGTGGTGTGGTTAAATATATTCCCTATCCCGTCATTTCCGGCTTTATGAGTGGTATCGGGGTCATTATCATTTTACTTCAGCTTCCTCCTCTTCTTGGTGCAGCTGCGGTCAGCTCTCCGGTCAATGCCGTCCTCGCGCTGCCTGATGCTTTGGCAAACCTCAGAGTAGGGAGTCTGTTTCTTTCTCTTGTCAGCTTAGGTATTGTTTTTTTTATTCCTGCTCGAATATCGCGTATCATTCCTTCACCGCTTATTGCCTTGCTTGTCGGCACCATCATTGCCGTCGTGTTCGGTATCAATTGTGATGTGATTGGAGCAATTCCAGCGGGTTTGCCTGATATCCATTTTCCCGGTTTTTCTTTCTCAGATTTCCCCCAAATTCTTGGCTTTGGCGTTGCTTTATCCCTCCTCGGTGCAATCGATACATTATTGACGTCAATTGTTGCCGACTCCATGACCAAAACCAAACACAACTCCAACCGAGAACTTATCGGGCAAGGCATCGGAAATATGATATGTAGCCTTGTCGGCGGGTTGGCCGGTGCCGGGGCTACCATGCGCACGGTCGTCAACATCAAGGCCGGAGGCTCAACACGCATTTCAGGCGTCATTCATGCCCTGTTCCTGTTAGCAGTGCTCCTCGGCCTGGGGCCGCTGGCCGCTCATATTCCCATGCCGGTTCTCGCTGGCATTCTTATGAAAGTCGGTGTTGATATTCTTGACTACCGTCTCTTCCAAGTTGCCCGCCGTGCACCGAAAGCCGACCTCACCGTCGCTGCTGTGGTTTTTGGCATCACGGTTTTTGTGGACCTCATCATTGCTGTTTTCGCCGGTGTTGCCCTGGCCTCTCTCTTTGTAACGTGGCGCGTGGCTAAAGCTACAGACATTCAAATCAGCGAGTCGCCTGAAGACGAAACCCAACTTGATATCGAACGACGCCTCCAAAAAGAATCCGACTACCAAATTCGCGTCGTCAGCGTCCGTGGCCCCTTCTTTTTCGGATCCACCGCACAAATGCAAGATAAGATAGACAATCTTCTTGGTTGTAAAGTTATCGTCATCGACTGTTTATCGGTTCCATTTGTGGATATCTCAGCAGTGTTCGCACTGTGCGAAATGATGGAAAAACTCTTGTCCACGGGAATTCAACCTCTCATCGTCGCCAGCCCAGTCATTGAAAAACGTATTTCCGAACTTGGCTGTGCCACTGTTCTCGGAGACCGCTATATAACGAACAGCATCGATGAAGCATTTGAAACGGCGAAAGAGTTTATTTAAATGAGGTGAGACTCTCGCAGACAGGGAGATAGAAAAAGGGAGGGAACGGAAGCGTCTTCGTATTTAAAACGAGACGCTCCCGTTTCCTCCCTCTTGAAGTCAGAATAAAGAAAAACTCAATTAGCCAACGCTAACAAGTCCTTTCTCGGCGGTGTTGAGGCTCTTGACAACTTTGTCGGAATGAGCAGCCGGGACGGTGAAAACAGAGTCATTACGTCCGACTTTGACGTGTTGGATGCGGTATCCATGAATTTGAGCGGTATCGCTGATGTACGCGACAAGTTTCGCTGGAGTCATGCCATGCGCACGCCCAACTCTGGCACGCAAACGAACACGATTGGGACCGGCCAATGCATGTTGTCCGGGACGATTCGAATAGCCGGGACGGTCAGAATAGCGCGGTTGCCGGGCTCTGCTCGGATCAGGAATATCACGATACCGAGAGGGATCAAGGCTATCGCCATGCACCATGTGCAGCAAAGACGCAACGACATCTGCGGCGTCGTGGTCTTTCAAAATGCCCTGCGCCTGCTCCAGAAGACGGGTATATCGCTCTGAAATAAGAAGCTCTTCCAGGCTGGTCACAGCAGCAGCTTTTTTCGCTGCGACAATTTCCTCGCCTCGCGGCAATGATTTTTTCTCAATGCGAACGCGGTTGCGCTTCGCCAAAAACATTAACTTGCGAAATTCCGAGGGATTGATCAAAGAAACGGCAACGCCCTGTTTTCCGGCACGACCCGTACGACCAACACGGTGTGTGTATGTTTCAGGTGTACCAGGCAAGGCAAAATTGACGACATGCGTCAAATCAGGCACGTCGATTCCTCGCGCAGCCACATCAGTGGCGACGAGTATGGTTGTCTTCCCATTTCGGAACGCCGAAAGAATAGCTTCGCGGCGTGATTGCGACAAATCCCCGTGAATCGGTTCGGCTGGATAACCGCGCTCGCTCAAGCGATCAGCCACTTGATCGGCGTCAGCTTTCGTACGGCAAAATACGAGCCCGAAGAAATCCGGAGCGGCGTCGATGACACGGCACAGCGCTTCAAATCGATGATGCTCGGACATTTCGTGAAAAATATGCCGGATACGGGGCAGTGATCCAGAATCGGCATCGGCCGAGACCACAACATGATCGTGCATGCATGTTTTCGCCACTGACATAACATCGGCAGGCATGGTCGCAGAAAACAGTAATGCACGGCGATTAGGGCCTGCATTATCCAAAATAGTACGAACGTCATCGATAAAGCCCATGCTACACATTTCATCGGCTTCATCGAGTACAAAAAAGTCAAGCTTGTCGAGCTGCAAAGTCTTTCGCTCAAGGTGATCCAGAACACGTCCTGGCGTTCCAACGACAATATCGACTCCACGAGAAAGTCCTCGCAATTGCGCGGTCATGGACTGTCCACCATACACAGGCAGGAGTCGCACAGGCCGACCGTGCGCAAGCTCGCGCACTTCTCGACAAACTTGCAACGCAAGTTCGCGTGTAGGCGTTAAAATCAATGCCTGAACATGACCGGCTTCAGGGGTAATACGCTCGAGAATAGGCAACGCAAACGCTGCGGTCTTACCTGACCCAGTCATCGCTTGACCGACGATATCGGTGTTGCCTGCCAAGAGCAGAGGAATCGTTTTCGCTTGAATGGCGGTAGGGGACGTAAACCCTTTTTTCGACAGGGCTTCGAGAGCAACTTCGGACAGGCCGAGTTCCATAAATGTCTGCATGATATCCTTGCGGGAAAAGCGACGCGGATTCCACGGCAAGCGGCCGTGCACGCGTCCCCTTTCTGGTTTTGGGTGATACTAGAGGGAAGGAAAACTACACAATTCCGGCAGCTTTTATCATAGGCCGGGAAAGGGCCGTTTCAAAACGGCATGGGACGGTCCAGGAAAAGCAGCGGGGCAGCACCGTTTACACGGCGCACTAACTCACTTTAGGGAGCAAAAAATCCTATAAGTCAAAACCCGAAGAAAAGCAACCTTCGAAATCAGACTTCAGGAACGTCTTGCTCCCTTTCTTTCTGCGACGCTCAATGCGTCTCTACATCAAAGCCGAAAAAAACTACCAGCGCGGTCCACGGTCCGGTTTGGGACGAGCTTCGTTCACTTTGATGTTACGGCCGCCAAAGTTGCTGCCATCAAGATTTTTGATGGCTTCCAAAGCGCCCGCATCTTCCATTTCCACGAAGCCAAAGCCACGAGGCCGACCAGTTTCCCGGTCATTTATAAGTTTAACAGACAACACTTCACCAAATTCCGCAAACGCATCACGCACATCGTCTTCGGAAGCACTCCAAGGCAGATTGCCGACATACAAATTCTTCGCCATGTTCCCTAACTCTTTTCCAGTAAACGTGAAGTTCAAACAGTTTCCCAAAAGCCTTATCCCATATTCAAAGTCATGCTAAGAGGCACGACGTAATGCAGCCTTTGAGGCGACGGCAAAATCCTGCCCGGAAGGGCTCTGTGAGACGTATCGCTTTGACGTGCTTGCGCGGCAATGCATTGTTATTTTGCTCCAAGTTGAACATCGTAATGCTCAAATTTAGATAGAAACGTCTTGTACACCTATCAAGTCTTTTCTCTAAAAACAAGTCCTTTGCAGCTTTTTTCTTTCCTTCATCTTGAGCATTTTTTCACATGCAAACACAAACAAGAACTATCTCAAAAAAAACACTCTTTTGCCTCTCCTTTCGAGAAATTGTGTTTCTATAAAATCATTATAAATACGGCATACGTATCCTGGTCTCGGTTCCAGAGGAAGGCAAAGCGCTTTGGCCTTATATACCCATGAGACACCAGAAAAACTCGCGTGCATGAATACTTCACCACATTTTTCAGGCATTATTATTCTTATTGACAATGGAGAAGAATCGAATGAGTCACAGTGACTGTAAATTGTGTTTCCAGCTCCTCACCACAAGAATTGTGTATTTTCATCCGTATGTAACGACATCATGCCGTAGATACTTCCTGCTTCTGACTGGATATTCAGGTCCATTGAAAGAAAGGCACGCGGACACCTATCTTCAAGAACGATATGGCACGGCGTTGTTTGTTGATGATACCAAATCGAAAGCCTGGATTGACGGAAAATTTCTCAAAGCCTTTTCAAATAACGATACAGCTTGCCATGGCAATGTGTGCGTGAAGATCGCAGGTTCATCAAATGTGCTGCACCAATCATCATCGGGTATTTCACAAATCCGATCATACTCGAAACGATTCCAAAATTTGGAATCTCTCATCATACCTTCAGCACCAAGCCCCTTCACTCCGCTTCATTCCGGGAAAAAACGCACGCCTTCGCATTATGACGTCAAACGAAACAAGACACATCATTATTCGGAGAATAGACACATCCGAGACTATTCAAACCGAGGTTGAAGCCTCGGGATGCGGTATCGAAACCGAATAGCTCAATTGTATCCCTGATCAATTCCCTCTCCTCAGACTGTCCCCTATAACGTCAAAATATCGAATATGGGACTCGGACTTGCCATAAGCCGATAAATCATCGAATATTACGGCGGAACATTCAACGCAACATCTACGCCCGGCAAAGGCTGCTCCTTTTCAGTGTATTTGCCACTCTACCACCTCTTGTGACCGAACGGGCTCAAAACGATTCATGAAAATACGCGACATTATTTTTTTGCTTGTTCTCGGATTGCTCTTTCTCATCCCATTATTTGTTTTAGGCGTGTCAGCATTGGCTCCTGGATGGCGCTTCCCGAACGTTATTCCGAGGGAATATACCATGCGAGCGCTCACAACGATATGGGAACTACGGATCGCAATCGGTCGCAGTTTACTGTTTTCGCTCCTGTATTCCTTCGCCACTGTCGCGACAACATTCGTCATGTGTCTCTACCCAGCCAAAGCCTTAGCGTACGAGAATTTCCGCTTCAAACCACTCCTTGAGGGGATGCTGCTAGCACCCGCCCTTGTCCCATCCATGACGTTTTCAATGGGAATTCATCTTGCTTTTTTACGAATAGGACTCGCGGATACATTTATTGGTGTTGTATGCGTGCTCTCGCTATTCAGTTATCCATACATGCTCCGGGCCTTGTGCCAAGGTTTTGAGACATTCGGTAACCGTTTTGCACTCTGTGCCCGCAACCTTGGTGCGAGCCCACTTCGTGTCCTTGTACTCGTGGAGCTTCCATTGCTTGTGCCCTCCATCATTGCCGGTGGAAGCGTCGTCTTTCTCGTCGCATTTTCCGAATACTTTCTCGTCTTTCTCATTGGAGGCGGTATTGTCCCTTCATTTGCAGGATACTTATTTCCGTTCCTGAACTCATCGGATCATGCAACAGCATCAGCACTAACACTGCTTTTTTTTCTCCCTCCCATCCTCCTCTTCACAGTTGTCCAATTCTTGACACACCGTATTTACCGTCGTCGTGGTATATATTGAACGACGTCTAGGCATCGCTGCAAAAGATGACTTTCCAAAAAGTTCAAGCTATATAACACATATTGCTGCTTTGACGACATCAAATATCAATACAATTATTTTCGATAGAGCACGACTCCCTCTCGAATTTGTGCACACTGGAGTTCGTATAATGCAAACAATGCCGCATGGCTTTTATAAAAATTTACTCGATAATCTCCATGATGGCGTATATTTTATCGATATCGATGGATACATTACCTATTGGAACAACGGAGCAGAACGACTTACAGGATATTGCGCCAATGACGTCATTGGCAGCCGATGTAGCGATGGCCTATTAATGCACGTCACGGAAGATGGAGATTGTCTCTGTGGAAACAAATGCCCCCTTGGAGCGACAATGCGAGATGGAAAATCGCGAAAAACAGAAGTATACCTTCACCATAAGGACGGTCATCAGATCCCGGTAAGTGTCAGAAGCAGCCCTATTTACGATGACACAGGAAAGATTCTCGGAGCAGTAGAAATTTTTTCAGACAATACTTCGAAGCTTGCAGCCCTGACGCGTGTTGATAAACTCATCACGGAAAACCTTACCGACCCACTTACAAAAGTTGGAAATCGCCGTTTTACAGATATTACATTACACAGTCGATTTGATGAGGTACTACGATACGGCTGGGATTTCGGCATTCTCTTTATCGATATTGACCACTTCAAAATGATTAACGACACATACGGGCATACGGTTGGAGACGATGTCCTCTGTATGGTGGCAAAAACTCTGCAAAATTGCATTCGCTCTTTTGATTTTATCGGTCGCTATGGAGGAGAAGAATTCATTATTCTGCTACCAAATGTCAATCTTGACACACTGAATCTCATAGCCAGACGATGCCGTAACCTTGTTCAATCCTCGTCTATCGAGCGAGACAATACAAGAATCCGCGTCAGCATTTCTATTGGTGGTACACTCTCAAGAGAAAACGATACGCCCCAAACAATAATAAATCGGGCCGATAGCCTCATGTACAAAAGCAAACGGTCTGGGCGAAACTGCATCACACTCGATAAAGTCGAAGCGTGTCGTTATTTACCTGCAAACGAGACTTAAAGGAGAGCATATCCCCCTAGTCATTCTCCCCCAAATAATGTACATTATGTACAAATTACATTTGAAATAAACTGGGAAGGATGTAACAGGTGTTTAACAGTATTACTATTTCCATTTTAAATTTTTGCAGTAGTAAGTCAACAAGTAGACTCCTACAATCTTTTCCACAATATATATCAAACTTTAGTCTTGAGTCAGGAATAAAGTGCTCCATCATTGTGAGGAACAACGGAAAATCCCATGAAATGATGGACTTCTTTTCTGACATCAAATCAGTACACGAAAAATTTCCGCACCTCGATATACGCCTCATCCAAAGTAAATATAATCTTGGTTTTGGAGGAGGCCATAATACAAATTTCGACCTTTGCCCCGGAAATATATTTTGGATACAAAATAATGATATTGCCTTTCCTCACCTCGATTGGCTCCACAACGCCATAACAATGCTCTCTGATGACAATGTCGGTGTCATCGGTCCCCTTAATGCTCCTCAAACATTTTCACCGTATCTCTGCAATGGCCGGTTTACCACGTACCGACCATCAAGAAATACATACGCCGAAGGATCGATCCTTTTAATACGAAGTAACGTCTTTAAAGAAATTGGCGGATTCGACCTGAATTACAAATGGGCAATGTTTGAAGACTCAGATCTTTCAATGCGCATTCGTCAAGCAGGTTACCGCATTGAACACTTGGATATGCCTCATCAACACTTCAGGAGTTCTTCTTTCAATACTGTCCCGAAAGAAATCAGAACTACCATCATGGAAACAAACAGAGCGAAATTTATGGCACGTTGGAATAGCGCGGCTTGGAACGGCAATGTCTCCGGCAAAGAAGTCTTTGATCTTCGTTCTGATGGCATTGGAGACATTTTTGCGGCTTTACCTTCGGTATTTTCTTACGCCAGAAAAAACCCAAAAGCTCAAATCACGATTAATACCAATAAGAATATCTGGAGCCTCATCCCCTCATTACCAAACCTCAGCCTGCAAGATGAAGCGACCATCACACCATATACGACTTCAGACTACGATAGAATCTCTTCAATACGCAATGTAAATTACAGTGTGCCGTTTAATATTGGAGATCTCCTTGCCGCCGCTTTGGGTGTCCCCCCTGCAACACCTCACGACATAAGCTCTTTCACTGAAGCTCTGACGGCAAGCACACCACCTCTGAGCCAGCACATCACTATGCCGAAGGAAGAGTATGTGCTCTTTCATTGTGAATCGTTCCGCCCAGGATTCCAAGGACGCAATCCTGGCCTTGCGACGTTTGAGCCAGCTTTAAAGCTTCTTTCCGACAAAAATATCCCCATCGTTCTCCTCGGTTCGAAAGAAGGAAGCCACAGACTCTCTTGTCTCAACCAAGATCAAGTCATTGATCTTCGCGGTCGTACGCGGCTGACGGATTTAGTGACTTTAGCCTCAAATGCACGATTGTTTTTGGGAATTGATTCGTTTCCCATGCATGTTGCTCAATGTTTTCGCGTCCCTTCTGTCGTCGTTTTTGGCTCTCTCTCTCCGTTCACGCGACTTTGGGACATACGGCAATCATATGTCGTCCAAGCACGCGACCTGGATTGCCTGGGCTGTTACCACGCGAACCTCACCCCTAGCATTCCTCATTGTTTACGAGGAGATGAGGCCTGTTTAAAAAATATTTCTTCCAATGACATATGCGACGCGGTTACCGCTGCACTTGCCGGTACCCCTCCAGAAACAGCCCCCATGATCGCAGATCTACGACGTTGGCAAGCACAACATTGCCTTGTGCATATGCAGCACCCAGGACTCAAATCCAAGGTCTTTTCTGGAGAAGGTGTTCCTCTCACCCAAGTCACGGATTTGCTCTACAATTTCATTGGAGCCGTCGAAAACCAGTTTGACACCGAGAGACATGACGCCCACCAAGCGCTGTATACGCTGGCAAAAGAAGAAGCCTCGAAAAAAGATCGCGAAATATCTCAATTGCAGACGGCTCTGGAGGAAAAAGACCTCCAGTACACAGAATTAGCGAAGCTCGTTTCACAGATGGCCATAAAGAATGGCTATTCAAACTATAAAGAAGCCCAAGCCAACGAAAACGGTACGTCTCTATGTGATTTATCTTTTAAGCTGCATGAAGCACAGATTTCGTTTGATGAAGATAAAATCATCTTCAAATCAACAGGAAATGACCCGAGGATTGTTATTAAAGATACCTTCTATGTTGTAGAGGACATGCCTTTTTTGACATTTCTCGGTACTGCTTCTAGCCTGTTCACTCTTGAAGTTTTTTACACTCCTCCTGGAACAGCTTTTAGTGAGGAAAGAAAGAGATCAATCCAAATAGAAGGAGGCTCCTTTAATCAAATAATGAGACTTCCTTTAAAGACTGGTAGCCGTATTCTGTTACGAATAGATCCATGCAATACTCCGAATTGTGACATTGTGCTCACAGCAACATTGAACGGTCTTCAACAGGCAGAAACACTACCGTTAGCGAATTAGTGCGGTGAATACCATAATATAAAATTCATCAAACATCATTTTACGCTGACAACGACATCCAATGTATGGTATTATGGTTTTCATCAAAGAGTCCGCACGGGTTAGCACAGAGAAATGCAAACGACTTACCGCTAATAAGGCAACATATGATAAATTATACAAGCAGCCTAGAAAAAATTGAATTTTTATTGAGCTTCTGCATTTCACTCAGAAAAAAATTTCTCTATGCACCTATCCCCAAAGTGGCTCACACAACGATAAAAAAGACCCTCTTCACCTTGGAAATGAGCGAAGCCGGGCTCACCTATGAAGGGAATGTACATGATTGTCTTGCCTCTCCTTTTATCTTACCGTACCAACTCCCTGACTCCATGCTCCATGAAATATTTCTCAAACATACATATTTTAAATTTACCTTTATACGAAATCCAATTGATAGAATTGCATCAGGATACTTAGACAAAATATCGAACACAACGAATGAAAGGAAGATAGAACGGGCTTACTTTGAAAAAATGCTCGGGGCAGATGAGAATACAGAAATTACACTTGTAGACTTCTTATCCGTATTACGAAAAACACCTCCTGACGCCATGGACCTCCACTTTAAGCCTCAATCTGACGTTATTCTCTCCAACACTATCGACTATGATTTTATTGGCTCAATGGACTCACTTGACACGGAACTCCCCATGATCCTTTCAAAAATATACAACAAACCATACAATGAAATACAAGTGACAAACGTCACACACCACGCCACGAATGCTTCAAATAAAATTCCAAGTGTATTCACAGAACAACGAGCATACGACCTGGCTGAAGAAATATATAAAGATGACTTCAAACTTTATCAGTCAGTTATCTCGAAGCAGTAAAAACAAATCCGAGACTTTCATAATAAAAAACCATGGTAAATCATTTTATGCATATGGACTGAAACATCCACTATTATCCCACTCTCTGATTGTTTGCACGATTCAATCGGTCTTGCAATATATTTTTCCGATACTGAAACAAATTTTCCCCGATTGCACATGCACTGAGATAGCGCACCAACCGACTCGGATTCTTCTGTCGCACTTGGACCAGTTGTCGCCAGAACTGCCCCCGATACGGGGCAACAACGCCTTGTCGCCAAACAACACGAATCAGTGCCATGTATTCCCATAACCGACGGGATACAGATCCTTTGGGTAACGTCACATTTTTCGTTTTCCGGCCAGGATTACCATTGGGGGACATGGCTTTGCGTGTGGGCCGCATTTCCAAAGTGTAACGGAAAGCACGAGCGAGATAGGCTTGCGGTTCATAAAGACGATCAATGGCTTTATAGAACTCTTCAAGAATCTCTTCTCGCGGCCTTGATGGTTGAAAATTCATCGCAGAACCGCGCACGCCGCATGTATCGCCGTCAAGCGTCAACCGGCCTTCGCGTTCTAATCGGTCCCACAACTTGGTATTAGGCAACGCCTGCAGCATATTGACCATGATCACCGGCATTCCTATTTTTTCGACAAAGGCACAAATACGCTCTCCCATACCTTTGGTTTCTCCATCAAAACCAATGATGAAACTCCCCAACACGGGCAATCCATTGGCATTAATGTTGCGCAACGACTCTTCCAATGGGTTATGAACATTTTGCTGTTTGTTGGTTACCTTCAAGACATTTTCATCTGGTGATTCCACGCCTACGAAAACATCGCCAAAATTGGCCGCGGTCATGAGATCAATGAGTTCTTTGTCTTGTCCAAGGTTGACCGATGCCTGACAGAAGAAACTGAACGGTTCATCACGTTCTGCCATCCAAGGAATGAGTTTCTCCAAAATCGCGCGGGCATGCTTTTTATTGCCGATAAAATTGTCGTCGCAGATAAAAATCGATCCTCGCCAGCCCAACAAATAAAGCATGTTGAGTTCCGCCATGACTTGATCCGGGCTTTTATAACGCGGAACGCGACCAAAGAGGTTTATAATATCGCAAAACTCACATGAAAAAGGACAACCCCGCGACGTTTGAATAGAAACAGTGTCGTAGTCTTCAAGATGCAACAGGTCATACCGCGGAATCGGTGAGACGCCCATATTGGGTTTCTCCGACTCCTCGAAGACGCCGCTCGTCTCCCCTCGAGAAAGGGCATCAAGAAACCCGGCAATAGAATCTTCTGCCTCACCCTTGATAAGATAATCGCAACCAGCATCAAGTATGTCTTGAGGAACACTCGTGGCGTACGGCCCTCCAACAGCAACTGGAATACCGCGACGTTTGGCTTCACGAATAAGCGACAGCATTCCTTCGCGTTGCACAATCATTCCTGTAATCATAACAAGATCGGCAAACTGCCAATCTTCTTCACGAAGCTCTCGCGTATTCATGTCACAGGCGCGTAAATCCCAATTCGAAGGCAATAACGCAGCCACCGTGACAAGTCCCAAAGGCGGAGCCATAGCTTTTCGTCCGGATAAACGGACGGTTTCTTGAAAACTCCAAAATGAATACGGGGAAGCGGGATGGATAAGCAGAACGCGGCGTGGATCGAGAGACAAAGCTGACACACGAAGTCCTTATCGTTAGGAAATGGCAGCGGAAATGAAACAACTCACCATGACAACCACGGCGTCGCACTCTATCGCATCCCCGCTGAGAAGGGAAAACTTAAATTTGCGTTTTTCAATATGATACGAAAATCGCGTATGAGAGAAAAGCGGCAACACCGCCTTCTTACGTTCTAAAATTCACAATCAACATTTAAGCACATATTCCGTACCATATCGAGCGCCACCATCGGTCCTCCATCACGTTCATGGATACGAGATGTTTATTACAATATCTCTCGTCTACAACAATAAAAAATCGACAAAGAGAGTACAACTCCATACTACTCAACACGTGTAAAACGACACGACACATCGAATCCACACCATTCCATACACAATAATATACACGACCAACCTGGTATCATTCATTAACCGAAATATCGAAAGATGCCATGAATACGCTCATTTCCACCACAACTTGACCCCAAGGCGAAGCGCGTCGTAAATCCGGTCATGCGATACCCCATTCCCGACATCGGTTTGCAGCGCTCTGAAGAGGTCATTAAACAGAGCCGATTCATCGTATCGATAGAACATGCGCCGGGACCAGGCGCAGCCAAGGCTTTCATTGAGCGTTGTCGCATGGAATTTCCCGACGCCAGTCATAATTGTTTTGCTTTTCTCGCGGCCTCTCCCGCCGATACAACGTTGGCCGGATCATCCGATGATGGCGAACCGCGTGGAACTGCCGGACGTCCTATGCTCAATGTCCTCACGGGAAGTGGACTGGGTGAAATTGTCGCCGTCGTTACACGCTATTTCGGCGGAATCAAATTGGGAACGGGAGGTCTGGTGCGCGCCTACTCCGGTGCTCTCGCCAACGGTCTTGCAATCCTGCCACAGCGCTGGCATGTGGATGTTCAGGCGGTACGCATTCTTTTCGGGCATCATTTCGTCACGCCGATAACCCGTCTTGTTGACGAATTCGAAGGAACCATTGCAGTCACGGAATATGGCATGGACGCAGAGTTCATCGTCCATATCCCCCTGGAATATGTTGAGCGGTTTACGGCTTCGGTCAAAGATATCACCCACGGAGACTGCTTCCTGGAACAACTCGACGCCGTTCACACGCAGCGAGGATGACTATGTTCGGTATTCACGATTTTCTCATGTTTGTTGCTTCGGGACTCTTGCTCAGCATCACTCCCGGACAGGATGTCCTGTATATCGTCGGCCGTGGAGCGTCCCAAGGTTCCAAAGCCGGTATGGTCGCTGCACTGGGTGTAGGGACGGGATGCCTGGTTCACATTACCGCCGCCACGTTGGGCCTTTCCGCCCTCATCGCGACATCGGCGACAGTATTTACTGTCATCAAAATCATTGGGGCGGCATACCTTTTGTATATGGGGGTCTCCATTTTACGAAGTGCCAAACCCGCTGCTGTCGACGCGTATGCATGTACCATCACGAGTTCCACTCCCTCCACCAATCTGGTGACTATTTGGCGACAAGGCTTTCTTTGCAACGCATTGAATCCGAAAGTTGCGCTCTTCTTTTTGGCCTTTTTACCTCAGTTTATTGATCCCACCAGCACCCAGACGAATATGGCATTTCTCACATTAGGCGTTGTGTTTTCCATCAATGGAACGTTGGTCTGTCTGCTCTACGGGATTTGTGCCGGTCGCCTGGCAGCCAAGATCAATCCCGCCGGACATTTGGCAGCGTGGTCAAAACGCCTCGCGGGATGCGTATTCCTTGGCCTTGGTCTTCGACTCGCTCTATCCGAACGGGGATAAATGTCCAAAGCGCGCGACGTCTGCACAACATAACGGCCAAACAACATGCCAACGCGTCGTCTCGTCATGGTGTTTGACACCAATTGTCTTTTCTCTGAAACCGTTTCGCCACACGCGACGAGTAGATCTTACACGCAAAACATGAGTGGAGGCTCTCGTCATGAATATTCGCGTTCTAATGTCGCTCGGTGTTGCAGCGCTGAGTCTTGGTATGATCTCTCCAAGTTTCGCCGCTGAGCCGACGATAAAAAAATATGATATCGTTATAGATGAATCGCTGTTCGTTCCCTACGACGGTGCAGCAAAGCATGACTTTCCCAAAGGCTTTCCCGTCGGCGTTGGCTCAAGCATGTACTATGTCGGTAAAGACGAAGACGGCGCCTTGCTTTTCAGTCTGATCAGTGATCGCGGCCCCAATGCAGACTCCCCGGCATACAAAGCCGACGACGACGCCAAACCGGTCAAAACCAAAATGTTTCCGGCTCCCCAATTCAATCCTGGGTTCGGTATCGTCAAAGTGACAGCCGACAAAGCCGAACTCGTCGACTTCACCACGCTGAAGTCAGCTCCGGAAAAACCGATCACCGGTCTGCCCATCCCCCAGGGCGCAATAGGCTCTACCGGCGAAACCCCGTTATCCGACAGCTTGACGATCCTCCCCTATGATAAAAACGGCATGGATACGGAAGGCATTGAGGCCGACAGCGATGGGAACCTCTGGGTGTGCGATGAATACGGTCCGTTTATCGCGAAGCTTGACCCCAAAACCGGCGTCATCCTTGAAAAATACGGTCCGGGCGAAGGTCTTCCTGAGATTGTCAAATTCCGCCAACCGAATCGTGGTTTCGAGGGGCTGACCATCACCCCCTCGGGCAAAATCATTGCTGCAGTCCAGAGCATTCTCGATGTGGACGGCAAGGTCAAAAAAAGCAACGCCCAATTCATCCGGTTTGTTGAGCTTGATCCCAAGACAGGCAAGACCCGCATGTTTGCCTACCCCCATGATGTTGATGCCTTCAAAAAAAGCCGAGATGCCAAAATCGGCGATTTAGCTGCCGTGTCCGATGACAAACTCCTCGTCGTGGAACAGGGCAAGGGCAAAGACAAAAAAATGCGCAACCTGATTTACATGGTTGATTTGAGCAAAGCCACCGATCTGACCGGAAAGACCGCTTCCGACGGCAAGCCCCTGGAAACGATCGATACCGCCGAGGAGTTATCCAAAGCCGGTGTTGTCCCCATGAGCAAAACGTTTGTTTTCGACCTGAAAGCGCATGGCTGGAAGCCGTCAAAAGCTGAAGGCATTGCTCTGTTGGATGATGGAAAGACCCTGGCTGTCGCTTCAGACAACGATTTCGGCATGACGCTGGACGTCGAAAATCCTGCGAAGGACAAAGACGGCAAGGACGTCAAAAAACCCACAGGGTATGTTGTCGATTCCAAAGGGACCATCACCTACGAAAAAGAACACACCAATACGACGTTCCATGTAAAGCCCACGGGTGAACGGTCGCAAATTTGGCTCATCACTCTGCCTGAGCCGATCAAATAATTCTTCCTCTCACTTCATCCCTCTCCTTGAGACGGGCCGTCCCCCCAGGCGGCCCTTTTTTTTCTCAACCACCTTGACCTTCCCGTTCAGGGGATGCACTCTTCCGGCAAAATCCATCAAGGAGCATTTCGCATGGCCGAATCTCACGATACTCTTTTTTCATTGGCCCGTAGTGCCTCGGCCTACGCTTTCAACGGTGACGCCGATGGCCTCTGTGCATTGGTCCAGCTTTTAGCTGGTCGTGCCGATACGCCCATTCTCATGACCGGTGTCAAACGCGATCAGGCACTTCTCAAACGAATCCCTCCCGTCCCCGGTCCCATCTGTGTCCTCGATGTTGCCCTGGGGAAAAATATCGATGCCGTCATGCCACTCATCGAAGCGGGGACGGATATTGTTTACATCGACCACCATGCAGCCGATGATCTTCCCGATCATCCACAATTTCATCCACGTATTGTCTCCACCCCCGACACCAATACGTCGAAACTCGTCTACGATCTCAACCCCACACGGCATAATGCACTCTGGGCCGTTGCCGGACTTTTCGGAGACAACCTCTTCGAGGCAGCCACAGCTCTGGCCGCTGAACACGATTTGCCCCAGGAAGATGTTGACCGGCTCAAGGATATGGGCATGTTGCTCAACTACAACGCGTATGGAGCAACGGTTGAAGATCTCCACTTCAGCCCGTTCGACCTCGCTCGGGTCATGTGTTCCTTCACCTCGCCACTGGCATTTCTTGCTGGAACCGACGTCATTCCCAAACTCACCCAAGGACGCGACGAGGACATCGAGAAAGCAAAAGCAATTCCCGAACTCGTCCCCGATGTTGTCGTTCTTCCAAACAAAAAATGGGCACGCCGCGCCGTTGGTGACTTTGCCAACATGCTTGCCCGCAAACATCCCGATCGTGCGCATGCGGTTCTCGTCACCACCGAACGCGGGCACTATGTCGTCAGTGTTCGCGCTCCCATCAATGGTGGACCCAGCGCCGCCGAACTCTGCAAACAGTTTGTCACCGGTGGAGGACGCGTCAAAGCCGCCGGCATCAACGACCTTCCCGCTGCCGAGCTTATGATGTTCGTCAATCGGTTTGCACTGCATTTCGGAGAATAGCCGAATCGCCTTCGGCGACCAGGGGGAAGGAGCGGGGAAGAGGGGGGAAACCCCTTTTGAGGAAAGTGGTTTCCCCCTCTCCCCCGCTCCTTCCCCCTGGCCCCCCTTCCTCACCCCATCACCCCCTTTCCGCAAACCTTTTTGTCGGCGTAGTAATTTCCATTTCTGGAAGATGGTACGTTCATACATGGTGTGTGTTTTTCCACAATATGTGTCGAGTCTATCGAGACGAAAATTTTATTGTTACTTTACTCCATTTTGCAGTAAAAGAGAGGTAGAGTCACCTCCCCTTCAACAGGCAACATGTATTTGCGCTATAACGCAGAACGACGCCAAAGCGAGGGATGCTATGAATGGATGGATGGGAACCATATTGCGTGTTGATCTTGGGACCAAAAACATTGTCACACAAGCGCTTGATCCACAGTATGCGCGAGATTACATTGGAGGACGCGGATTCAACTCGTATGTCCTCTTCAATGAATTGCCCCTTGGAATTGATCCACTGTCCCCTGACAATATCTTTGCTATGGCCCCTGGGGTGTTGTCCGGCACACCGCTAGGACTCACGAGTCGGTTGGAAGTAAGTACACTTTCCCCCTATTCGGGTATTCTTGGAGACGGTAATGCCGGCGAGTCCATGGCGTTTATGATGAAACGCGCCGGTTTGGATCAACTCATTGTGACCGGCCGTGCCAATCATCCGGTCTATCTCCGTATTCACAATGCCAAAGCGGAACTCTACGACGCGTCGGACCTTTGGGGAATGTCGACCTGGGAAGTAACGGACATTCTCAGAAACCGCCACGGCAAGACCTGCAGTGTCGCCAGCATCGGTCAAGCCGGGGAAAACCTTGTCCGCTTTGCTTCAACCATGATCGACAAATATGGTTCGGCAGCACGAGGTTCCGGCGCCGTGCTCGGCTCGAAGAATCTCAAGGCGATTGTGGTCTCGGGCGATATGCATGTAGCGCTGGCCGATGAAGCCGCCTTCAAACAGCTCGCGAAAGAAGATTACAAATTCATCAAGGCCTCGTCGTTTCAACAGGATATTGTCGCGAAATACGGCACCCATATTGGCATGATGATGTGGGAACCGGGATTTCGCAATAGCGAATCATGTATGTCTGCCGACGATGTTCCCGAGGCGTTGCGCCCCGAGAGCTGGAAACAGTACGAAACCGGTCGAGTGGGCTGCCACGGCTGCCATGTCAAATGCAAGAACCGCTATCGTATCCCATCGGGAAGGCGTGCCGGCGAAACAGGGGAAGCACTGGAATTCGAATGTATCTATTGCCTTGGGACGAATTGCGGTATTCTCGACCCCATTCCCATCATGGAAATGGAAAACCTTTGCGATGCCTATGGGATGGATGTCATTGCGCTCGGCAACACGATTGCTATGGCAAAGGATTTGTATAGCCGCGGCCTGCTCACATCGGCACAAACCGGCGGGCTGTCGCTTGATTGGGAAGACGCCGATGCCCAAGTCGAGTTGGTTCACGCCACGGCATTACGGCAAGGTTTCGGCAACTTGGTGGCCGAAGGCATGTACGGTCTGGCTGAACAGCTCGGTAATACGGCTATGGAGCTGTGTTATCACGTTAAAGGCCTGTCGCGCGGCACCTATCCGCCTGGTGTTTTTGCCTTGGCGCACGCCACGTCCACCCGTGGCGCCGATCACCTTCGGGGACGTTCCTGGGCTTTCAATCAGGTCGATCCTGATATCTTCCCCGTCCTCAAAGAACATGGTCTGATGATCGAGAACCCGGATGCTGATCCAGCCCCGGCGCTTATTGTCGGAGAACGCATTACCACCCTGTCCGACTGCACCGGGCGATGCAAAGGCGGCGTCAACAACTGGATTTGCGCCATGCCGCTCTGTTGGAAAAAGCCCATTTTCGGCGGTCTGGTCGACCTGCTCACCGCGGCCTGTGGCGTACCGTACACCGTGGAAGAACTCGAACGCGCCGCCGACCGCATCTATACGCTGGAACACGCCTTCAACATCTGCCGTGGAGTCCGTCGCCGCCATGACAGTTTGCCGCAAAAACCGGAACTCTATCACAGCGCCGAAGGGGCGGCCGAACGACAACTGCACGAAGCCCACGTCACACGGTATTACCAACTCCGGGGGTACGACGAACACACCGGAGTTCCAACGGCAAAGCGTCTCGAAGAACTCGGGCTTGATGGAGTCGCAGAACGCCTCAAGACGTGTCAGGAAACATCTAATTGGAACGGTCCCCCGCTCTGGGATGAAGCGGAGTATCCACAAGGAACCAAGCGGGTTTGATGGAGGCATGAACGAAAGAAGGAACATGAGGTGGCCTTTCGGTGAAGGTCACCTTTTCGTGTAAAAACAGTACAAAATAGCCAAGATATAAAAAAATCACAATACAAGGCCAGGAGAAACTCTTACAAATACGAAAGGTGAGCGCTCTCTCCAAGATAGAACTATTAAACGTTTTTGAAGATTCTTAAGAAACTTTTTTCAATAAGTTTCTTAAGCCGCCGGAGGCATTCACTTTTCTTCATCGAAAAAGTATCAACACATCATCCGGCACTCACCACGACCGCCTTCCCCCTCCTCCTCACGCGCAGTATCCACAGCAACACAACGAAGCCGACCAACCCGGCACCATGCAATTCCAGGCCGCCGGGCCACAGCATGATGGTGCCACAGGCGCCGGCAAGGAGCCGTAGCGGTAGACCGATGCGTCCCATGAGGTAGCCTTGCATGGCCCCGACGATGGCAAAGAGGCCGATCAGAGCAAACGCAAAAACATGAATAACGTCCACCCAATGCTCACTGATGAGGGGAGTATAGGCGAATAAGAGAGGGATAATATAAATTCCCTTCGCAATCTTCCACGATTCCAGACCAGTAGCCATGGGCGGGGTTTTGGCAATGGCGGCCGCTGTAAAGCTGGCCAGACAGACCGGCGGAGTGACGTTACTGTCCTGACTCAACCAGAAGATGGTCATATGGGCCGAGAGCAGTGCAAA
This sequence comes from Desulfovibrio inopinatus DSM 10711, assembly GCF_000429305.1. NCBI lineage: Bacteria > Pseudomonadati > Thermodesulfobacteriota > Desulfovibrionia > Desulfovibrionales > Desulfovibrionaceae > Desulfovibrio > Desulfovibrio inopinatus. The sequence continues at coordinate 29,179 of NZ_KE386881.1, forward strand.
GGTCAGCGTTTCCGGAGGAAGAATGGATTCTCGTATGGAATCCAGCAGATCGACCGGCACCCCGGACAATAAGGCTTTGACTTGAACCAGTGAGATCGGCGAACCGAGCATGTCCATGGCTGCCGGGTCCACCAGCATGAAGATGGCTTTGGCGGTATCGCTCAACGAACCATCGGCAATCGCCTGAGCAACCTGGGCATCGACGATGAGGTTGTAGAGTGCCGGAGCCGAGAGCGTGCCTAAAACGATATACGAGGCCGTGACCGGCAATCCCATTCCGAGGATGAGCGAAGCCAGCGCGACAAAGATCAAGGCAATGAGCAGGCTGTTTCCTGCCCAGGCATTGATCATCAGCGAAAACGTATTGCCGATGCCGGCCATGGCGATCACATTGACGACAAGCCCGACGCTACACAACAGAATGGCCGTCATGACCATATTACGTGCTCCGAGCGCCAAGGCCTCGCCAATTTCGCGAACCCCCATCTTGTGTGGCGTCAGCCAGGACGCAACCACAACCGCAACAATGGAGATACCCGCGGCATAGGATGGGGTGAATCCATAGATAAGGCACGCGATCAGAATGGAAATGGGAATGAGCAACGGTAAGCCGCTCTTGCGCATGATCTCGCTCAGAGGCTTTGCCGTTGGAGGGTCTGCGAGTTTGATGTGATGTTTCCCAGCTTCACTCATCACGAAGAAGGCAACCGTGGCAAAGTAGAGCACGGCGGGCAGTGCGGCAACGGCAATGATGGTGGTGTAGGGAATTTGTGTATAGCTCGCCATGACAAAGGCCCCCGCTCCCATAATGGGCGGCATAAGCTGACCACCGGTCGAGGCCGCGGCTTCGACGGCCGCGGCAAATTTGGGCGGGAAGCCGGACTTCTTCATCAGGGGAATGGTAATGACACCGGTGGATGCGGTATTGGCAATGGCTGAACCGGAAATGGTACCGGTGAGACAGGACGCAAACACCGCCACCAAGCCGGGGCCGCCTTCGAATCGACCGGCAACGGCGTGAGCCAGGTCTATGATGAAATCCCCGGCTCCGGAGCGCAACAAAAACGCCCCGAAAAGAATGAACATGAAAACAAACGACGAGGAAATGAGGGCAATGTTTCCAAACAAGCCGTCATCGCCATAAATACTGCGAAACAGCACTGTTTCCGGATGCATGCTTTTGAAGTGAAACACGCCGCCCAGCAGCCCTCCCCACCACGTCACATAGGTGAGGCTGAGCACAATCAAAACAGGGATGATGAAGCCCGTTGTCCGCCGCGTCAGTTCTATGGCCGCAAGAATGAGGATCACGCCGAACACCCATTCCGTTCCATTGAGCCGTACACCACGGGCGTAAATCGCATCTTCCATGCCCACCATATAAAGGGCGGAAAATGCCGCCAGCAGGCCCAACACCACGTCGACACTTCTCCCGAGACGATGCATGCGACCCGTTCGCGCCGTGAGCGTTGGAAACAGAAACGGGCACATGAGGGCGAAGCAGGCAAAATGGATGGAGTTTTGCCAGAGCGTCGGCAAGACCCCGATGAGATTGAAATACATATGGATCAACGACACAACGATGCCGAGGACAAACAGCATCTTGCCGACCCAGGCATCACGCCCATACATCGAACGCCCAACGGTCTCTTCCGCCACCACCATGCATCCTCCATGAAGCTGGCCCGGCCGTAGCGCATCGCGTCGCGACCGGATTGTATCCCACTACTGCGCGAGTAACTTGTCCGGAATCGTCAAGCCGATTTCGCGAAAATATTTGGCCGCGCCCGGATGCAGCGGCAAGGGCAGTCCGACAATGGCTTTGTCTTTGCTCAATGCTTTGGTGCCCTTATGAATAGCCTGGAGGAACGGAAAATTCTCAAAAATAGTTTTTGTGATGAGATAGACGGCCTCTTCGTCGACATCGGCCCGTACGGCAAGGAAATTCGGCTGCGCAATCGTGTTGATATCCTTTGCCTGGTTCGGATACGTGCCGGCGGGAATGACGTAGCGTGTCCACAACCCACTTCCGCCATTGGCTTTTTCGAGTTGTTCATCGGTGAAATCGAGCGTGGTGACGTCATCCCCCATGGAGGCATAAATTCGCGTAATGGCTCCGGTGGGCACTCCCGCCGGAATGCTGACGCCGGAAATTTGGCCATTGAGCAAGGCATCGGCACTCGGGCCGTAGCCAACATAGACAAGATCAAAATCCGCATCCACGTTGAATCCCAAATTGCCGAGTAAGAAGAGGTTAGACCCCAACGTCCCCGAATTCTTTTTGCCCAGGGATAACCGTTTGCCTTTGAGCGCGTTCACATCACTGATAGTGCCGCTCGTCACATCACGGGATAAAATCGTAAATTGCTCAACGTTCTGCCACAGCATGGTGATGGATCGCAGTTCTTTTTGTGGTCCGTCCGAGGCGAGCGGGCCTTGTCCATTCCATGCATAATGCCCGTATAATCCTTGCAAAATCGCAAATTGCGCTTCATCTTCACGCATCAACTTGATATTTTCACCCGAGCCGGCCGAATTAATCGCCGATAACGCAATCTGATGCGTCGGTTGCAACTTCATTTTCACCAACGTGGAAAGCGCAACCCCGACCGGATAATAGGTTCCGCCGGTACTCGCCGTCGCCAATAAATACGAACGCTCCCCAGCCCATGCAGAAACGCTCAAAAGCACCGTTAACAGACACACCAGAACGACGTTCACCGTCATCAATACACACCGCATACTCACCTCCTGCAGGAAACCACACTTGCTAAACAACAGACTGCCAACCATCAATCAGACACAACACACACCAGAGAGCCCGAATAGCGTCTATGACTGGTGTCGTCTTCTAGCACATCTTGGTTGCGTTTGCTTCTGGAAATTGTGGCGAGAAAGGGAAGAAAACGGCTTTTGCGGCGCAAAAACCATCCAAAACTCTTTGAAAAGCCGACGGACGAAATGAGACAAAATTTTCTCAACGGCACGCTTTAGGCTCTGGCTATTTCTTGTCCTCACCCTAACTTTCCACTACATATTCCCCCACCACGCGCTTTCCGCGTCCATTCTCATTTTACACGATGTTCATAGAGGAACAGTATGCCTGCAATCCACGCACTCGTGCATGCGCTCACACCGAAACGTATTGCTCTTGCGCTTCTGCTGTTGAGCATTCTGCTCACCATCGCTTTCGCGCCGCCCATTGAACATGGATCACACCCTGTCCAAACGCGGCAGTGTCCGACGGGATCGTGTCAATATGCGTTGGAGAGCATTGTGTGCAAAGAGCATCATCTTGCTCGGCTGGATATGTATGATGTGCGGGGTGGAGAATTGCAGGTGGTATGGGGGCCGCCTGGAGGGGATGTCACGTATCGCGACCCGTATCTACTGCCTCAGCATGTGGATGTGGGGGATTATTCGTCACTGTATTACTGTTATGACTCCACCGATCCCATCGAGGCGTCGGTGCAGCATCATGATGCGCTTCCACTCCAGTATCGTGATGTCTCGTTGTCTCTTGAGTCGCCATTGACGGTCTTTGCCGACAGTCTGCGTGTGTCGGTGCCGGTGTTCGCCGTTCTTCTCGTCTGTGTTCTCGTCATGCCCCGACGTTATGCCTGGTTTTCCATTGTGTTTACCCTGACGCTCCTCTTCTACACGCAATTGGCGTTTGCTCCTGGTGGGACGAATACCGCGGACAATCGATTTTATGTTCCATCGGCACTCGCGCTCATCAATACGGGAACGCTCGCTATTGACGGGTATGCCGGCCGTAACAGTGCAGCCCATACCTTGCTCACGACAAGCCCGTCCGGACATTTCATCAATTATTATCCCGTGGGCGTGACTCTGATGATCACCCCACTCGTTGCCTGGACGCAACATTTCCAGACACCGGAAGTCCGCCTCACGGATGCCATGGCAAAACTCTTTGCCGCTCTGAGTGTTGCGTTGTTTTTTGTTATATGTCGCCGTCTTGGCCTGTCCACGGCATCAAGCCTTTTGCTCTGCGGCGTGTTTGCGCTGACAACAAGCCAATACTCGATTCATGCCGGGTCGCTCTCGTCGCATAACATCTCGTCCTGCCTGTCGCTCGTTGCCATTGCGCTTCTCATGGCACCGGAGATAACCACGCAACGCATTGTGTTGCTGTCCGTCGTGTCGATTCTTGGGTTGATCTGCCGACACGATTTCGCATTCATCATCGGTGGATGCGGGCTCACGTTGCTTCTTCAGTCGTACAAGCAGGCATTACTCTACGCGGCGTGTCTTGGAATATTGATTATTCCGTGTCTTGCCGGTTCGCACGCGCTCTATGGACACTGGCTGCCGCCGTATGTAGTGCAGCAAGGACCGCGCGCTCTAGGGTGGAACAATCTGTATGCCTTGGCCGGGTTGCTGATTTCTCCCAATAGAGGCTTGTTCGTGTACTCTCCCTTTCTCATACTGGGATTCATTTTCGCCATCCGATCACTGTGTACCTGGAGCCGATCTCAGGCCCTTGCCAAAGGTCTTGCCGTGACCGTGCTGATCTTCACCGTAGTGCTCACGACCTTCCCCATGTGGTGGGGCGGATGGTGTTATGGACCGCGTCTTTTTTGCAGCATGCTCGGTCTCCTCATGGTGTTGAGCGCCATGGCGTACAAAGCCATTCTCCAATCGTCCTATAAACGCGTCATCCTGCCCGCTCTCGTCCCTCTCGTTCTCTGGGGATTTTTCGTCCACGCCAAGGGCGCACTTATCGGCGATACTTGGAACGGCATTCCCCAAGGTGTGGACCAGCATCCCGAGCGCGTATGGGACATGCATGACACGCAAATTTTGCGCAACGCACAGTACATTCCGATCGTTTTGGACGAGCGCCTTGCGCTTTTTACCCCGTAAGAAAGAAAACCCTGTTACCAGCTCAAAATACGTAACAGCGAGACAGGCAAGCTGCCGATGGCACCCGTGACATCGGCCAAAGAAAATTTCTGAATGCGGCTATTGTGCGAGTCGACGATATATACATTGCCGGCATGATCCGTTGCAACCCCTTGGGGATTATTGAATTGACCATCATCCGCCCCTCTCATTCCCCACTGCGTCAACAACGTCCCATTGGAATCAAATTGCCGTACCATTTGATTCTGTGAATCCGTCACAAAAACATTTCCATTATCATCAACGTCAATGCCTTGCGGTAGTGGTGTTGCCCATGCCATAAGAAATTGACCTTGCGCATCAAACACCTGAATACGGTCATTCTGTATATCCGCAACATACACTTTCCCATTTTTATCTAGAGCAATTGTGTCCGGCCAATCGAATTGCCCATTTTCTGAACCGTAAGAGCCCCACTGCAACAGAAATTGGCCGTCTGCAGTGAATTTTTGAATTCGGCAATTCACGGAGTCCGCCACATACACCATGCCTTGACTATCAATCGCGATTCCATCCGGAGAATCGAATTCTCCTTCTCCTTCCCCATACGTTCCCCATGCGGTCAAAAATTGCCCCTGTGTATTGAATTTCTGAATGCGATTCCATCCGGAGTCTACCACATAGACATTCCCCATCGTGTCGACAGTCACATCATTCGGCATATCAAATTGACCGATTCCCGAGCCTTTAGTTCCCCATGTCATAAGAAAACCGCCTTGCGCGCTCAACTTTTGAATTCGGTGATTAAAGGTATCGGCAACATACACATTGCCATCTTTGTCTATTGCAATGCCATCCGGCCAATAATACTGCCCTTGCCCATCACCGAGTGTTCCCCACATCGCAAGAAGCTGGCCATTCGCATCAAATTTTTGAACACGATCTTCATACGTATTCGAGACATAGATATTTCCACCACTCTCCGCCGCAATATACTCCGGCCAATTGAATTGGTCTTCTTGTGAGCCTTGCGCTCCCCATGCCAAAAGGAATGTTCCCGAAGCATCCAGCTTTTGGATACGATTTTGCGATGTATCCGTTATGAAAATGGTATCGGAACCATCTATCGCCACATCCAGAGGCCAATAAAACCCGTCCCCATTTTCTCCCTCCGTCAACGAAGCGAGAAACTGCCCATCGGAAGAAAATTTTTGAATGCGGTTATTAAATGTATCAGCAACATAAATATTATCATGACTATCTTTCGCAATCCCATTCGGCCAATCAAACTGACCATTCGCAGAACCGTTTGTCCCCCATTGCGTCACGAACTGTCTCTCGGAAGTAAATTTCTGAACACGGTTATTGTCTGTATCGCTAATATACATATTTCCTAACGAATCGATGGTGATTCCACTGGGATGATCGAATTGACCGGCCCCCGATCCAGATGTCCCCCATACGGCGACGTGCTGGCCTTGAGCATCCAGTGCGTGAATACGATCATTATCCGTATCGACGACATACACCGTTCCATTTCCATCAATGGCGATACCGTGTGGATTGTTGAACTGATCATTTCCAGCACCGCAGCCATTTCCCCATTCATCGACAAGCTGTCCGGATGATGAAACAATTTGTACACTGCATTGAAGGATATTGGTCAAATAGACATTCCCCTGTGCATCGACAGCCATTCCGCCTGGTCTCAGTTTTGGCCCATTGGTATGGGGCCATGTCGCGACATGGTGGTATATATCTTGCGCTGATACATATGATCCCCACAAACCAACCAAAATCATTACTATAAATGCACACTTTCTTTTCATTTCATCCCACCCTATTTATTCAATATGTCTCTCGCATCACCATACTTACGACGAAAAGAGTATGATTTTGTATTTAGACATCCTCATGATTCAACAAGCCGCAACAATGACTCCACCAAATCAACTTCTTATTTCATACTAAAAGCACACCAAAGAATACAAAAACGAAAATACACAAACCATATCCTTTTGCGTTATATGCGTAAAAGAACATATAAAAAACGTCATTCCCATCATTGCATTGGATATTAATCCATTCATCATCGACATAGCCTTTTTTCAAATAAAAAGAACTCAGGAAAACCCTGATTTTTCTTTCAAACAGCATTCATTGCTCACGAGACAAAGATTATCAGCAAGTTTATTTAAAAAACAACATGTTACTTTAAATACTCTCAACGAAGAAGCAAACGTCACTCTCTCGAATTTCATCGTGTGCTTTGCACCGCTCAAAAGCCTATTTCTACCATTCGCCAAAAAAATCACTCTACATCTTGCTTTTTTCCCGTGATTTGGCATGGAGTGTGGTGAGTCTGGCCGTGCGCAGAATCGCCAACAGGACTGGTGAATTTGACGTGATTGCAGATGTTCGGGTGTGAGGCGATCATGTTACTGTGCCAAGTCCGAGAAAGACGGCATTCTGTGGGCTGACCGTCGTGCCAATTTTTTTTGCTGTTTCTTTTTACCCCGTCGTGGCCGGGGTCTGTGAAATCACACTGTATTGGTTGCCCAAGACAAAAATGAAACGTTTTGGGCGACACAAGAACACGCAAAGGAGCGTACCATGGCTAAAAAGATGAAAACCATGGACGGCAACCAGGCCGCCGCCTATGTCGGCTATGCCTTAAGTGAAGCTGCCGCCATTTACCCCATCACTCCGTCGTCGCCGATGGCCGAGCATTGCGATGAATGGGGCGTTGCCGGGGTAAAAAACATTTTCGGCCAAACAACACCGGTCGAAGAAATGCAGTCCGAGGCGGGTGCGGCTGGAGCCGTCCACGGCTCGCTGGCAGCCGGGGCGCTCACGACGACATTTACCGCCTCTCAAGGCTTGTTGCTCATGATCCCCAATATGTACAAGATCGCGGGCGAACTTCTCCCCGGCGTTTTCCACGTTGCCGCCCGCGCCTTGGCCACCCACGCGCTCTCGATTTTTGGCGATCACGGTGACGTTATGGCCTGCCGTGCCACCGGGTTTGCCATGCTTTCCTCGGCATCGGTCCAGGAATGTATCGACCTCGGCCTGGTGTCGCATCTGGCCGCCATTGAATCGAGCGTCCCCTTTGTTCACTTTTTCGACGGGTTCAGAACGTCGCACGAAATTCAAAAAGTCGAACTCATCGACTATGATGACATGGCCAAGCTCATGCCCATGGACAAAGTCGACGAGTTCAAATACCGCGCGCTCAACCCCGAACATCCTCATATTCGAGGAACGGCGCAAAACCCGGACATCTACTTTCAAGGCCGTGAAGCCGCGAACCCCTATTATCTCGCCGTGCCGCGCATTGTTCGCAAATACATGCGCGAAGTCGGCAAACTGACCGGTCGCTCGTACAATCTCTTTGACTACGTCGGCGACCCCGAAGCCGATCGCGTCATCATTGCCATGGCATCGTCCTGCGAAACCATCGAAGAAGTCGTCAACCACATGGTTGATGACGGCGAGCGTGTCGGTCTGGTCAAAGTCCGCCTATTCCGTCCCTTCGATGCCGATGCCCTGCTTGCTGCCGTGCCGGCAACGACCGAATGTGTGACCGTTCTGGAACGCACCAAAGAACCGGGTGCACTGGCCGATCCGCTCTACCTCGACGTCGCGGCAAGCTATCTCAAGCTGGGTCAGGCTCCACGCTTGCTTGGTGGTCGATATGGCTTGGGTTCCAAGGAATTTACACCCAACATGGTGGCGGCCGTATTTGAAAACATGCTGGGCACGAAACCGAAAAACCATTTCACCGTGGGCATCATCGACGATGTGACCGAAACATCACTCGACATCGGGCCGGCTTTCGACACCACGCCGGAAGGTACCGTGCAGTGCAAATTCTGGGGATTTGGTTCAGACGGTACTGTCGGCGCCAATAAGCAAGCCATCAAGATCATTGGCGACAACACCAATATGTACGCGCAGGCCTATTTCTCCTACGATTCGAAAAAATCAGGGGGGGTCACGGTCTCGCATTTGCGCTTTGGTTCTTCGCCGATTCAGTCCACCTACCTTGTTCAGTCGCCGGATTACGTTGCCTGCCACAAACCGAGCTACATTCACTTGTACGACGTGCTCGAAGGCATTCAGGACGGTGGTTCGTTCGTGCTCAATTCGCATTGGACCGAAGAAGACATGGAAACGCAACTTCCGGCCCATATGCGTCGCACCATTGCCCGCAAGAAACTGAAATTCTACAATATCGATGCCGTCAGCCTGGCAGAAAAAGTCGGCTTGGGTGGTCGCATCAACATGATCATGCAGACCGCCTTCTTCAAGGTGGCCAACGTCATCCCCTTTGAACAGGCCATGGCCTTGCTCAAAGATTCCATCAAAGCCACTTACGGCCGTAAAGGCGACAAGATCGTCAACATGAACATTCAGGCCGTGGACAGCGCTCTGGAGGGCTTGGCCCAGATCGACTACCCGGATTCTTGGAAAGACGCCGTAGATACGCCGGTGGAAGCCAAAGCCGAACCGGAATTTATCGCCAATGTGGTGAAACCGATTCTTGCACTCAAGGGCGACGAATTACCGGTTTCCGTGTTCGATCCGGACGGCCGCTTCCCCGTGGGAACGACGCAGTATGAAAAGCGTGGCGTTGCTATCAACGTGCCCGAATGGATCGCGGACAACTGCATTCAATGCAACCAATGCGCCTTTGTCTGCCCACACAGCGCCCTGCGTCCAGTTCTTGCTTCCGATGACGAACTCACGAAAGCACCAGACAGCTTCAAGACACTGCCGGCCACAGGGAAAGAACTCAAAGGACTGCATTTCCGCTTGCAAGTGAACAGCCTCGACTGCATGGGGTGCGGCAACTGCGCCGACATTTGCCCGGCCAAGGAAAAAGCCCTGGTCATGAAACCCATTGATACCCAAACCGACGAACAAGTGCCCAACTACGACTTTGCCGAGACCGTCACCTACAAGGACGACCTCATGAAGCGCGAATCCTTCAAGGGCAGTCAGTTCCAGCAATCGCTGTTCGAATTCTCGGGTGCGTGCGCCGGTTGTGGCGAAACACCATACGTCAAAGTGCTGACCCAGCTGTTCGGCGAACGAATGATCATCGCCAACGCCACGGGCTGTTCCTCGATTTGGGGCGCATCGGCACCGTCTATGCCATACACGGCAAACAAAGACGGTCACGGCCCGGCGTGGGGGAACTCGCTGTTCGAAGACGCGGCGGAATATGGCTACGGCATGCTCATGTCGGTGGACACGCAACGCAAGCGCCTGGCCAGCCTGGTTGATGAAGCTATTACCCACGTTTCCATGCCGGACGAACTGAAAGCCGCACTGAGCGATTGGCTCCACAACAAAGATTCTGCCACGGCGTCACGACAATACGGGGATGCGATCAAAAACATGTTGTGTAAAACCGGTTGCATGCCGCCACTCTTGCGAGAAATCACCCAAATGGCCGACTTGTTCACCAAGAAATCCGTGTGGTGTTTCGGTGGTGATGGTTGGGCCTACGATATCGGCTTCGGCGGTTTGGATCACGTGTTGGCATCAGGCAAAGACATCAACATCTTCGTCATGGATACGGAAGTGTATTCCAACACGGGCGGTCAGGCGTCCAAAGCAACCCCGACCGGATCAGTGGCCCAATTCGCCGCTTCGGGCAAGAAAGCCGCCAAGAAAGATCTGGGTCGCATCGCCATGACGTATGGTTATGTCTACGTGGCCTCGGTGTCCATGGGCGCGAACAAGCAACAGATGCTTAAGGCCTTCCTTGAAGCCGAAGCCTATCCTGGACCGTCTTTGATCCTGGCCTATGCTCCTTGCATCAACCAGGGAATTCGTAAAGGCATGGGCAAAACCCAGCTTGAAGAGAAGCTGGCTGTCGAGTCCGGATATTGGCCCTTGTATCGATATAATCCGGAGTTGGCCAAAGAAGGCAAAAACCCGTTTCTCCTGGAATCCAAGGTGCCGAATGGCACGCTTCAGGATTTCCTCTCCGGCGAAAACCGCTATGCTCAGCTCGAAAAGCGTATGCCCGAGCTTTCGAAAGAGTTACGTGCCAAGATCGAAGAGGAAGTCAACGAACGCTACCAGATGCTCAAACACATGGCCGATCACTATTATCAAGAAAATATCGATCCCAAGTCGATTGAACTGAAAAACGCAGGGAAGGATATCAAGGCAGGAGAAGCCTGCGACACCACGCCGACACCGGAACATGATCGTCCGGAAACGGGTGAGCCGTGCAACGAGGGTCGCAACGGAGGCGGAAAATAATCAAGAAACAAGAGGAGTGACACGCACTATTGCGCCAATAGAACGTGTCACGTCTCTATAAAGATCGGACGGCAATGCGCCGTATGCATCAATAACAAAGAACAGCGCGCTCGGACCATGAGTCTCGGGTGCGCTGTGTACATTGAAACGTACTATCGCGCGGGCCATGCTCATGGGTAGACATTCACGCAATTTCTTCCGCCTGCTTTCGCACGATACAAGGCTTCATCAGCTTGTTTACACAATATATCGACCAGGGACGAAATATCCTTCTCCGAGTCCCCGAACGTATTATATATGCTCACACCAAAGCTGGCTGTAACGAAGAATTGGAAATTCGAAAAAACAAGAGGGGGATGCTGAAAATTCAGCCGGATTCGTTCTGCCAAGGAGTATGCTGTAGCGAGATCGGTATGAGGAAGCACCACAAGAAATTCTTCACCTCCATATCGGGCTGCTACATCTCCAGGTCGCAAACAACTCTGCAAACGCTTGGCGAGTTCCTCAAGCACATAATCTCCCGCCGCATGTCCGAACTTATCATTGATACGTTTGAAATGATCGACATCCAGCATAATAAGCGAAAAAAAACTCTGCTGCTGAAGCGCCTTCTGCACTTCCTGATGTAAAACGTCGAAGAGATGACGACGATTAAAAAGATTCGTCAACGGATCCATCAGGGACATATGTCGATATCGTTCTTCACTTTCCTGAAGGCGTTTACGATTTTCTTCAAGCTGTGCAATCATGGAATTGAACGCATCAGAAAATTCGCCAAGGAAATCAACGCTCTGATTAAAATCACCTTGAGCGACCATCTGAGTCTGCCAGGTCAGGTGCTTTAAATGGGCCTGAAGTGACTTCAGTGCCCCGGCCAAATATCCTTTCACCGTCAAAGATTGGGAGAGGTCTCCCGTTGCTAACGCCATAAGAAATTCACGCACAGAAAGAACGTCTTTAATCAACGCTCGAAATGTACCGCTTTCATATTCATCTAAAACACACACCTGAGATAATTTTGAGGCATGCAACACGTCCTTGAGAATGCAGAGCATTATATCTGATTTGCAACTGATGATTTCTGAAGAACAGTAAGGAAGCATCAACTTGATGGCCTCACAGATCCGCGACAAATCATGTTCATGAAGTGCATCATCTAATATGTCTTTAGCAGTTTTGAGTTCTTCCTCTGGCCATAAATCCGACATGCATTATTCCTTTATAACCTCTGCCGTAAAGCGGCATGTCCTGTCCCCCGTACACCAGCAATCGATCTCTTTCACCCGAAACGCCTTCCCCGTGTAACTCTCCATAAGACCTGCAATAAAGCCTTCGTCATAGACACATATTTCATAATCTAGTTCAGGTAATCCTGAACAATCAAGGTCTTCGGATACCGTCAGAATAAATGAACCTGCGTCCAGGTCGGCCTTCTCGATGCGCAATATCCCGATTCCCATTTCTTTCAACATCTGCTGGAGCCTCTTCACGAACTCGGTAAAATCCGTCATGTTCCCCAAAATATGCTTATAAAACTCACATCCGGCAAGTTTTCCTGCCTGATAAAAGAGTTCATCGGTTTTTTGTGTTCCCACTTCGCGCTCTATGACATCGCGGAAAGCAAATTGCATAAGCCGATAGACCTCAAGTCGCGTCATCGGTCCCAGGTTCGGGCGCCCCAAGTCGATATCGCCTAATAATTCCCATGAAAACGCATACTTTCTATCGGCCATTTTTCTTACCTCTTTATTCAAAAAACATTTTCGATGCCTATTGTTTGGACATTTACTTCTTACTTTGTCAATCTTCGAGCCTCAAGCACATGAAGAGTTTCATTCTTTTCCATAACAATTCTATGAAATCCCCATTGGTTCATTGACATGTCTGCAAAGTTGACGCACTACATCATAAGAAGACTTTAATAATTGCGTTGCACACTAATATGATGTTGTATTGCACAGCAATTATATTGATTTTGACATAAGAAGCACTCCTTTTCTCCCTTCAATCGCTATGGAGTCCCCTCATGAAAGTACTTCGACCGAGCAGGATTGTACGGTGTATCGGATGCCATTCCTGTTCTCTTGCGTGTGCCAGAATTGTCCATAAATCATTTTCCTGGAACAAAGCAGGCATCCGTATTCGCTCAGCTGGTGGCATTTCAAGCGGTTTTCAGGCGGTCCTCTGCCTGGCCTGCAACCCGGCACCATGTGCCGAAGCGTGCCCGACCGGGGCCATGACACCGCGCAAAAACGGCGGAGGCGTCATTCATAAAGACAGTGTTTGTATTCGGTGTGGAAAATGCGCGGCAGCATGTCCCGTGAACGCCATTTATCTCGACGAAACCAACTCTCCATTTGTTTGCATTCACTGTGGTCGGTGCATCCCGTTTTGCCCGCACGACTGCCTGGAACTCGCCGAAGAAACAGAGACCGCCTCATGTACGGAGGGCTGCTATGTCGAGAAGTGATACATTTCGCGTCCTGATTGTCGACCTCAGTACCGGCAAAGGGCGGTTTACGAACTTTGGCGATCGCTCTGTCTGGTGTGGAGGTTCAGGCTTGGCCACAGCACTCTTTGCGAAATATGGACGCCCAGACGAAGATGCATTCCACCCCGACCAGCCTCTTATTTTCGCCATAGGCACGCTCAACGGATACTTCCCGCTCATGAGTAAAACCGTATGCGGATTCAAATCGCCGTATACCGGGCATTTCGCCGAATCACACGGTGGCGGTCGCTCTTCCTTGGCCTTACGATTTGCCGGTTTGGACGCGCTTGTCTTTATTGGGAAAGCCAAAAAACCATGCCTCGTCGAAGTGGGCTCAAAACGGCTTAATGTCATGGATGCACATTTCCTTTGGGGTGCCGATGTAGATACAACCGGAAAACTCGTTCGAAAGATGTCCAAAGCGGCTTCAGGACACCGCACCATGTTTCGCATTGGGCCGGCCGGGGAACACAAAATGCATTACGCATGCATCAATATTGATACCTATCGTCATTTTGGACGACTGGGGTGCGGCGCAGTCATGGGCGCCAAAAACCTCAAAGCCGTTATCGTACAGGGTGATGCCGATCTTGAACTCCCCGAAAAGAGCAAAGAGTATGTTTCGCTTTTCAATAAACTCTATGAGGACGTCACCAGCACCCAGATGATGCAGAAATATCACAATCTGGGAACGCCAGTGAACGTTATGCCGCTCAATGAACTCAAATCGCTTCCTTGGCGCAACATGCAGGCGACGCACGACGACGATGCCACCAAAATCTCCGGTGAAACCTTCGCTTCGGACGTGCTTATGCACAACAGCGCCTGTTCAGGCTGCCCGGTCGGATGCATTCATATCGGCATGGTACGCAAGATGTTTGCCGAAGATCATCGCTTTGAAATCCGCAAAGTCTCATACGACCACGAACCGAACTTTGCGGCCGGCCCCATGCTCGGAGTGACCAATCCCACCGATGTCCTTGCGATTATCGATCGATGTGAGTTGGAAGGGATGGATATCATTAGCGCAGGTGTGGCGCTGGCGTGGGCAACCGAAGCGACCGAGAAAGGTCTCATCTCAGAGAAAGAAACCATGACGAGACTCACATTCGGTGACGCCGATGCCTACATCAAAGCCATGTATCACCTGGGGCACCAGGAAAATGATTTCTACCGTGTTCTCGGACAAGGAGCACTCGTCGCAGCCAAAACGTATGGAGGCGAGGAATTTGCGTGTGTACTCGGTCAGGAAATGGCTGGCTACGGCACCGGCGAAACCTATTTTGTGGGACAAACCCTTGGTTTTCGCCATGCTCACCTCGACACGGGGGGCTATTCCTACGACCAAAAACATAAAGAAGAAGACATCGACAAAACCATCGCATTCTATATTGACGATGAAAAAGGTCGGGTCCTTCTCACTAGCCTCGTTGCTTGTCTGTTTGCCCGTGGTGTCTACAAGGATGAACTCATCGCCGAATGCTTTAAAACACTCGGCTACGATGACATGGCAGACAATCTGGATTCGATGGCCGACCATATCCGAAACGCCCGTTGGAACGAGAAAATCAAATGTGGGTTCAATCCGCATACAACGCACATTCCCAAACGCTTTGCTGAAATCACAACCTGGAAAGGACCAGTTAACCCCGACTATATGGAACGACTTCGTCTCGCGTACGCGGACGCCATCGTTGCTATGGCCAAAAAGATAGATCCGTAACCAAGACCTCCCAATATCATACCAACCGTAGTACATAACAAGTATACTACGGTTGGTATGATTCCGTATTGCCTACTCTCCCCCATTTCACGCTCAAATCCTCCTTGACATACACCGGAAGTACAATGTTATGGTTTATAAAAATGATTTATGGTGGTGAAAATATGAGTCGTTTATTCTCTGCATGCTTCGTCGTTGTTGTCTGCTGTATTATAGCACTTCCATCTCATGCGTTCCGTGTCGTCAGGGCCATGGGGAGTCTCCCTGTTGACAGGGAAGGAATGGAAGCAATCCATGGTCAACTCGTAAGAACCAATCTTAATGCATCCAGCACAAAAGTCATTGTCCGTATGGAAAAGGCCAAAGGGCAATATGAATGCAATGTTTCTGTCACAGCAGGAGTAGGGACTGCGGTACAGGGAAAAACGTTTCATGGAACCAGCGTTTCTCCCGATACGGCAGCATGTGTCGAACTCGCAGTACAAAACGCATTGCAATAGCCTTTTTATTTGCTTTGTATTTGAAATAACACGACGCCAATCAGTGGGAATAAAGATTGACGTCGTTTATTTTGTTTCAAAGCTTACGAATCTTGGATGGCGACAACAACTTTTCCCTTGTGTTGCCCTGACGCAAGAAACGCATAAGCCTTGTGGACTTCGTCGAACGGGAAGATACGATCAACATAAGGCCGTACGTCATAACGCCCCATAAATTTCCCCAACTCATCTAATATTTGTCGCGATCCAACGTAAATTCCATCTAAGCGAGCAGATTTAGCAAGAAGAGGGAAAGGATTGATGGCACCATCTTTTCCTGTCAGCACGCCAATATAGGCAATGTGTCCCCCCATAGCGAGACATTCCATAGACATGGCAAGCGTCCCGACACCACCGACTTCGACGACGTGATCCACTCCACGACCATCCGTCAGCGTTTTCACGGCATTGGGCCAATCAGGATTCGTCTTGTAATTGATCACATCGTGAGCCCCCTGATGCAACAGCCATGCTGCCTTGGTGTCGTCACTTGTCGTCGCGATAACTCGAGCCCCAAGCGCTGAAGCGATACGTATGGCATAAAGGGAGACTCCGCCCGAGCCCAGTGTCAAGACGGTTTGGCCGGGGAGCAAATCCCCCCGAGCAACGAGAGCATTATAGGCGGTGACACCAGCGCATGGTAATGTCGCGGCCTCCACATCGGCAAGATGATGCGGCGCTGGAACAAGAGCATGTTCCGGGAGCACAACCTCTTCTGCCAAAACGCCATCGACATTCCCCCCCAAGTCCGATGTACATCCTTCTGGAGTCGGTTTGCCTGATGTCCAATCACGAAAGAAGCTTGTCATGACTCTGTCGCCTTTCGAAAGGCCGACAACATCAGGACCAACGCGTTTCACAATGCCAACACCGTCAGAGAATGGACGAAGCCCTTGTATTGATGACAATCCATAACGCCCTTCAGCAACAAGAAGATCCCTATAATTCAACGCAAATGCCCGCATGGACACAACAACCTGCCTGCCCGTCACTGAAGGCGTGTCGGCATCGATCATCTCTAACCGAGACAAACCAACCCCCTGAAAACGATACTCTTTCATCGTTGCCTCCTTTTCTTCCCTATACGCTTCTACGACAGGCACAGATATTGTGCAATCCAATGTCACGCATTCGTCGCCATGTTTTACACAAGACCTTGCCCGACGAAAACAACCACGTGAAATACTTCACAAATACATCATCCATTACTTGTCACTTTTTCATGGATACGGTAGGTTCCACATCCAAATGCAACCCAACTCCCTCGGGTTTCTCTCTCCGCCTTCAGGTCAATGACTCTTTAGAGTCGTATCACTGCATCCGATAGCTGTGCAAAAAGGAGACTTTCAATGCGACGTATGCATGTTCGCTGTGGTTCGGATATCCGTGATCTTCTCGATTTGGCGAGACTCGAGGGAACGTTCTTCGAATTTTCCGACCCCGTCTGCCAAGGTCCTCTGCTTGGAGTTGGTCGCGACGACTCCGTTATTGCAGCACGTTCTCATTTTCTGGCTCATGCCTACGGGTTCGACACTCCTGAGAAGGAAGAACAACGCCTGGAACAGCAATACGCTACCTTGGATCGTCTTCAAACGTTTGATGATATTGTGCTCTGGTTCGAGCATGATTTGTATGATCAGAGCATTCTCATTCGCATTCTTGCCGAATTGGCCGAGATGGACGACACTTGGCGCAAAGTCCGACTCGTCAACGTGAGCCGTTTTGTTGGCAAAGCCGGCTTCTTTGGGCTTGGCAACCTCAAACCCCGCGAACTTGCAGCATTGGAACGCGATGCGGAACCGCTCACAGCCGAAATGGTTGCCTGTGGGCTTCAAGCCTGGACAGCGTTTTGTACGTCCGATCCTGAAACCCTCTACCATTTCGCTCAATCCGAACACCCCGGCCTCCCTTGGTTGGCTGCCGCGTTAAAACGACACCTTCAGGAGTTGCCTTGGACCACAAACGGTCTCTCGTTGACCGAGCGCCGCATTCTTGAAGCCGCAGCTCAAGGCGATCCCACGCCGGTTCGAATTTTCCGTCGAAATTTTTTTGAACTGGAAAACGCCCCGTACCTTGGCGATGCCATGTTCTGGTATGTCATGCATGGTCTATCATCCACGGCAACCCCTGCCTTAACCCCGTTTGTTTCTCCATGCGATCCAATAGGCCTGACCGACTTCGGACACCAACTTCTTGCAAACAGTGCTGATTTTTTTGAATACAATACGATTGACCGTTGGTGGGGCGGGCTCCACATGACAGACGGCAGATGGCGATATAATGGGGAACGGCCAGTATTGATAGACTAAGAACACAGTGAAGAACTATCAGCCAAAAACCAAAAGACACAGTCGCGTTTACAGCGGTTCAAGACATCGTACAACCTGACAAACCGTTGCACGAAATTCATACAAACTGACTGTATCTTACAGCCCAGTATGTATTCAAACAAACACGGTATGTTCATGCTGGCCAGCCATAGGCCCATCCAGATCATGCTTTTTGGTCAACGGCAGAAGAAAATGGACAGTGCATCCTTTGCCGAGTTCAGACTCAATCCAGATGCGACCGCCATAATGTTCTACAATCTGCCGACAGATAGACAGCCCCAAGCCGGTTCCCTGACTCTTGGTTTGGCCAGGTTCAAGCGGAGCGACTTGATAGAACTTATCAAAGACACGTTTTTGATCGTCATTGGGAATGCCTGTGCCATTATCTTCGATTGCTCCACCGATCATTCCATTGGCATCCCTCCTCAGTCGAAAACAGATATTTCCTGATTGCGTGAATTTCAGTGCATTGGAAAGAAGGTTCAAAAACACTTGGCGGATGCGATCTCGATCAATGACGAGCGGTGGAACATTGTTATCCACATCAAATGTTAAATGAACGTCAGGCTTCTTCTTGAATTCTGCTTCCATGGTACGCGCTGCCAAAAAAACTTCTTCAGGCAAATGAACGAGTTCATTGCGCCATTCGCACTTCCCAGATTCTATTTTATTGAGATCTAAGAGGTCATTGATAAGCCTGGACAAACGGAGTCCTTCACTTTCAATTATCCGTAGATTTTCCAGCATAAGTTGACCACGCTGTACCAAGGTGGCATCGTTGCGGACTGCTGGTAACATATATTTCTCAAAGTGCTTCCCCGTAACCTTGGCAAACCCCAAAACCGATGTCAGCGGAGTACGTAACTCGTGCGATGCGGACGCAATAAAGGCATTTTTGAGTTCATCAAGGTGCAAGAGTTTTTTATTGGCCTCTAAAAGATCATGTGTACGCGCCGCAACCTTTTGTTCGAGTTCCTCATGAACTCGCAACATGGCTTGCTCGGCGTTCTTTTGCACGGTAACATCACTCAAGACCACCATAATGCGGGCACCTTCAGGGAGTAAAAGTTTCCGTAATCGAATTCGCGAGGGAAACTCATTCCCATCCCGACGCCGTGAAATCCAGTCATACATGACATAGTCTTGCGTCAAGGACGATTCCAGACACTTTATAGCGTCACCTTGTGTAAGTCCTCCCCCACTAATTTCCTCGATGGAAAGGGTGTGGGCTTCCTGCGCACTGTAACCAAACATCACTTCGAAATTTCGGTTAACGTCAACGATGGAGCCGTCTTCCTTATGAATCAACACAGAGTCGGGCAAAGTATCCAACAGCGATTGCAAGCGCGCTCCCGAAGCCAAAAGACGCTGTCGAGATGCTTGTAAAGCCTGGCTCATCGCATTGAACATTGAAGCAAGGTCTCCAATTTCATCGCCAGTATTCAAGAGCTCAATTTCACCGCGTTCCCCCTTGGAAATGGCTTGAGCAGCATCGGTCAAGCGAAGCAAAGGCCCGGTTATTCCCCGAGCAACAACCACGGAACCAAGCACAACGGCCAGCGTAATGCCCAATATCAATAATAAGGCGTTACGCATCTGCATCTCAATGCGCTCTGCATTGTCGACTTCGGAATATCCTAAAACAAGAGTCCACGGTCTACTTTGAATACGGGTCTTTACATTGAGACTGCTATCGCTTCCACGACCATGCAGTGCAGCTCTAAAAAATTCCGGCGCAGTCTCCGCCAACACATCGAGCGTTTGCCCTGTAACACTGACATCCGCGGCATTACTAAGCAAATGTCGACGGGTGATTAAGTTTTTTCTTGTCTCCTCATCCAGAGGAAATCCCGGTGTCAATGTTAAATCAGGTCTTGCCGTATCCACCAAACGAATGCCGTGTTCATCGAACAGTATCAGTTTAAAGTCAGACCCCTTCTCATGAGTTTTCGAACTGAGAAGTCGTTTCAGAACCACGGCATTGTAGCGAATACGGAGCACACCAAGAATTCGTCCTTCAGAGCCACGCACCGGACAACTGAAATATAACGCCGGTTGCTGTGACCAGGCCGTCAAACCAACGGTTGAAACGTATGGTAAACCCGTTTCCATGGGTTCGCGAAAATAGTCTCTGTCCGACTTCTCTGCACCAATTTCACCACCAAACGTATCGGCCACGGCCACTCCATGGCGATCCAGTAAGGCGATGGATGTAATATTGATTTCATCACGCCGCTTTAAGGACATGAGAAGAGCCATAACTTCCCGTTCTTGCTGGCTGTCAGCACGTATTGCTGCCGGTAATTCAAGAAATTTGGCAAATTGCGGTATCATGGATTCGGTACGTACCGTGGCCAGATTCGCATCGATAAAGTGGTCTAGAGCCGAAGCTGATTGCGCCAACGCGTTTTGCATGACCTGTCGGCTATTTTCCACTAGTGCCTGTGACGTGGCGTGTTGATCAAGTATAGCCAAGACACCGACAGGCACAAGCGACATCAATAAAAACGCGCTTAACAGACGAGTCTGTAAGCGAGCTCGACCATAAAAGGCACGTACTGTAAAAAGCACAGGGAAAAAAAGTAACGCCAAAGGACTGAACAACCAGAGAGGATGAGGATTCCCTAAAACGACCATGGACATAAGATAATGATAGCTAAGCACAGTAGGAGCAGATGCCACAACGACGCCCACACCCCAGACCTGCATGGAGGAGAGTTTTTTTGTGGGACGGGAGTCAGCAGAAGATGTTGCTTCTGTGCTTTGGCCTCCTCTGCCATGTACATTGTCTTCAATCTGCGCAGACATGGATTATGGAGTGCTTGTACGACGTCAATAAACTCAGGGTCAATGACTTGATCTAATGCAGGAACGCTTGTGGCATCTCCCAATCCGATAATAAATGAAATCAACTTTTCTCCAACGTTGTACAATGACAGCGGTGATTCTTTTGTGAATACCGTTTCATTATCGTCGTACGTCAATATATGACATCCTGATAAAGAAATGGATTGCTGATCAAGCCCTATCGCTTCGGCAATCAGGGCGTTTCCCTCTTCTTGGTGATCCAGCCAATACTGTTGCGCTTCAAACCATGCATCGACATACGCCTGAACATCGGCTTTGCGTTGAGCGACGACCGATCCCTGAACAGCAAAAACATCAAGAATCATTCCCGGCATGTCCGCTGTGCTAAACAATACACGATATCCTCTGTCACACGACGACGATAAATACGGCTCCCAGGTATAACCGGCTTGAATACGTTCCGGCATTGTTTCCAAAACAATCTCCGGACCGACATCCACCAGAGTTAATGCACTGCGTGGTACACCATACCGTCTCAACATTGTCACAATCAAAAACTCGCTACCGGATAATCCACCTTGAATACCAACACGTTTTCCCTTGAGATCGGTTGGCACTCTGATGTCCGGGGTTACCACAAGTCCTTCTGCTCCATCAGAATAATCTGTGGCCATGACGATTTTCATATCGGGAATGTTGATCTTCAACAGCTCATAGAACCCTGCATACGTCGCATCCAACTTTCCCGCAGCAAAATCGGAAAAAATGTCTGTATAGGTATTGTACAAAACAAGTTCCACCTTGACCCCATGTTTTGCAAAAAACCCTTTTTCTTTTGCAATAACAGCAGGGTACCAGCCGGGCCAATATACCCACCCGACTCGTAAGGCTGGCCTTTCAACCGATTCCGGTGACTGAGAACAACCAGGCACAGAAAGGGTCAATAGCACAAGAAGTAACAGATACCACCGTATCCACATGATCCTGCTCCGAAAAGATAATCTATGGTGATGATTTGTCGAAAAATACACAAAGAGGAACTTCTTGTCATCAAGGGAGTACGCATAACACGGTATTATCTTCACGATAAACCATGTTGCAAAAACAAGAAAAAATCATGTAGATTGCACAAGAAAATGTGAGAGAGATCTCTGGAGTGTGACATAGCTGCCACAACGAAAAGATATTATTGTTGTGTATTCATCCAAAGATAAGTTGTTTTTTCTCAATATTCTATGGAGAGAAATATGAAGAGAGGTTGGAAATATTATACAGGGATCGGACTCTTGGCCTATAGTTGTTTGCCATTTTTGCTTGTCACGATACTTCCGTTCTTGGGGTTGTCTTTGGCGGAATCCGGAGCATTTGTATTGACCATACTTGCGACGGGGGAAGTGGCCTTCATCGGCGCAGCAGCACTTCTTGGCAAAGAATTTATTGCAGCCATAAAAACAAAAATCCTCAAAATTTTCCGACGTCCCCCTCTTCCTGAAAGCGAGTCCCAACCGATCAGTCGCACGCGTCACCGCGCTGGTATCACACTCTTCTTACTCAGTTTTCTCCCCCACTATGCCATTATTATTGATCTCTTCTTCTTTCCGCATACACCTGCCGAACTTTCCGTTCTGGCGTGGTTGCTTCTTGTCGGTGAGGCGTTCGGCATTGTTGGACTGACATTACTTGGGCGCTCGTTCTGGGATCGTCTCAATGCTCTCTTTCAGTGGCCTGGAGACGAGACAAAAAACATACTCCCCTGAACAACGTTACGTCATCGCTATTTGTAACAATACCGTCTGACGAAGAGGGGCAATTCCGCCTGTTACCAAAAGGAGGGAATGCACAGGGCAATCATATCAGACACGAAGTACAATCAATCCGATAAAATAATTTTATTCTTTCCAAGCTTCTTCGCTTTATAGAGCGCAGTGTCCGCACGGACAATAGCGTCATCGAATGTATGGTCCCGATCACAGTACTCTGTCAGTCCGACACTAATTGTAATTTTTATAGATTCATCCAGAAGCAGAGGCGTAGATTCTATTGAATTGCGAATGCGTTCTATAGCATTCAATGCTTCTCGAAGAGAAGAACCAGGGAGAATCATGATAAATTCATCTCCGCCAAACCGGCCCAGCACATCTGTCTTTCTCAATAAACTTCTTATAATATCTATAATATGCCGTATAGCTCGGTCACCAACAAGATGTCCATATCGATCATTGATTACTTTGAAATCGTCGATATCAAATATCGCAACCGATGTCTTCTCATCCGGCACACTACAATTTCCAACAAGTACATTCGCAATATCAAACAATTTCCTGCGATTAAAAACACCTGTCAAGGTATCATAATCACGTAACATTGCATTTTCTGTCGATGTAAGAAACAACTTTTGGTTGAGTTTATCGAGAACATACGACAGAAACATAGTCGTTATCACTGCTGGCCATATTATCGTGTTATAGATTGGCAAATCTAAACCTTGAAGATGCATAAAATACGAGAGAATAACCGGGTACAAAACGAGAATCAGCATTGTCACGACGACAACACCTAACGGCAAAAACAAGCATGCCAATGGTGAAAAAATATACCAATACAAAAAACCTGGAATACCATGTATAAATCCATCACGGAGAGACCGTAACACAAGAATAAAGAGATGCAATTCCACGAGAGACACAACAAAAAAGACGGCACTATAAAAATGCGTCCTTGTAGTTTTAACGAACAATACAGCGAAAGAAAGCAAAAAGACCAAACACATAAGAAGCCGTATCTTCAATGTGTCCATAGCACTCGCACTGTCAATAACCCAGTCCCATCCCCACAGTGAGAAGACGAGTATAATTCCTCCAATCGGCAATACTCTATAAAAATCGGCATAACGATCAATCTTCCATCGTCTATACTCGTCTTTTTGAACCGTATAGATATTCAACAACAATCTCAAAAAATTATTATTCATAGGCAACCCTAAAAAATCGTCCAATAAGAAAATACGAACTGTAATTCATCATATTCACTGTCATACCTATTACTTTCAATATTACGTTCTCTTTAACAGGTCAAACGCAGAAAACATCGCCTTCATAGACAATAAGGTCAATAAAGACTTGAATTATTAGAGAGGAACACAAGGAGCAGGCAGGAGAGATTCAAAATACAAAAGAAAGAGTTCCGTTGAGTATCAAGTGCCAGGACGGCACAAATCGAATCACGTTCTTCTTTCACCAGAGGACGGCGACATACCCCAGAATCCAATGGAAGAATGTGACTGTCGCCGTAATACCGTTACGTGGCGGAGACAATTCTACTATGACAACTATTTAAAATAGAAAAGCTAATCACATCTATTGAAACAATGAAACGATCATTGTCTCGCTTAACCGTACGACGATGTTACAAAATTTTTACATTCTCAATGCAGTGCGGCAAGAAACCCCGCAGGATCTTCAGGTGAAAGCAAAAGCGCGTACCCCTGACGCGTTGGAATATAAACGGCTCGCGTGGCATCAGTCAGAAAAAGAAGCCCTTTTTGCCTTCCTTGCGGTGTACTCAAGGAGAACCACCCGGACTTAAGACCTGACATACTGACCCCATTGCGCTTCGCTCTGATACGTACCGGAGCGTCTTTCCCCATCGTTATCTTTAACGCTTCATCAAGAATCAAGTCGCGAAGAGGAATAGAACGGCCATAAAATCCCCCATGGATAACGAGTTCGTTCTGACTGACCTCGAATGAAGCACGGAGCGCAGACTTGACCATATACTGTACAAAAAAAAATGCTGCGATAATCAAGACAGCAGCCGATCCCATCACCACATACACCCACCAGGTTCTTGCTGCGCTTGGAGCGATCTGAAAAATATGAGTTTCCATAACGTCCCTCCTTCATCGGGAACATATTTATGACGAAGTATATTTCGACATTTTGATTTCAACAAGGGAGGGGGTACGCCCCTCTTCACGCACTGTCCTTACGCTCACCATTATCCCTTGAAGAATCGTAAACGCAACGCATTACTTACGACAGAAACCGAACTCAACGCCATGGCCGCCCCGGCTATCATTGGGTTGAGTGTGGGCCCACCGTAAATATGGAGAACTCCAGCGGCAACAGGAATACCAAGAACATTATAGGCAAACGCCCAAAACAAATTTTGTTTGATATTGGCAATCGTGGCTCGGCTCAGTTTCAGGGCGGTCACGACGCCATGAAGATCCCCGCGCATGACAACAATATCACCGGCTTCAATCGCCACATCAATCCCCGTCCCCATACTGATACCAACATCGGCCGTGGCTAATGCCGGAGCATCATTGACACCATCGCCAACCATGGCGGTCTGCGCGCCTTCCGCTTTGAGTTCAGCGACTTTGTCGGCTTTCCCCTCTGGACGAACTTCCGCAAACACCTGATCGATACCAGCCTGCGCGGCTACGGCTTCAGCCGTTTTGCGCATGTCCCCCGTCAGCATGACGACACGCAACCCCATATCATGTAATTGACGAACAACCTCGATTGCCTCGGGCTTGAGGGTATCGGCAATCGCCAGACACGCGACGTGAGCTCCCTCAATGGCAACATGGACAGGTGTCTGGCCGAGTTCAGCCGCAGCTTCCGCAGCGCGGACATCAATGGGGTCGATATGCTCTTCACGTAAAAATGCCGCCGTGCCAACGAGAATGGCCTTGCCGTCAACCACGGCACGAATACCCTTGCCGGATACGGCTTCGAAATCCGTTGGTTTGGAAAACGTCAATTGCTGTTCCGTCGCAGCCCGCACCATAGCTTGGGCGAGAGGATGCTCGGACAAATCTTCAGCCGAAGCGGCTAGACGTAAAATATCGGTTTCTGAAAAATCCGCCCCACCCGCCAAAGAGATCGCAGCAACGGTCGGTTTTCCTTGGGTCAAGGTGCCGGTTTTGTCGAACACAAGAGCGTTTGTACGGCCAGCCTGCTCCAGAGCAACACCGCTTTTGATCAAAACCCCAAGACGTGCGCCGCGTCCAGTACCTACCATAATCGATGTCGGGGTTGCCAATCCCATGGCGCACGGGCAGGCAATGACCATCACGCTGATAAAAATACGAAGCGCAAAGGAAAAATCCGCGCCCCCAATGAAATACCAGGCCAAACCGCTCACAGCGGCAATCCCCATAACGATCGGCACAAAGTAAAGGCTGACCGTATCGGCCAAGCGGGCAATAGGCGCTTTGGAACCTTGGGCCTCCCGCACGAGCCGGACAATACGAGCCAGCACCGTATCCGCGCCAACTTTTTCGGCACGCATGACCAACATGCCCTGCCCATTCAGCGTTCCCCCGGCAAGCTTGTCGCCAATGGTTTTGGTCACCGGCATAGACTCTCCCGTCAGCATGGACTCATCAACGCCGGACTTGCCTTCGAGAATTTCACCATCGACAGGAATTCGTTCTCCAGGACGAATAAGAATTTGGTCTCCTGGTTTGAGACTCTCCACAGGAACTGGACGTTTTTCGTCACCATCGACAAGGGTTGCCGTGTCTGGGGCAAGTTGCATGAGTGCGGCAACGGCGTCGCCGGCTTTCACTTTGGAGCGTCCTTCAAAGTATTTCCCTAAGGAAATCAACGCCACGATGACTGCCGCAGATTCAAAATACAAATCTCCGGCTTTTGCCACGGGATCGACACCAAGAAGAATTTCAATCAGATTCCACGTACTATAAATATATGCCGCTCCTGTACCCACAGCAATCAAGGAGTCCATATTGGGCGATCCGGCAAAAAACGCCTTGCTCCCATCAACATAAAAACGCCGTCCCACAAGAAGAATGGGTGTAACGAGAAGGAATTGGATCAGAGCAAAGCTCAACGGGGACTTCTGCGGTTGTAAGAATGTCGGGAGTGGCAAACCGACCATGTGTCCCATGGAGATGGCAAACACCGCGGCGGCTAGCAGGAGCAAAGGAATCAGGTCGCGACGTTGCTTGGCCAAGCGTGCGGCGGTATCACGTTTCTGCTCTTCAAATATCGCCTCATCATTGCCGTCGGCAATAGGCTCGGCGGTAAAGCCAAGTCCTTGTATTCGCTGAACGATGGAATCTACGGAGACGTCGGGATCAGCTTTGATTTCCGCTGTTTCCGCGGCCAAACTCACCTGAACGTCTTGCACGCCGTCCATGGCCGAGACAATCCGTTCGATGCGGCTGGAACAGGCAGCGCAGTGCATCCCCCCAATAGTAAACCGAAGAGAACCATGCGTCTCGGGAACATGCCCCAGTTCGAAGCCTATAGCCTTGACCTTATCGGCAATCGCGTTGAAATCCGTCATATTCGGATCAAAATCAACATCAAGCGATTCCGACCCAAAGCTGACGGAGGCATCGTGAACTCCATCCATGGCCGAAACCACTTTCTGAATACGAGCTGCGCAGGAGGCACAGCTCATGCCTTTGACGGGAGCACGTTTCTGCATATCGAGCCTCTGGGAAATACCCTGAAGAATTGAATCTGACGCCGCGATCGGCTGAGAATCCATATCAATTACTGAAATCTTGTAAGACGGAAATCAGCGAGGGACAAGGGAGATTACGCAAAAAGAAGCGTAACATCCCTCTCCACACGACATGAAGCAAAAAAGAACGGAAGCGAAAGCGGGAGCATGATCGCTCCCGCCGGTCAGAAAAAAGGAAGGCGGTGGATTAACTGGCGGCGAGTGCGGTTTTACCTTCTCCAAGAAATTCGATAGCGGTGATTTCGTAGTTAATTTTCCCCCGAGGGGCATTCACGATGATATCGTCGCCTTCTTCCTTACCCAAAAGGGCCTGTCCCACAGGAGATTGAATGGAAATGCTCCCGTTGTTGGGCTCTGCCTCATCGGGTCCAAGCAACGTATAGCGTTTGGTCTCCCCGGTATCGACATTCTCGATTTCCACTGTGGCACCGAAGAGAACGGTCTCTCCATCGAGCGTATCAAGGTCAACGACCTGACACGTCGCCAGACGAGACTCAATATATTTGATGCGGGCTTCGAGCAGTCCCTGCCGTTCGCGGGCTGCCTCGTAGCCGGCATTTTCGCGCAAATCACCTTCCTCGCGCGCCACTTTAATGGCTTCGATGACTTCAGGCCGCTCTTCTTTGAGCCGATCCAATTCGCGTTCCAGGTTGCGAAATCCGGTTTTCGAGATGGGAATGCGTTCCATTGTAGTCCTTGTAAACGTGGTTTTCCTGGTTATTGAATAAAAAAAACCAGCCCGTCCGACATACGTTGCCGGGCGGAGCTGCCAATTGTTGCTATGACGAGGTTTTCTTTTTACGCATCAAGATGGTATCTCGTCAAGATGGGCAAAAAAAGTTCGATTTGGGCGATGCCCTTTTCATGTGGTCTTTCTTCGCCCTGGACATAAGTATTGGCCAAAAAAATCCACACAACACTCTTGCATATTATTTTATTCTGCCATATATGAAAGGGCTCACTCGGGGTGTGGCGCAGTCTGGTAGCGCGCCTGCTTTGGGAGCAGGATGCCGGGGGTTCGAATCCCTTCACCCCGACCATAAATTTTTAAGAAAAACGGCTTGTTGGCGAAACACACCAACAAGCCGTTTTTTTTGGCTCTCCACGTTGCCATACCCATGCTGAGACTATTGGAGTTTTCTCATCAAATAGACACCATGACTCAGAACGAGCAAAGCCAAAAAACTCGAGTCGATCGACGGCATTGTTGGGAAAACTGGCGTAGTGCTTTCAATGGCCAGCATCAGCGAACCTGGCCCAATGTTCGACAAAGACTTAAAAAGCAACTGAAAATACGACACAAGCAGCATGCTGGTAAAAACAAGGTTCTGAAGTCGTGTAAGATCAAGGTGACCTTGACGAGGCTTATCCGCATCAAAAAACAAATCAGTAACCCGCGGCTTCTCCGCCCAATTCATAGAAGAAGCTGATCCAGCACTCACTCCTTCCAGATTCATACGGGATTTTTGTCCCGAACAGACAGCACTCAAAAAAGGAGAGCCTGCGGTAATACCGAGCAAAATCCAAAGATCAAAATCCATCCTTGGAAATAAGAGCAACCGATCAATAACGACTTGATATTCTTTCCCACTATCAATCAATTGCTGAAGAATCACCTTAATTCCAGCAAAAACACCAATATTGAACATCGCAAGCGTTATGTATCCCCCAAGAAGCAAAATCGTCCAACTCACCGCTTGAAAGCGCGAGAGACTCATACGGTTATTCTGTGGATCGATAAACACCGCCAAAATATTTCCTTTCGCCGCCAGACCCACTCCTCCAAGGAGACTGGCAATAGACACCATAAGGGCAATAAAGGGAATCAAGAGGCTTACATTAAGTTTTCCAGATAAATAATAGTCCTGCCCTTCGATCCATGGAAGCCAATTCTTACTGAACACTTCCTCTTTAGCCTTCTCCCAAAGAGTGCAACACGATTTTGAATCACCGCTAGGCTCATGCTCGCGGCACCTCCACTTTTCGTTTAGAAGCCCAGTGGAAACATCCATCCCAGTAAGAATATTTTGAGTATCTATACTACAGGCTTTGGCGCCTTCCATAAATTCGAATTCATTGACGCGAAGCCGGCTTAAGTTACCAATTTGCATTGTGGAGAATGAAACAACAAGAAAAAACAAGAGAGCAGCAATACAGATACACGCTCCCCATAACTTATACTTCGGCGGCACCGCGACACTTTTCTGTTCTGAAAGCTTTGAAGTAAAAAGGAGTGAGCCATAGGCCATAGGCTTGTCTGAACACGCAAAAAGATACAGCGACTCTACTTTTTGGGGCGTGTTTTTATCTCTGAGCGGACCGAATCGCTTCACTTTCTCGAAATCGCTGTAATCCCATGTTCTAAAGGCGAGTGGCGGGTCATTCGGCTGAATACCATCAATGGACGGCCATAATAACAGGCCAGGATACGGATTCTTTTGAATTGGCTGCGAATACTCATCACGTACGATGCCCCGGACAGCATCGGCAACAGCATCTTTTCCTCTTTCCGGAAGATCAACCCCTGTGCTAAAATCACGACCGTCCACATGGCGAATCGCTCGACAAAGTGCGAGTAAAATATCAGATTGTTGTTCCAGGGAAATCCCTGTGTCAAAACTGAGATCTTTCACCTCCGCCCACACTATCTTTTCACATTCAGCGGATGAAAGAGACATCATATACCTCCTTTCATACTCTCCAAATATTCTTCTGCCATATACAAAACATTACACGTCCAGAATTATTGAATAGCAAAACAACATCAACAGAATTTTAGCCAATCGCCAATATGCAATAGCTAATCAAAAATTTCAATACGACAAACTTATAACGCAACATCTAGGCTTTATTTCGACATCCCAAACCTCCTATCGCATGAAACTTTCACAAGGAACGATCCGTATGAAAACAATCTATCAAGCCGGCCCACTGTTTACAGAAGCTGAACAACACTGGCATCGCGGGCTCAAAAACACGCTCGAAAAACATCTTACCACTCACAATCTCGCTTGGCGGGTCGTTTGGCCGTTTGAGTTGTTTCCATCGAACGTGCTCGATGCATTGTCCGATGAGGACAAAAAGCACCACATCTGCCAAGGCTGCATCGACAGTCTTAAAAATGCCGACATGGTCATTGCTCTCCTGGATGGTACACAAGTCGATGATGGTACCGCCTTCGAGATCGGTTACTTCAAAGCCCTCAACAAAGGCCCCATTTACGGTATCCGGACCGACTTCAGAAACGGCGGAGACACGGCCAATTCTCTTGTCAATTGCATGATCGAGAGTTCGTTAGACGAACTGTTTCGATCTCAGACAGACTTATTGGCGTTTCTACAGGAAAGATTTGAATAAATAGGGCAAGATGAAAATGCCCGAAGTAGAGAGAGATATATCAGAGCGTTTGAAAGAAATCGCTATATCATCACAACAACGGGCAATCATCAGAGACTGCCCGTTGTTGTATCTTTTGCTTCTTCCTCACTTACACCGGCTCAACCCGGCACAGTGAGCATTTCAGTGGTTCTGCTCCACAATCAGGGTCGAAATGATCGTGGCCGAAGAGCAGATTGACGTTGCGTTCTTTCCAATTATGACCCGGTCCCGGGGCTTTGGGGTACCACCAGCCATAGTCGGCATTGACGACATCTTCTTGCAGACCATCATCGACTTTAGCGAATAGTTTCACTTCGCCGTATGGTGTGGAGACTTTGACTTCGGCTCCTTCTTCGATACCGAGCTTTTCCAATGCAGCCGGATGCATCGCTATGCGGGGTTCGGGACACATTTTCCGCAATGATGAAATCTGACGGCCTTCCGAGTGGAAAAACGGTAAGATTTTACAGCCAGTCATGAGGATAAACGGATAATCCTTGGCGATATCAGGGGTGGACACGGGCGACAATGGAGGTTCCACGAATTTGGGGAGCGGTGGCCGGCTTTCAAGGATAAGCGGGAAACAGAATATCTGGACCCGCTTTGATTCTGTGGGAAATCCTTCAAAGAAGTATTTATCATAGCGCATTTTCCCCATCACAATGCCCTTTTCGGCAAACTCGTCAAAACTCATCCCCGAAGGCTCAAGTACCCATTCCAGATAGGCATTCCAATCTTTCCAGGGAAAGGCTTCACTTAAGCCGAGTCGATTGGCCAACTCAAGAATGACGTCCCGGTCATCTCGCGCTTCACCGACTTGCATGATTTTCTTTCTGGCCAGCACACACCAGATTTTGTGGAAATGCACGACATCATCCTGTTCCAGCCAGTGAGCTGCCGGCAAAACCAGGTCGGCGAGTTCCGCTGTCGGCGTCATAAAGAAATCTGAAACCACCGTGAATTCAATATGTTCACGCAAAGCCGTTTCAATGTGATCGCCTCGGGTAGCTGTCAGGAGCGGATTTGTGCCGACAAGCCAGACAGCTCGTGGTCGATAGGGTTCTCCACTTAAGCACGCATCCCAAAATGTCGGCTGGTGACACCCTGGTCCAAAAGGAAATCGTCCGGCCCCGATCATTTTGGCTTTTTGCTTCTTGCTCAAAAACTGCATTCCAAGGACGCTTTTGTCCTCTTGCGGTGACTTGCAACGTATTTTTGCCGGTGGCACCCACTGCACCATGCCCCCCGGAACATCGAGACTTCCGGTCAGCGTCATGAGCATCAGAATAGCGCGGCTTGTCTGAAAGGCGTTTATACTCGTGTCGATACCATTCCCCCACAAATAGCACGGAGGATTCGCCTTCGCCATGATTCTGGCGGCTTGACGGATATCGTCAGCCGGTACTCGGGTGATGTCTTCGGCCCATTCCGGAGTGTACGACTCAACATGCTCTTCCACGTCGTCGAACCCAAAGCAATGCCGTTTCGCGAACTTCTTGTCATAGAGTTCTTCGGTCACGATGACATGAAGGAGTGCCAACGCCAGAGCGCATTCCGTCCCCGGTCGAAGTTGCAAATGCAGTGATGCCGAAGCCGCAGTCTTTGTTCGCCGCGGGTCGATGACGATCACATCCTTGGCTTCCTTCATCGCTCGCTTGACCATATCCCCACACATACCGTCGGCAGCGCCCGTATCCGGAGAATTACATCCCCAAAGGACGATGCATTCAGGATACTTGCCACCACCTCCGTAAATGTCGGCAATAGGAAGCCAACCCACGGTCAATTCCGCAGCAATATTGCGTGGTAAGAAACAATTGTGCCCAGGAGTAACGAAATTCGGCGATCCCAGAGCATGAATGAATCGGCCAGTAAATTCCGTATACGGCCGCCCTGTCCCCTGGCACAAAGCGAT
Source organism: Desulfovibrio inopinatus DSM 10711 (assembly GCF_000429305.1). Taxonomy (NCBI): domain Bacteria; kingdom Pseudomonadati; phylum Thermodesulfobacteriota; class Desulfovibrionia; order Desulfovibrionales; family Desulfovibrionaceae; genus Desulfovibrio; species Desulfovibrio inopinatus. The sequence continues at coordinate 62,015 of NZ_KE386881.1, forward strand.
ATATTCCGGACCGGATTCCTTTCGTATGGTATCGAATTTTTCGACCATGAGCGAAATGGCTTCGTCCCAGCCGATTTGCTCCCATTTTCCACTCCCACGTGGACCAACTCGACGCATGGGGTGACGAATTCTGTCTGGATGATTCGCTAATTCAATACCTGCAGCGCCTTTGGGACAGAGATACCCTTTGCTCGTCGGACTGTCGGGATCTCCGGTAATCTTTATAGGGTTGCCGGCCTCGTCGAGGTGCACCAGAACCTGACATACTCCATGGCAACCACGGCATGATGTTCGAACAATATGATCCGTTTCCATTTCGCCTCCAAAATCAATTCGATGTATATGCAACTTTCTGTGTCGGGAGGGGGAGGACTCCGGCTGCGCTGCACTCGTGTGGCATTGACGTCTTTGCACGTCAATGCCACACGAGTGCAGGGAATCTGTGTAAACCTTGAGCGATTCCAATGTGATACTACAAAAAAAAGATACTATCAGTCACTTTCGGTAACTGCAAATATCCTCCTCTTCCAGGATGCAACCCCAAGAGGGGCTTGTCGTATCAGATACTTTCCCCATCAAAAAGATACGGCCGGAAAAGAAACTCTTTCCCGGCCGCTCATAAAGATTTCCGTTTTTACGCTTTGCCTTCCGCTTTCTTCGGAGACAGTTTGGTCTGTAATTGGTCAAGGTAGGTGTACATGACCGGCGTCAGGAAGAGCGTTACGACCTGCGAAATAACGAGCCCCCCGGCCACGCACAACCCGAGAGGTTGTCTTGACGTTCCACCGGCTCCAAATCCAATGGCAATGGGCATAATACCGGCAATAGCAGCAACCGTCGTCATCATAATCGGACGAAAACGGACGACACATCCTTGGAAAACCGCTTCAAAAGGAGTCTTCCCTTGGTGTTCGGTCTCAATGGCAAAGTCGATAACCATAATGGCGTTTTTCTTGACGATACCAATCAACATGATGATACCGACAAACCCATACAGGTCCAACTCACGACCAAAGAAGAGCAACGTCACCAGGCCACCAAATGCCGCTGATGGCAAACCCGACAAAATGGTAATCGGATGAATGAACGATTCGTAGAGCATCCCGAGAATGATATAAATGACAACAACGGCCAAAAATAACAGGAACGGGACACTATTCATGGATTCCGAGAATGCCGTCGCCTGCCCTTCAAAAAGATACGTAATATCGGCAGGTAACTCATTGGCCGCTTTTCCTTTCAAAGCTGCCATCGCCTGACTCAACGAATACCCTGGAGCTGTGTTGAACGACAGCGTGACAGACGTCAACTGTCCGGTATGGTTTACCACCAGCGGTCCGAGAGCTTCTGTGATCTTCACCAAGTTCGATAACGGAACAAGAACACCGTCGCTTGACGTCACATATAACTTATCCAGCAACCCGGGATCAGTCTGAAACTCGGGAGCCACTTCAATGACAACCTTGTATGTATCCGTTGTACCATACAAGTTGGTCAACTGCCGAGACGAGTACGCAGTCTTGAGAGCTGTTTCAATGGCATCGGCCGTTATCCCCAAAGAGTTGGCTCGGTCACGATTGATGTCGAGCTTAAGACGCAAACCATTGCCTTGCATGTCCGAAGCAACGTCTGCCAGTTCAGGCATCTTCGACATACTTTCTTTGAATTGGTTGGCCATCGAATACAATTCATCAATATCCTGACCCTGCAATGTAAACTGATACTGACTCTTTGTTGTTTTCCCACCAATCTGAATGGCTGGTGGGTTATACATAAACACAAAGACACCCGGTATCGAATTCACTTTCGGGTAGAGGCTGGCGATGATTTGATCGGCCGTAAAATGTTGCGGACGTTTGCTTTGCGGTTTGGTGATGGGGAAGAAGGCCATCTGGTTCATGGACGAGTTGGGGCCAGCGACACCGACAACCCCGACCGAACATACCATATTGGGGTCTTGTCCGATGATCGTGCCAATCTTCTTCATACGCTCGCGCATGATGTCATACGATGCGCTTTGCTCGGACTGAGCGAAGCCATAGAAAAAGCCGGCGTCGGTCGGCGGAATGAAGCCCGCAGGCACAACCGTAAACAACCATAACGTGACACCCAACAGGACAAAGGAAAAGATCAGCGTGATAAAGCGCCAACGCAATGCAAAATGAAGCGCCTTCTCATAGCCCTTTTCCAGCATTCCAAAAATGGGGTCGCTTTCCGCTATTTTACGTTTTGAGCTGAGAAGCCGACTGCACAACATCGGCGTAAAACTCAGTGTCACAAACCCGGAGACAAAGATAGCCGATGTAATCGTCACCGCCATCTCGTTGAGAATACGACCAAGAATACCGGCCATAAACATGATGGGGACAAAAACAACAGCAAGCGACAACGTCATGGAGAGAATGGTAAAACCGATCTGACGAGCCCCTTCGAGCGAGGCTTGCATGGGGGTTTTGCCCATCTCCATATGACGAAACACGTTTTCAATCATGACGATGGCGTCGTCCACAACAAACCCAACGGCCAGAATAAGCGCCATGGCAGACAAGTTGTCCAAGGAGAAACCAAGGACATCCATGGCGGCAAACGTCCCAATGATAGACGCAGGTAATGCCATTGCTGCGATAAATGTCGCCGTGACGTTGCGTAAAAACATAAAGACGACAAGAACAACAAGTCCGACCGAAAGAAGCAATGTAAAGACAACATCATTGATGGACTCGGAAATAGATTCCGACCCAGAATAAATTGTATCGAGGGTGATACTTTGCGGAAGTGTACTTTTTATTTCAGGCAATAAATCAAGTACGGATTGCACCACCGCCACAGTATTACTGCCAGTTTGACGTTTGATGGCGATGATGATGGAGTGTTTATCATTATAGAAGCAGGTGATTCGATTATTTAGCGTTGAATCAATGGTGTTCCCAATGTCACGAATACGGATGGGCTGTTTCTCACGATAGGCCACAATCTGTTTATTGTAGGCAGCGGCGTCGTGCAACTGTCCATCAGCCTTAATCGTATAAAGCTTATTCGGCCCATAAAGTGAGCCTGTGGGCAACATGACGGTTTCATTCTCAATCGCATCAGCAACTGTATCAATACCAAGTCCACGAGCGGCAAGCTGATCGGGACTCAATTGGATGCGTGGAGAATACGTTTGGTCACCGTAAATATCGACCTCGGCCACGCCTGAAATCATGGAAATACGTTGAGAAACATATGTTTTGGCATACCCCGTCACTTTGAATAACGGGAGTGAATCGCTCGATATTCGCAAGAACAACACGGGAGAATCCGCGGGGTTAACTTTCGTGTATGTTGGTGGATTCGGCATACCCGAAGGAAGATCCCCCTGTGCGGCATTGATCTTCGTCATGACATCAGTGCCAGCGGCATCGACGTCGCGATCAAGATCAAATTGCAGAGTAATGGATGTCGAACCGAGCGAGTTGGTTGAACTCATGGAATTGAGTCCGGATATTGAGGAGAATTGTCGCTCCAACGGGGTGGCGATCGATGACGCCATAGTTTCTGGATCGGCGCCAGGAAGTGACGCGTTCACGACAATTGTGGGAAATTCGATGTTCGGCATCTCGCTGACAGGCAAATTGAAATACGAATTGATGCCGAAAAAAATCAGGCCGAACATCACCAGGCAGGTGGCAACCGGCCGTTTGATAAACAAATCGGTCATGGGAAACGGCCCCCTTGCCTGTTATGGCGTTTGTTTGGTCTGAGACGATGGGGCCGAGGTCGGGCTCGTCGATGACGAACCGGAGCTCTCGGATGCAGCTGTCGACGTAGACGCCGCTGCACCATTCGCTTTTGGTGTCTTTTGCGCCGCCTCACCGCCTTGTTTCTCGTTGTCAGAGAGAATCTTCACGGTAACCCCCGGGCGCAACTTCAGTTGACCATCTGTCACAACCACATCACCGGCTTTCAACCCACTTTTGATGACATACTGCCGCCCCATTTCCCGTTCGATTTCTACCTGGCGGAGTTCCACAGTCTTGTCAGATTTTACGACAAAGGACGATCGTCCCTGTTGACTTTCCATAACGGCCACATTCGGAACAACGACTGCGTTTTTTTCGATACGCAATGTGAGTGCCGCTTCAACAAATTGCCCTGGCCACAATTTCAGGTCGTCGTTCAGGAATTCGGCCTGGAGGCTAATCATACCGGTCGTTTCATCAACGGTATTATTGACAACCGTCAGCTTGCCTTTATGAGGATCGCCACCACCTTGCGGTGTGACTGCAACGGTCAGGCTAGCGTTCTTTGCATACTTTTGAATCTCAGCAAGATCGACTTCCGGCAATGAAAAAAGCACATTGATAGGCTGTACTTGATTCACCGTAACAAGCTCGGTGGAGTTTGACATGACAAGATTGCCCTGTTTGACACTCAGCAAGCCAGCGACCCCGGAAACCGGAGAACTAATGAAGCAATACCCTAAATTGATATTCGCTGTTTTTAGGGTCGCTTGATCGTACTGAACTTGTTCCAAAGCTGCCTCATAAGCTGTACGATACTGTTCGTATTCATCCTCACTTACGGCATTGCGTGCAACAAGATCTTTATACCGCAAAAAATCGCGTTCAGATTGCTTTGCTTTCGCTGTATCAAGCTGTAACTGCGCCTGCGTTTCGGCAACTTTGGCTTGATACATTTCCGGGTCAATAGTGAACAGCTTTTGTCCCTGTTGCACCATATCACCTTCATTAAAATGAATTTCCTTCAAAATTCCCGTCACCTGAGCCTGAATACGCACTGTATTCTTTGCTTGCACATGCCCAATACCATTGAGATTATCAGGGGCATCCATGCTTTTCACTGTTATCGTTTTCACAGGAACAGGCGGAGGAGGACCGGAGGCTTCTTGTTTTTTTTCATTGCAGCCGCTAAACGAAACCAATACCAAGAGACAGAACGCCAAAACCATTGGTTTTCGCCAACCGTCAGACAATAACCCATTGACTTTGCGGTCAAATTGATAATGCATAGACTCCCTCGATATGGCGTTGACAAAACGTTTTTCTCCCCAATATGTACCAGCTTCTCTAGCGCTTTGACGTAATCAGGGCAAGGCTTAGTCCTGTTTTTTGACAAAAAGTGTTTTCATTGACAAAGATTGCGAAGATGAGTTGTACAAAGAGGCTGGCACACAGTCCACGAACGGTTTCGTCGCGCAAGGATCGCCTATGTCGAGTTTTTGTTTCTCTTTTTTTCTCCTTACAGAAGACATGCGACCGCAAAAAATGCTGTCACAAGCCTTCAACCTGGCGGGCCATAGCCTCACGATATTCCAAGATCTTGATCGCATGCTCGCACAGTTGTGCGTATCTTCCGATACAATACCGCAGGGAATTCTTCTCGACAAAAACATGAAAGATTTACCGAATGTGGCGGCAAGTATCCATAGCACGAATTTCGGCCTGCCCCTTGCTCTTTTCGGCGAGGAAGTATCCACCGAAGATCTTTTCCTCGCAATGCATATTCAGGCTGTTGATTTCGTTACACTGAGCACTTTGGACAAAACGAGTGTAGAAAACGTTATCGAACGTCTTTGTGCAGCATTCGATCGCACCGCAGCGCTCCACGCACGCATTCGCGACTTGGAAACGAAAACAGCCCACCTTGAACAAGCGCACCTCATCCTTGATGCTCGAACTCTCAAAGCCGAACAAGATGCCGAAGAAGCTGAAAGCACGAAAGCGCTCATTTTGGCTAATATGAGCCATGAATTGAGAACACCTCTCAACAGCATTCTCGGTTTTAGTGATCTCCTGCTTGAATCCAATGACCACCCACAATGTCAAGAATACCTTGAATACATCAAGTCTTCGGGACAACATCTTCTTGAGTCAATAAACGATCTGCTCGATTTGTCAGATATTGGCTCGGGACGACTCGTCATCAGAAGTCAGGCGTTTGACCTTCCCCCGGTTCTCCAGGCACTTGGTTCATTTCTCAATCAACGCGCTGCAGCGAAAGGCATCGTCACTCTGCTTGATATCGCCGAGAATATCCCGGCGACCGTCGTTGGAGATTGCGAACGAATCAAACAGGTTCTGCTTGAATTTTTTTCCAATGCTGTCCGGTTCACGGATTCAGGGACGATAGAACTACGCGTCCATTGTGCTCCGCAATCCTTCAAACAGGACAAGGTCCACATTCATTTTGAAGTTCGCGACACAGGTATCGGCATCGCCGCAGACAAGCTGCACGATGTTTTTTCCTGTTTCACTATTGCGGAAGACCATTTACGCAAAGGACGCTGTGGGGCCGGCCTCGGGCTCGCCGTATGTCATGATCTGATTGAACAAATGGGGGGAACGGTAGATATACAAAGCGAACCAGGAGCTGGTACGGCCATATCCTTTGCACTCCCTTTTACAATCCCTGCGAGAATGTTGCGTACGTCCCAACCGCTGTCACTGCTGGTGGCCGAAGACAATCCGCTCAACCTTGAATTTTTGAGCTGCCTTTTACGTGACCTGGGGCATGAAGTGTATCCAGTACGAGACGGCATCGAACTGCTCGCCGCACTGAAAAAACGGCCTTTCGACATGATTATGCTCGATATCCAACTTCCTCGTCTGGATGGACTGACAGCAGCCCAACGCATCCGCAACAATACAAGCGGAGCATTCGACCCCAATATCCCCATTATTGCCGTCACAGCGTATAATATGCCAGGAGACAAGCAGCGCTTTCTTGATGCCGGAATGAACGGGTATATAAAGAAACCCCTTGATCGGTATTCCATCAAGCTCGCACTCGCTGAAGTCTTGGGGGAGCAGATCAACACCCAAACACCACACATTTCAACTGCATGATCTCAAGACAGTATGTAAATTATGAAGAAGGCCGAGAAGCCCCCAACCATTCGGTAGGAATCAGAAAGGAGTCAGATCGTCTTCGGAGACAGCCATATCGCCTTCCCAGTCAGGAAGCACAGATACTGTGACTTCAGGAAGAGTGATTCGCCAAGCATGAAGATGTAATGGCCCTCCACCACCTCCATATTTCATATCACCAAGGAGTGGATGGCCTCGTGATGCAAGTTGTACCCGGATTTGGTGTGTACGGCCCGTCAGCAGACGAACCAGAACAAGGCTAAAATTTTTTCCTGGTCGAAGGGGCATGAGTTCAGCCTCTGCCCGTTTGCCCGCACCAACGACAACGCGTTCTCGACCAACCGGACCAGCCTTGCCAAGCGCATCGACCAAGTGCGCAGGAGCGTCGACCCGCCCTTTAGCCACAGCAAGATAATCCTTACCGATCCCTCCGAAACGAAACATCTCCTGTAATCGTCGGAGGCCTTCATAGCTTGTCCCCGCCAACAATACTCCCGAGGTATCGCGATCAAGCCGGTGCGCCGGTGTTGGCTGAAAGGGGGCTTCGGGAAACATCACCGCCAGCCGGGCCGCAACACAATCCGTCCAGCCCGTTCCCGGTTGCACGGGTAAACCGGCAGGTTTGTTAATGGCCAAAACACCATTGGATTGATAGAGAATGGGCAGAAAAAGACGCTCGTCGCACGCTTGTGTTTCGTCGTTGGGTTTCTCTGGCTCATCCAAACGAACAGGAGGAATCCGCACCGTTTGTCCGACACGAAGTCGATCAAACGGTTTTGCCCGACGGCCATCTACACGCACCTGCCCTGTACGTACAAGACGCATGAGAAGCGATTTCGGCACATCTTTTCCCAATCGTCTGGACAAATACTGAAACAATTTCTGTCCAGCTTCCTCAGGAGTTACAACACAGTGCGAAACACTCGGCATGACAACAATCTCTTCAACACATAGAATATATTAAAACAATAACAATGTGTTGTAATTATTAGAGGTTAAGACGACCCAAAGCCATAGTAAGATCATTCCGTGTTACGGGCTTGGCTACATACCCATTCATGCCGGCTTCGAAAAATCGTTCCCGATCTCCTTTTATAGCATGGGCCGTCATCGCAACAATTGGAATCGTCCGAACTCGAACCATATCTGGATGTTCACGAATTTGCCGAGTTGTTTCAATCCCGTCCATCCCCGGCATTTGCACGTCCATAAAAACGGCATCAAAGGTGTCGCTTTTTAATATCTCCAAGGCATCATTGCCGCTTCCGACGGACTTGACCTGATGTCCGGATTTCTCCAGCAGACGCGTGGCAACAAGCCGGTTAATTTTGTTGTCATCCACTACTAAAAGTCGCAATGGCCGTATTCCTTCATCTTTTGTGTGTTCAATCGTTGTCGGTTCATGAACTTTTTCTTGGGGAATATGAAGACGAACCTTAAAAGAAAACGTAGAGCCCTTCCCCGGTTCACTTTGTACGAAAATATCACCGCCCATAAGACGAGCAATATGGCGAGAAATACTCAGGCCCAAGCCCGAACCGCCAAAATTCCGATTGTATGCACCTTCAGCCTGAGTGAACGAAATAAAGATGCGTTCCAGATCCTCTGGTTGAATACCGATGCCTGTATCCTGCACATGAAAAACGAGATCAATCTCATTTTTTGATGCCGTATTTGGAGGTGTTCGATTTTCTATCTCAACAGAGATTTCTCCTTGAGAAGTAAATTTTACAGCATTTCCAATTAAATTAATAAGCACTTGGCGTATGCGAACCGGGTCTCCCCAAAGGGTCTCAGGAATAGATGAATCAACCTTCCAGACAAGATCAATTTTTTTCTGTGCAGCCAGCACTCCGAGACTGTTCATAATCATCTGAATGACATCATGCAATTTGAAATCAATCGCATGAAGCTCAAATTTCTGGGATTCAATCTTGGAAAAATCGAGAATATCGTTAATGAGATCAAGAAGTGAAACGGCCGAAGCCCGTAAATTCTTCAAATGAGCTGCTTGCTCATCATTCAGGCTCGTCATATCGAGAATATCTGTCAACCCCAATATGCCATTTAACGGCGTGCGTATTTCATGGCTCATATTGGCCAGAAATTCGCTTTTGGCCCGATTCGCTGCTTCAGCCGCATTTTTCGCCAACCGTAAAGTCGCTTCGTTTTTTTGCAGTTCATCAATCTCTTCACGTAACTGCGTGTTTACGAGGTGCAAAGCCTTCGTCCGCTCAAGAACCTGACTTTCAAGTTTGTCGGAATAATGTGCCAATGCATTTTGGGCAGCAACATGGTCCGTCATATCTTGCATCATAAGAAGGCCAGAGATAATATTATCGTTTTGTCCTGTAATAGGCAGTGCCCACACTTTGTATGTCTGCTTTCCACACGAAATGTTTATCACACTATCTTTCCCGACAAAGACATCTTGCATTGCAGAGGCCAATTCACTGATCTTATCAAATGAAAAAATATCGAAAACGGAATGGCCAACTACACTGCCACAACGTAAACCAAGCTCATCAAGTTTTCGGCCATGAATAACAGAAAATTTCAAGTCGGTGTCAAAGAGCATCACCACGCCATTAGGAAAGTTCTCTGCCAGAGTGCGGTACTGTGATTCACTTTCTCGAAGACGCTCTTCTGCTCGCTTCTCCTGACTCATATCCTTGAAGATGGTAACGATTTCGTCCGAAGGTAAACGAAAAACCTCATTCTCCGTCCACCGTGTAATACGTTCATCTTGATACAAAGATATTGGGTGGCGTTGTGATTTTCCCGTTCGCCAAACCTGACGAAACACGTCAATCAATCCGAACCGTTCAACAGAGGGAAAGAGTTCTCGAACACGCTTTCCCATGACTTCCTGATGTGAAATGTTGCCGAAACGCTCACCGGCAGGATTAATATACTTGAAAATAAAGTCATCACCATCATCGACAGCTTCGTAAATAGCCAGGGCATCATGTATAGACTCAAATATCTGCCGAAATCGTGATTCACTCTCCTTAAGAAGACGTCTATGTTCAGTCAGTTCGGTAATGTCGAAAATCGACATCATCATACCGTCAAACGTCCTTTGTGCATTAAACAACGGCGTCGCATCAACGGATACAGATATGCGTCGACCATCGGCACGTACAGCAGCATGAAGGTATCCAAAGACGGGAGAACCTGTCGTTTTGACGAGGGAAAACGGCAAATCGTCTTCGAGAATGGGATTTCCATCGGTATCGGTTATCTGCCAATCCAGCCCAGCATATGAAGAGTTTTCAATTTCACTGCGTTGAATTCCCAAAAGTAACTCTGCGCGTTCATTGGCAAAGACAATCAATCCATGACAATCGATAAGAATCAACGCAATAGGACACACCTGCATCAATCTTTCGAAACAACCTTGCTTTGTCCATGGCTCGACACGCTGACGCAGACGGTCGTTTTCACGGCGAAGAAATGCGATTTCGGCAAGCAGCCCTTCTCGTTCGTGTGTTTCGATGTCGGCCATGATTACTCCACATTCTTGGTACTACATACGCCCGTCAAGGCCTCCGGCATACCCTGTCATCTCAACATATCCTACGCCTTGAATCAATGCGCCTTTTGCCGTTCCTACGACATCCACTGCCCCTTCGTAATAGATCACGCCCGTTCTTTCAGCGGTCACCATTTCCTGATTTGCAAGAATCGGCGAGATCTCCACACTCAATTGTAAAGGCTGCAACGTAAAAAACCATTGAGATGGATAGATGGTTCCGGTTTCCGGACTTGTCCATGTTTCAGCGATATCCAAAGACATGGCTTCACGTGGAATGAGACGTATTTCTCCCGTTGCCGCCACCCATGTGGCGCTGACAAACGGAAGCGTTGAGACGTCATCAGGACGCATGACAAAGAGCATAATTTCGTCGCCCGTACTGAGCTGCAGACTAAACCAATCCCAGCCTGCAATACCTTTATCAAGGATTTTGGATGAATATTCATGATCCATCCAGGCCGTTCCGGATACTGATATGATTTTTCCATCACGCATCACATGACCGGACGCCATGAGTCGCGTGTACGAAGAATAACAACTCGCGCTATCTCGCGCCGGTCCCTTTTGTGAGTATCCTTTATCTCCATGAAGAATAATCGGCTTTTTGGCTGCAAGATCAAGCGTAAAAGCGATGCCTCCTGTCTCAGCATGCACAACAAGTCCAGATATAGTAAATCGAATGCGATTGCGTTTCATGGAGATGACAACATCATCCCCTTCACGCGTGCTCCCTGCCAATCCCGGTCCGGCACGGACCATATCTTCGGCATGGTCATGACGGTTATGTTCGACATCGGTGACAGCCGCATGAACAATATAGAGTTGAGGAGTGCGCCATGCCGAGACTGAAGCAATGTCGTCCGAAACCGGATGAAGCCGACGGCGAAAAATGGTGAGCTGTACACCATACCGATTCCCTGATGGATCATGGAGGTTGGCCGTAACATACCACCATTCCGTTCGATGAAGGTCATGACTTTGATGATCATCAGGAAAAACCAAATGACACGGGCCGTCAATCACGGGATAGGAGCCAGCCCAAAGTGGAGTGCAGATAAGGCACCACAGAACGGCTATGAAATATCGCATCATGGTGCAATTTATATCATGTCTTAAAAAAATGGAAAAGTTTTCAGGCTCGATGATGACCGAGATGCTGCACAGCCAACCCTACCATAATACAAACCAGCCCGATCAGCGTGGACCACGCAATAGTCTCACCGACGATGAAGTGAATAAAGACGAGGGATAAAAAGGGAGAAATAAAGATGAGATTTCCTACTTTTGCTGCACTTTCAGAAAGTTTCAATGCGCTTCCCCACAGCACGAATGTCAATCCCATTTCGAAAAACCCGACATAGGCCGCACTCAGTACCCCACTCCACGACGTCACCACAGGAGAAGACCACAACAAACAAATAAGTCCAGAAAAAGGTAAGCTCATCAAAAAATTGAGAAAAAGCCCAACAACGGGATCACGATCATCACGAGTCGCTGCAATCCAATACCCTGCCCATAATATTGTGCTGATCAACGCGAAAAAGACGCCCCATGGATTAGAAAAATGGAGGCCGGTGACGTCTCCTCGTGTCGCGATGATAACCACGCCAAGATAACTTATGGCAGTCGCCGCCATATCGGACAGGCGCCACTTCTGCCCAAGGAACAGTACCGACATGATTGCCAGCGTGATCGCCCATGTATAATTCAACGGTTGAGCTTCCTGTGCAGGCAACCGATCATAAGCGGCAAACAATATTAAATAATACAAGCAGGGATTGATGAGACCCAACACCACTGAACGCCGCAATTCTGGCAAACCAACGGCAAACGCCGACCGCAATTTCCCGGTAACCCCGAGTACCACGGCCAACGAAAGAGTTGAAAAGATCGAGGCATACAAGACAAGCTGCACCGGATCGAGATGCGAAAGTGACACTTTGAACGCCGAGGCGACCGTGGACCACAATCCCACGGCAGCCAGGCCGTGCACATAGGCTTTGGTCTGACGTTTCATGGGCGGACTATGGAGGAAGCCCGTAACACTGTAAAGAAAAAGCATAATCGGTTTTGTCTGTTCCGACATTCGTGCGACAAGCCCGGCATAAGCTTGCCAAGCTGCCATCCAATGTATATAGCCTTCAAGCCATGAACAGCGGACTTATCATTGTGGAATCGCCAGCCAAGGTGAAGACCATCAAAAAGTTTCTCGGCAAAGATTATGCTGTGGAAGCTTCGGTCGGTCACGTGCGCGATTTGCCGACAAAAAAACTCGGTGTCGATGAGGAGAAAGGCTTCGAGCCTGAATACGGCGTCATCCAAGGCAAACAAAAAATCGTTACCAAGCTGCGCCAAGCTGCAAAGCAAGCGGCCACGGTCTACCTCGCTCCTGACCCGGACCGTGAAGGCGAAGCGATTGCCTGGCATGTTGCCGAACTCATCAAGACGGCCAACTCCAATATTCAACGCATCCAGTTCAACGAAATCACCAAGCGTGCCGTTAAGGAAGCTTTGGAACACCCCAGAGAAATCAACGAGAAACTGTTTTTGTCACAACAGGCTCGTCGAATTCTCGACCGACTTGTGGGGTACAAGGTCTCCCCGCTTCTCTGGAAAAAAGTAAAGCGAGGGATTTCGGCCGGCCGAGTGCAATCGGTCGCGTTACGCTTGGTTGTTGAACGAGAAAAAGAACGGCGTGCATTTGTTCCTGAAGAATACTGGTTATTCAAAGCCTTAGTTGAAGGTGCAGTCAAGCCGGAATTCTGGATCGATTTATGGAAGGTCGACGACAAGAAACCTGTCATCGGCTCCGCCGATGATGCCAAGGCGCTGGAAGAACGCCTTGAAGGTCAACCGTTCGTTGTTGCCGACATTGCGGAAAAAGAGCGAAAAAAAACGCCGCCTCCGCCATTTATTACTTCCACGCTCCAGCAAGCTGCGAACCAGCGGCTTGGATATTCAGCCAAACGCACCATGGGCGCGGCGCAGCGGCTCTATGAAGGGGTCGATCTCGGCGAGCGCGGAACAACAGCGCTGATCACCTATATGCGTACCGACTCGGTGCGTGTGGCTGCTGAAGCACAGGAACAGGCCAAAGACTTTATCATCTCCACATTAGGCGCCGACTACTACCCGGAAAAAACCCGCTTTTTCAAATCCAAAGGAAGTGCTCAGGACGCCCACGAAGCCATTCGGCCCATTGATGTGAGCATCACACCGGACAGTATTCATTCCACCCTCTCCGGAGATCTCTTTCGGCTTTACAAGCTCATCTGGGAACGTTTTGTGGCCTCACAAATGGCTCAGGCACGGTTTTGGGACACAACCGTCACCGCTGAAGCCGCCGCCACAAAATGGCGTGCCAAAGGTGAACGCCTTATTTTCCCCGGATTTCTCAAAGTGTACGGTATGGACACGGGGCAGCAAGCCAAGGTGTTACCCGAGTTGCAAAAGGGTGAAACGCTCGCGCTGTTGGAGATGAAGAAAGAGCAGAAATTTACCCAGCCGCCACCACGCTATACCGAAGCTTCCCTTGTGCGCGAACTCGAAGAAAAAGGGATTGGCCGCCCGTCGACGTACGCTGCCATCATCTCCACCCTGCTTGATCGCGACTACGCCAAGCTCGAAGAAAAACACTTCGCGCCCAGCGAACTTGGTTTTACAGTCTCAGATTTGCTTTCCGACCATTTTACGCAAATCATGGACGTCGGCTTTACCGCAGGCATGGAAGAAGCCTTGGACAAAGTGGCTGACGGCTCCATTGACTGGCAAAAACTTTTGGCCGACTTCACAGGCGAATTCAATCCGACCCTTGAAAAGGCGGCTACCGAAATGGCCGCGGTCAAGGCCGGTATGGAAACCGGGCTGACGTGCGACCAGTGCGGCAAACCCATGGTCATCAAATTCGGTCGAAATGGTGAATTCCTCGCTTGCTCGGGCTATCCCGACTGTAAGAACACCATGGACTTCACTCGCGACGAAACCGGCAACATCACACCGATCAAACGCGAGCCGGAAGAACTCAAACCGGTGGGCGTCTGTCCGGAATGCGGTAAAGACCTTGTCCTCAAAAAAGCACGGACCGGCTCACGGTTTATCGCTTGCACCGGATACCCCGATTGCAAATACACCAAGTCGTTTTCCACCGGTGTCCCTTGTCCCCGTGAAGGGTGTGACGGCCAGCTTGTCGAAAAAAGCTCACGCCGCGGCAAAGTCTTCTATGCGTGTGACAACTACCCCAACTGCGATTACGCGACATGGAATTGGCCTATCGCCAGAGCGTGCCCGCAATGCGATTTCCCTATCCTGACCAAAAAGACCACAAAAGCCCGCGGGGAACACATCGCCTGCCCGGAAAAAGGGTGTGGGTACATTGAAGAGTTAGACGAAGAGAGTTAACGGACGGTTCTTAAATCACTCGGTAAATTGATTGTGCTCATGGCTGTACGGAAAGGGGGGGTCCCCCTTCCCGTATCGTATACGTCGTTCTTCCAAGCCAACGAAATCGTTAGAAAGAAATTTATCCGGAGTAAAATTTTTTTCAAAAGCGTTCTTGCACCTATCACCTGTAGAATCTCTCTTTTCAGCAACAGGCCGTCCCTTTGGAATTATCCTTTTTGAACCACGTCTGAATGAGATACGAGGCGCACCCCACGCCCGGGGTGACGGTCAGAGCGTGTGTGGGGCAGTTCAAAGCGCAGGCTCCGCATTCCATGCAAGCGTCATGGTCCACAATCACGGCCATTCTGTCTTCAACACGTAAGACACCATGTGGGCAGACGATTTCACACATCCCACAGCCCACACAGGCTGCAGGATCAAGGACAAGCGTAGAAACGTTATCGAGATACCGAAAATCATTCATGTACTTTGCTCCGCACTACTTGCTTACCCAGAGGGCACTTCGAGTGATTTTCCGTAACAAACTGGTGCTGACCGACCCGGGGAAAAGCTTATCCATAGCTGACGGTGCGCCGGCCTGTCGGCCAACGGCCACGACGGCATAATCATTGTCGACGGACTCTTTAAGGATTGTGTCTGCTGCCGATTTGGCTTTCACCACTTTGCGGTCGATCAAACTTTCGTCGATATGATTCGAGAGGAGTGCCCCCCGAGCTTCTTCGAAAACCCGCTCGGCTTCATCCGGTGACATTTTACCATTATCAACATGAAACAAGGTGACGCGATGGCGATCCATTCCCGAAAGCATGAATCCGACATGGTCGGCCATACGAATACTTGGTCCAGCGTCTCCTAGACATAGCAACACATTCTTTCGTGCTGAAAATTCATGTTCCCGACAAATCCAAATGGGAAAATCAATCTGACGCCATAAAATTTGATGAGAAACACTGTCTTCCACCAGCTCGGTAAACCACCCGAGCCCACGTCGACCGAGGACAACGGCATCATACATGCCTTGATGCCCTTCGTGGATGATTTCCGGGACAGGTCCCATGCTCGTGTGAATAAGTTTCTTTTTCACACGGCTGGGGTCGCACATATGAGATGCAAGCCAGGAACGAGCGATTTCGAGGTATTCATGCCCTTTGGATCTTTTTCGTTTATCCAGCTCGAGAAGTGTTGCGGCTCCTGGATCAAGAGGGTCATACCCCGATACAGAGGAGCGCGGGGCGACATAAAACAAGGTAAAATGAAATTCACACGGACTTCCGAAAAAATGATCAATGAAGCGCAGATTGCTCGACGCGGTATGGTCATCTGAAATGGTCAACAGCAGACTTTTTTCGATGGGTTTTTCCATGGCTTCGCCTTTATGTAGCACGGGGTCTCGGGTTCTTGTTGACGGGACTTGCATAGGAGCTTAGCAGCGGGCAGACCCTCTCTCCTGCTTTCTTTTCATCTATGTTGAGATTGTTGCCAAAGGTCAAGGCAGATCAAAGAAAAAACCAATGTTTATACACCTCCCCAAACATGGTATAATGCTCATATTGGTCGCACCATTCCCTTTGAATCCCCGTGGCCTCTGCTTTTTCGTATTGATTTTTACGGGGTTTTCTGTTTTTTTTGTATCAAAGAAGGACCATACACTATTGAACGATCTAGAATGTAACACATTGATGTTGCTTCCCGAAAGAACATCATTACAGTCCCCGAAACCATCTTCCCCTTCTCATTCGAGCAAGTGATCGCTATGAAGAAACACCCCTCCCCCCCGAAAGACATTTCCTCCGACAAGTCAATGTGTTCGGAAGTCCTTTGCAACACATTGAGCAAGCTCGGTGTTCCGCGTGAAGCGAAGTGGAGGGCTCTCATTTTATATATGCGAAGTATAAAGGATTATGATTTTCTAACGGATTCTCAAAAAAGTAAAATTCAAAATCTTGTTGTGGATGTTTTGAAAAAGCGAGATTTTTCGGAGGAACGATTTCATAGCATTGTCATGGAAAAAGAACTGATTTTCAATGAGCCATGGAATGAAAAACTTCTCAATGCTGTCCGAGAAACAACGGAACTTATAGAACGATTTCAGAAAATTCTTTTTCGCCGCCGAAATGATGTCTCCGAGCTCAAAGACCGGACTGTGCATAAAATCGAAACGGCCGAGAGCATTGAAGAGGCCATTGGCGACATCAAGCAAGGATTTCAAGATCTCTTTCGAGCGATGGCAGAAGACGCCGAACAGCTTGATAAAATTAGCAAAACAGACGGCCTGACCAAACTCGACAACCGACGTGCATTTGACGAACGTTTAGAGTCGGCGTTGCAAACAGCACGTGAATCCGATCGTCCACTCTCCCTTTTGATGATGGATATCGATCACTTCAAAAAATTCAACGATACGTATGGGCATCTCATCGGCGACCAGGCTTTAACAACCGTCGCGAAGGTTATTCAAACAATTTGTAAAGACTTGGCCGACCAGGACCACAAAACAACATTTGCAGCTCGCTATGGAGGAGAAGAATTCACTCTCCTCATGCCCGATACGGATCTCCTTGAGGCCTGTGATATTGCGGAACTCATCAGGCGCAAAGTTGAAACATATAATTTTATCATCCGTGACCCGGATGGAAAAATCATCAATGCCGGCCTCAAAATCACCATCAGCATCGGCGCTGCCCAATTCGATCCCCAGTGGGACGGTAACGTTCTGGATAAACTTATCGATATGGCTGACCGAGGATTATACAAAGCCAAAGAACTTGGCCGAAACCGTGTGCAAGAATATCCTCCTAATACGGCTGGGATGTACTGCTGACGATGAGTATATCATGTACCCAAAAACCAAAACAGTTGGTCAGGAGAAATAATACGTCTGTAAACTCTTGTGAGGAGACCCACAGAGTATTCCCGCGCAGTGGACAATAAAACGTACAGGGAAAACTCCGTATCCGCCTTGTGAACAATATTCATCAAGCTTCCCCTCACATCTATGAAAGGCATAACTCCCTTTGTCACGAAAGAAAGATCCAAGTCCTTTCTTTACCCTTCCATGTTCAAGACTTATAGAGAAGAAAGGCCATCACAAACAGGGAGGGTATATGCGATTTTTTCGCGCTGTTTTCTACATTGCTGGCTT
This sequence comes from Desulfovibrio inopinatus DSM 10711, assembly GCF_000429305.1. Lineage (NCBI taxonomy): Bacteria > Pseudomonadati > Thermodesulfobacteriota > Desulfovibrionia > Desulfovibrionales > Desulfovibrionaceae > Desulfovibrio > Desulfovibrio inopinatus. The sequence goes on from NZ_KE386881.1 coordinate 79,965, forward strand.
CACGCTCCTGGTAATGTTCTTAACGACCACAGCCCGCGCAGACGTCTCGCCCGCGCCGCTGACACAGGCGACGGCTCGCATTATCGGCGGCATCGAAACCGACCCGAGCGACTGGCCGTTCATGGCTGTTCTCGTCGAAAATGGTGAAACACCAGAAAATGGTTTCCACTGTGGTGGTTCGCTTATTGCGGCAACGTGGGTCGTAACAGCGGCGCACTGTGTCGTTTCCAGCTGGGGAGCCGTCTCTCTTCCCAACGCAATAGACGTGTACCTGGGAAAGCACCTGCTGAGTGACTCGAACGGACAAAAATTCAGTGTCAAACGCGTTATTCCGCATCCCAATTACGATAATGACACCGCAAACAATGACATTGCGCTGTTGGAACTCAGTACAGCCGCTCCAACGTCGGTGTATACGCCGGTCAAACTCGTCGCGCAAAATGATCCGGATAACCTGACAACCGTCGGTACCATATCCACGGCGGTGGGATGGGGTGCGACCAATAGCGGCGGATACATTTACCCCGACGAACTGCGCCAGGTTAACCTGCCCATCTATGATTTCGAAACCGCGAAAGCCTCCTATGCCACTTACGGATACACTTTGACCGATACAATGCTTCCGGCTGGATACAGTGCAGGAGGCAAAGACGCCTGTTCCGGAGATTCGGGGGGACCGCTTCTTGTCCCGACAGCAGATAACTCCGAATATGTTCTGGCAGGAGTCACAAGCTGGGGAGAAGGATGCGCCCAACCCGACCTCCCTGGAATCTGGACCAAAATTTCCGTCCTGGCTTCATGGGTGACTAGTTATACTGACGAAACCGTCCCCTCCTACGACTTCTCCGACGCGGACAATGACGGCGTTCCCAATGTATGGGATGAATGTGCCGATACACCAAGTGGAACCCCCACCGATAATAAAGGGTGTCCAGCTGAAGTTACCCCAACAGTTGTCGTTATTCCGCTTTTCCCGGAATAAAGAGAATCGGGCCGAGGCAATTCGGCCCGATTGAAATGTTCTTCGCACATGGCAATACGGTCATTCATGCAGGCATCAAGCGCCTGCTCACGTCGTCTTTCTCCTGCCTTGCGTCCTTGACAAATTGGCGCTACCAACCGCGATATGATGAAATCTCTTCTTTGCCTGGGCATGCTCCTGTGTGGACTATCGCCACTATGCGCACATGCTCAATACGTTGAACACGATCTTCACGTGATTGTTATGCCGGAAAAAGGATATGTTTCCATCCAAGACGATATCCACGTACCGGCCGGGTCACCTGTTCATCTTCTTTTGTCCGCCGATATCGACAATTTCACCATGACCCCGCGTGCAGGAAGGCCACACTGGATAGGGAATCCCAAAGACCGTATAATCGATCCCGGCCCGGAAGGGGGCCGCATCCGCCTGCAATATGACGTACATCTCCCTTCTGCGAAAACCATTATCCCCCAGGGTATCGACAATCCGGGAATATACGCGAAGCCATATGCCCTGCCGAATGCCGTGTTCATTCCTCCTTCGCAACAATGGCATCCTCTTGTCGAAAACGATGATAATCAGTTTGTCGTCACCATTGATACACCAGTGCCACTTATTGCTGTAACATCCGGCGTATTCCACGGGGTATCTCATCATGAGGAGCGCAATCACACGACGTGGCATGTGTCTCCACAGCAGGAGCCCATGGCGCTGGTTGTTGGCCCGTTTACAACACAACGACAAGACGTAGTCCCTGTTCCCGTTCAGACGTTCTTTCTGGAGAAAAATGCAGGGTTGGCCCCACGATATCTCAAGGCAGCACAACAACATCTCGCATTTTACAACGCACTCTTCGGACCGTACGCCTTCGGACAATACGGGATTGTGGAAAATATTCTCCCGACGGGATATGGTTTCCCCTCATTCACCTTGCTCGGTTCTGCAGTGTTACGTCTGCCGTTTATCCCGTACACCAGTCTTCGTCATGAAATTGCCCATAGTTGGTGGGGAAATGGCGTTCTGGTAGATACGCGCCAAGGAAATTGGTGTGAAGGTTTGACGACGTATGTTTCCGATTATCTCGCCGCGGAAGAGCAATCCTCCGAAGCTGCCACCGATTACCGACTCACGGTATTACGCGACTTTACGGAACTCGCTGCCCATACCGACCTCCCCTTGTCCCGTTTTATATCCCGCACATCGCCAGCCAGTCGGGCCATTGGATACGGCAAAGCCATGTTCGTCTTTCACATGCTGCGAGACCGCGTGGGACATGACGTGTTTTATGCGACATTAGCCCAGCTTTACAGGGATCGGCTTCACCGTCCGACAACGTGGGCCGATATCGAAGCGGCCTTTGTCTCATCCGGCACCCTCCCACAATCTGAAGCGACGATATTTTTTGACCAGTGGTTAAATCGCTCCGGAGGCCCACAACTTCGCATCGATCCTCCTCAAATCACATCAAAGGGAACAACGTGGGAGATTGAAACCGACATCGTGCAAACGGGACAGGTCTATGCATTGCGACTTCCTTATACCGTGACAACATCCGCTTCTTCGGTTCAGGGCGTGCTTGATATGCAAAAGAGTCGTGCACACCTCCACATCACGACGACATCTCCCCCGCAAACGCTTGAAATCGATCCCAATGCCGAAGTATTTCGTGTGCTCTCACCTCACGAGCTCGGCGCTTCTGTCAATACGCTCAAAGCGGCCGATCGTTTCGTCGTCATTCTTGCTTCCCATCGTCCCGATTCGGATCGTATCGCCGCGACCAATCTTGCTGCCGGACTTGGCCACCCCAACGCCGTCATCCTCAAGGAACACGATGTGACCGCAAAAGATATTGAAGGCGCGGCCATCCTCTTTTTTGGTTCCCCACAATCGAATCAAATTGGTTTACCCCAAAATGTGTTCCCGGAATCCGGGTCGACAAAACTCAATGCAGAACAGGACGCCACATTCATCGTAAACAAAAACGTCACTGCATTTCCTCACCCAATTGCGATACTGACCCTGTCTCCGACAATTTCTCCCCAAGACCTTGCCGCCGTATCGCGCAAGCTCCCACACTACGGAAAATATGCCAGACTAAGCTTTTTGCATGGAAACAATACAGCGAAGTCCATTGCCGCATCGGCTTCGACTTTGCGTGTTATGCTGCATGTGTCCGAGCCGGACGTCCCCAAACCACCATCAACACACGATTCATAATGAGGTGCGTTATGCCACACGGCTTACGCGTAATATTGATGACAGGCCTACTCTGCGTACTGATACTCCTGAATGGTCAGACGAATGCCAATGCTTTGCAACTGTTTGATATCAAGACGCAGCGCCCTGTCTCTATAGAAACAGTCGCTCCGACATTAGCGGCTACTCAAATCGTTTCCGTGGGAGAACGCCATGGCAGCCGACGAGATCACGACGCACTCCAAAACATCCTGTCGGCCGTGCTTCCTCACAAAAAACAGCTCGCACTCGGGCTCGAGATGTTCCAGCATGAAAGTCAGTCAGAGCTTGATGCCTATCTCGATGGGGAACTTGACGACGCGGGTTTAGCTGCAGTGTTTGAACGAGATTGGGGACAGGGATTTTCAACCGTTTTACCACTGCTCCACTTTTGCCGGGACAATGGCATTCCACTTCTCGGACTCAATATTCCACGTGACATTACACGAAAAGTCGCGGCGCGTGGATTTTCATCGCTCGATGAAGATGAATTGTCCGAACTTCCCCCCATCACCTGTACGATCAATCCATCTTATGAAGATTTTTTACGTTCCATGCTGGGGGATCATCATCATGAAACTCGATCCTTCACATTCTTTTGTGAAGCGCAACGTGTTTGGGATGCCACATTTGCCGTCAATGCTCTGAACTATCTTGCAGAAAACCCGGAAAGTACCGTGTTCATACTCTGTGGCTCAGTCCATGCTTGGAAACCCGCGGTGCCCAGTCAAATACAACAACGCGCTCCAGAAACGACCCAGATTATCATTCTCCCCGACATTCCTCCAGGAGCTGTCATGACGACTGCCGACGGGGACTATGTGTTGCTTGATAGTCCCCAGGGGAATCCATAACGACAACATCAAAAATTCCCATGCTCTGCAGGCTGCAGAGCGCACAGTATGATATGTATGCTGGTTAAAGTGTGAAAAAAAAAGGGGCTGAGCCCCCTTTCTTAAAACCGTTCGAAATCGGCATCTTCGTTGTCTCGCCCCATATCGATTGCGATTCCACTTGTTGATGTTCTCACCGTTTTACTTTCCGTGGGCTTAAACGAGGTGATCTTTTTTTTCGGTCGATCAACACGAGCCTTCACGGTTCGAGAAGGAGAACGACGTTGCACGGAGTCATCGGTTTGGAAAAAGCCGACAGCTCGACGTAATTGCTGTGCTTGATTGGATAATTCCATTGACGTGGATGCAAGTTCTTCTGATGCCGCCGAATTTTGCTGAACAACTTGATCAAGTTGCTGTAATGCATTGTTGATCTGACTGGCTCCCGAGGATTGTTCCGTACTAGCTGCGGTGATCTCCTGAACGAGATCGGCGGTCTTCTTAATGTCGGGAACGAGATTCTCAAGCATCTTGCTTGCACGTTCCGCCACATTGGTGCTTTTCATCGATAATTCATTGATTTCACCGGCCGCAGCCTGGGAACGTTCAGCCAGCTTACGGACTTCAGACGCCACGACAGCAAACCCTTTGCCTTGTTCGCCTGCTCGCGCCGCTTCAATAGCAGCATTCAAGGCTAATAAGTCCGTTTGCCGAGCGATTTCTTCGATAATGGAAATCTTTTCGGCAATTTCCTTCATCGCTCCCATGGCTTCAGACACGGCCCTGCCCGATTCCTCGGCATGATTGGCTGCCTGCTGCGCAATCACTTCGGTCTGGCGAGAGTTGTCCGCGTTATGTTGAATGCCTGCCGACATTTCTTCCATGGAAGCGGACGATTCTTCTACACTCGCCGCCTGTTCCGTCGCTCCCTGAGACAAACTTTCCGCAGTGGCCGACAACTCTTCCGATCCGGACGCAATTTCTTCCGACCCGGCTTTGATCCCCATCACCACTTGATCAAGTCGTGAGACCATAAGGGACAGCGATTGCATAAGAGCATCATCATCGGAACGAACTTCGACATGAACACGCAAATCACCATTCGACAACTTCTCGGCTATTCCAGCCACGTCACGTTCGGCATTCACCATGGCTGTCAGAGAGCTCAGCAGCATATCGTTTTCTGAACGCGGTGCCGTTTCCACGCTTAAATCGCCGATACTGACGCGTGCCATCGCTTCAGCAACATTATGCTCTGCATACACAACTTGCTGCATAGCGGCATAAATACTACCCGGAATGACTTTACGTTCTTGAAATTCAATATCGAGATCGCCGGAAGCAACGCGTGTGGCCATATCGGCAATCACTTTGGGGTCATCGCCAAGTTGACGCATGACACCGCGTACAAGAAGATACGAGACGATCAGCGCTAATACTAACGCGACAAGAGCACTGATCGCTCCGGATGTGAGCATCTTCTTATCCATGCCCATCAACATTTCCGTGCGCGACAAATTAAAAGCGATATGCCAATCCCATGGCTCAAAATAATAAATATACGCGACCTTATCTTCGCCCTTGAACTGATATTCAACAAACGCGTCTTTGACCTTCAAAAATTCTTCCCCAAAGCTGAAATCCTTGATGTTGCTTTCTTTGAGGACTTTTTCGTCAGGATGCTCCACAAAACTGCCATCGGAGCGAAAAACAAACGCGTACCCATTGCCGCCCAAATGTGTTTCAGCAATGTTCTTTTCCAGTGCCGGCGTTAAAATCTTGCGCCCCACGTACAAGGCTGCGACGATTTGGCCATCAGCATCACGAAGCGGGGTATACGCTGTAAGATACCACGCATCGATCACAAAGGCCTCACCGTAAAAAGTCTCTCCGTTCATGACGGTTTTATACACCGGGCTCGACGCAGGAATGGCCGTCCCTAAAGCACGTTGCCCATCTGCAGTTTTGACATTGGTTGCAACGCGCAAAAGCATGCCGGGGATGACTTCAAAAATAGTAGCCGTTCCTCCCATCATGGATTGAACACGATCAACAAGCTGGTTATTTCCATTGATGGACGTGGTTCCGAAATAGAGGCGTGGAATACGCTTTTGCTCGGTGCTCTGATTGGATTGATCAACAACGGTCTGCTCCAACAGCTCCGTCGTATCCAAACGCGGCTCCCCCAAACGCTCCACTTCCGAAAGAACAAATTTCACATCTGCAGCAACCTTCTCTTGAATAATCTGATTCTGCACATAAACAGCATTATACAACCCCATGACCGCTGTCTTAACTGCCGATTTTCCCAATGTATTCAATGCATTTTCAGTTTGGACAAAATTTGCAACGCCTAAAATAGCAATGGCTGCCAATATGGCAAACAAAAACCCCAAAGTAAGCTTCCGAGCAAAACTGATGGATTTCATACCTTTCTCCCTATGCAAGTCCACATCATGAGAGCATGCGGTGCTGTCTTCTCAATTTATCCTACGTTCCACACAAGCGACGACGCTCTCTCCATCATGGCAACCCAATACCACGTATTGGGATATTCGACAGAGTCGTCAACCTATCTCGCATACCTTTGCACGTAAAAGGAGCAAACAGCATTTGTCATTTGAATTCACTACAAAAAGCGTTGTATCTGTCGATAGCGTTAGCATTTTCCTTGCACAGATGCCAACCAATACAAGTTTAACCTAAGAAGTTGTCTGTGTTACGAATACAATCGTGACAATATCGTTTCAGCATCAGCTTGTCGTATATTGGCACTTTTGCTAAACATATCTATAAGCGACCATAGAAGGCTCACCGTCTCAATTTTCAATGAATAAAGGACTCATCCTCCATGCAGATTCCTCTTTCTTCCTATGAGCCTGTCTTTATTGCCAGACAGCCTATTTTCAATCGAGGTCTGAAGGTTTGGGGATATGAACTGCTTTTTCGGCGAGGAACTGAGAATGTCGCTAACGTTATAGACGAAGACAAGGCAACAGCCAAAGTCATTGTCGATGGCTATACTCTTGCTCGATCCAGCATGGATCAGGCCGCCCGGGTGCTAATCAATTTTCCGGAAAACCTCATTCTATCTGGGGCAGCCAAAGCACTCTCCAAAAACGACTGTATCGTGGAAATTCTTGAGCACGTGCACCCGACAAACGACGTGCTTCAAGCTCTTGCCGACCTGAAAGATAAGGGGTTTAAGCTCGCACTCGATGACTTTTTCGGCGAACCGTCTATGGCTCCGTTTTTACGTTTAGCAGACATCGTCAAAGTCGATATCCTCGGCAAGTCACCGGACCAAATTTGTGAATTGTTCGATACGCTACAACACAGTGGGCGAGTGCTTTTAGCTGAGAAAGTCGAAACAAAAGAAGAGTTTAAATTGACCAAGTCGTTAGGATTCCATCTTTTTCAAGGATATTATTTCAGCAAACCTGAAATTGTTCCCGGCCGCAAAATTTCGGCTGGCAATGCGGGAAAACTTCGGCTTTTGGGTGAACTCACGCACGACGACATCAATATCGACCACCTTGCGCGCATTGTTTCAGAAGATATTTCACTGAGTTATCGTCTCCTCCAATACATCAATTCAGCCCGGTTTTCCATGCGGAGCAAAGTGAATTCAATAAAACAAGCCGTCATCAGACTAGGACTCAATCCGTTACGGGAATGGCTGATGCTCGTTGCCATGTCAGACATGGCACCATCTCCTCGAACAAAGGAACTCGCGAAGCTCTCCGCAACACGCGGTAAATTTTTCGAATTGCTCGGCCAAAATGCTCCCCTTGCCTTCAAACCTGAGAGCCTGTTCTTACTTGGTTTGCTGTCCAAACTTGATACATTGCTTGGCCAACCCATGTCCCAGACCATAAAATCTATGCCCCTGGCCGATGATATTCGCGACGCACTCAACGGAGAAAAAAACGAAGCGCGGCAATTTCTCGACATGGTACAATTTCTCGAAAGAGGACTCTTTGATGATGCAAGCCGTATCCTGCATCGACTTTCCATCCCCGCAGATCGAACAGCGTTGTTCCACGCCGACGCGCAACAGTGGGCTCATGAGATCATTAGTCTGGCACCGGAACCATCCCCAGGTAACAACGAGAAACATTGAATGCACAATGTCACAGTCTAAAACGATTCGTTGTTGAAAACCAGTGACGACTGACGTACACAAAAGTATGTTTACGGAAATACACGGAACCCTCCTTGTCGTCGATGATGTCTCCGCTACCGTGGAAACATTATCCGATGTACTTGGAGGACGAGTCGGGTCGCTCTCGATTCGACGTGTAGAAACAGTACATGCTGCACAGGCATTGCTTGATGAGAATCGGCAGAGTTGCGCTCCTGTCCTCATTCTCGTCAACGTCCACATCGGTGCAGATCTCAAAAATGGCCTCGGCGTTCTTTCCAACCTCATTCATAGCGAAAGTGCTTCCGGTCGCCCCATTCTCGCACTTGTCAATCGCACCAATGACGATGCGCTCACCCGATGTTTGGAAATGGGAGCAGCCGATGTTCTCGGCTTACCACTCAATCGACTTGAGGTCGCAGCGCGCCTTGGTACGTACCTGCGCCTAGCGGCCACGTCCGAAACACTCAATGGCTGCATTGAAGACGATGAAGCCCTCGCTGAACACGATGCCTTGTTCGATCTTGCCGCCTATGCATCGGTCGGTGCTGATTGGGAACGGGAAGCGGACGAACACCTTCGTCGAGTGCGCGCCTATACCAGTTTGCTCGGTCGAAAATGCGGCATGTCACGAGAAGAAAGCGAATTACTCGGTCTCGCTGGAACATTGTATGACATCGGCAAAACCGGGATCGACGACAACATACTCCTCAAACCGGGAAAACTCACCCAGGCAGAACGCATAATCATTCAAAAACATTGCGAGATTGGCGCCAAAAGCCTTGAGGGTGGAAACTCCGAATTACTCGAAACAGCAAAAGTAATCGCGTTTACCCACCATGAACGTTGGGATGGATCTGGATATCCGTCCGGTCTGACCGGAGAAGAAATCCCCTTACCGGGACGTATCGTGGGGCTTGTCGACGTCTTCGAAGCCCTCACCTCCAAACGCCCTCACAAAGAAGCCTGGTCCATACAGAAAGCTGCCGAGACCATACGGGAAGCCCGTGGAACACAATTTGACCCGTATTTGACCGATATCTTTCTGGAACATCTTGATGAAATCCAATCAATTCGGCTCTCGCTCACAGAACACGACGCAGACACCCTGGAACCTGTGAGTTAGCAGAGCCCTCTTATCCCCTCACCGACAGACGTATATTCACTCTTCCTGACGTTTAAAGCGGACAACTGAAGCAACGGTCCGCAAGAAAGCTCTTCAGTTCAAACACCTTGCGAGTTTGTGTAGACGTAATATGGAAGTATTTATCTTGAGGAATATAAATATACGGAACGTCTTCCGTTCTCCGGAAAAGGAAATGCGATAAAATCATACGATTGACGGCCTGATGCCCAATCACCATGATATTGTCGGAATTTCCGGAAAGATACAAAGCCTTCTTAATCCCCCGATAGACCCGGTCTTTTAGCGTGACATAGCCTTCCCCCTTCTCGTAAATAAAATTATATTTGTCTCTGCTCCGTGCGGCATAGGCCTCCGGCATTTGCTCTAGGATTTCCTGATACGTCATATGCTCACAAACCCCAGCATCAATCTCGTCGAATTCGGGAAGACTGATGACTGTACAATGTCCGCTTTGATCGGCACTGATCGGCGTTCCCATCTGTTTGGTTCGAATCTTGGTACTCGTAAAGATATACGGGATAGGTGTCCCTTTAAAGTGATCTGCCAATGCCCGGGCCTGCGCGTGACCGGTTTCGGTCAGCTCAGAGTTTCCTCCAAGACGCATATCAAGATTGTAATGCGTTTGCCCATGGCGAACGAGAAAAAGATTTTTCACCCAGTCCGAGACGAGCAAATCACGAATGCGTGGATAATACGGTATCACCACGCCGACGTTCTCACGAATGATGCGATTGTTGAGTGTATCGATCGTGATGGAATTGTCCTTGTGCGACAACGGACTGTAGATACTCTCATAATATGAAATGCGCTCTTCAAAGCTACGGTAGGCTTCATCGAATGTCAGGTGAGCGAATTCAGCCATCTTAGTTTTACGGATAATACTGGCTTGCAGCAATTCCCGGTCTTCATTGATACACTCGACAAAAATAATGGGATGATCCGTCAGATGCTCTCGCAACGTCTGACGACGTTTGGCACTAGCGTTGGTGGCATCGAGAATGGCAATTTGACCGCGACTGCTCAGATAATGGCGGGCCTCCTCGATATTAATCATGGCAATCTTCTCTCGCACAGAGTGCCCTTCGATATTGGAAGGGTTATAGAAACCAGCGTGAGAAGTATTTTCCTGTAACATGCGACGACGCACATCTCCGTTATTGAAGATGCGGACCCGGATGTTTTCTTTCTCCAGATTTTCCTTGATTTTGGCCGCCACCGTGGTCTTGCCGCGCGCTGGCAGACCGACCATGACAATATAAAGTTTTTTATCCATGGTCCTGCCTAAAGTTTGGAGGTTATGCGGAGACGATCGGGAGTTTGACGCATTTCCCTGTTCGGGGCAAGAGCCCAGAGCCGGAAATGAATCTTCCGATACGCTCTTAACGAACAGTGAATCATCCGCGACGCCTCTTTCCCTGAGAAAGCAATCATAAGGGAATGCTCCCCATTCTCCGCAGATTGCCCCATCTTGACCCTATAATCGCCTATGATACGATAGATCAAGCTTGCCCATGGGCTTTTCCATATGCCCTGATCCACGGGCTGGCTCATGCCCAGAGGGGAGGGCCATGCGCACGTTGTATTCGTACCTTCTTTTGATCATCCTTGCCGTAACATTCACAAGCTGTGAGCAGCAACAGACTCAAGAAAGGCAGCATCATGCCGTTCCCGGAGTCAGTGCAACGGAAATTCTCGTCGGGTCATCACTACCGCTTTCCGGACACGCCAGCTATCTCGGTCGCCAAACATTGCGCGGCGCCATGGCCTATATCAAGCATGTCAATGAAGACGGCGGCGTTTTCGGACGTACAATTCATGTCATTGCGGAAGACGATGGATATGACCCGCCACGTTGTCTGGCCAACACCCAAAAGCTCATCATTGATGACAACGTATTTGCTTTGTTTTGTTATGTGGGAACCCCGACGACCGTAAAAATCATTCCTTTGGTGGACGAAGCACAAATTCCTCTTGTTGGTTCGTTTACAGGAGCAAATGCCCTGCGTGAGCCGTATAACCGTTATATCATCAATATTCGTGCATCATATTATCAGGAAACCGCCGCTGCGGTGGAACATCTTGTTGAAGATCTTGATTTTACTGATATTGCCGTGTTCTATCAGTACGATGCATATGGATTCGACGGTTTGAAAGGCACGGAACTCGCACTGAAGGAATATGATCTTGCCCCTGTCGCGCGCGGAACTTATGTCCGCGGCACACAAGATGTGGAAGACGGCATGCAGAAAATCATCGACTCGGATGCCCAAGCCGTCGTCATGATTGGAACCTATGCACCGTGCGCCAAATTTATTCGTTTAGCGACAGAGCAACGCCCCGACTTGGTGTTTTATGTCGTCTCCTTCGTCGGAGCCGATGAGATCGCCCGTATTCTGAGTCCACAGAATCAAAGTGTGGTCATCATGTCGCAAGTTGTGCCACCTCCGGATCTTCCGGAAAGCCGGACACTCTTATGGGGAGCTGTTGAATACTCGGATTTACTCAAGCGCTACTTCCCTACGGACCAACCCAACACCGTTGGGCTTGAAGGCTTTATCAATGCCAAGGTTCTTGTCGAAGGGCTGCGCCGTTGCGGCCCGGACCTGACACGCGAACGATTCATCAATGCTGTGGATTCGATCAAAAACTATTCCCTCGGTATCGCCAACACGTTGTCTTTCGGACCGAATCAACATCAGGGATTGGAGCGCGTCTATTTCACCCGCTTATACGACGGGAAATTTGTCCTCATCACGGATTGGTCCAAAATCAAATCCCTCGTTCGTCAAAAAGAACGTCCCGCGACAAAAACCGGTCAGTAGTGATACAGTATGATCGGTCGCTTCAAAAAACTCAGCCTACAAGTAAAAATTTTCGTCGCCACGCTGGCTGTTGTGCTTTTTATCAGTCTCACAATCGCCATGTTGGCGCGTTGGATTCTTGTTTCAAGCCTCACACGAGAACTTGAAATGCGTGGCGTTGCCATTGCTCAAAGCATTGCCGAACGCGGAAGCGGCTTCATCCTCGACGATGACAAGCCGGCGTTAATTAGCCTTGTATTCGACGCCACATTGCTCGGCGAAAGAAAAATCCTGATTTCCTACATCTTCGTCGTCAACGACCAAGGGCAAATCCTGGCGCATACATTTATTCGCCCTTTTCCCAAAGGGCTTCTCCACATCAATCCGTTGCCTCCAGATAAAGAAACCGCCATAAAACTCATCGAAGTCGCCGGAGAAGAGGCATACGATATCGCCGTTCCAGTCAAGGAGGGTATCTATACCCTGGGAACAGTGCATGTTGGACTCAATAAATCCCATATTGACAATCTCGTCGGTAAACTTCGTATCACGTTCCTTGGCTTTATCTCGGCCATTGTAGTCATTATCTTCGTCATCGCACTGAAGATTTCCAATTCCATCACTCGTCCTCTCTCTCAACTCACTAAAATCAGTGACGAAATCAGTCGAGGCAATCTCGACATCCCGCTGTCCATTGGAGATGGTCCGGCTCCGGAATCGCGACAATGCCCTGCCTATCTTAACACAGACCTCCCATGTTGGCATTTTGATCAAGATATTGCCGAAACCCGTGACGTACTGGCAATCGAACCAAGGACATGCAAAGAATGCGATTTCTATCGAAAACGTGAGGGTGATGAAGTCGCTCAACTTGCCGACTCATTCAATAATATGGTGTGGAGTATCAAACTCTACCGCAAGCGTCTGCGCGAATCCGAAGGGAAATATCGCTCCCTCTTCAACTCCAATCCCGATCCCGTGTTTGTCATGGACAAGGAAACGTCGATGATCCTCGACGCCAACCCACGCGCAGAAGAAGTCTATGGCTATACACGAAATCAGCTCGTCGGTATGTCGGCAGCGCAGCTTGAACCCGTAGACGGCCGGAGCGTCTTGAACCAGTTCCTCAACTGTCCTCTCGACTCGGAATGTGTGTTTTTCGACAAACTGCGTCATGTCAAACACGACGGCACTGCATTTTTCGTCAACATCCATGCCTGCCGCATAGCCTACAAAAACCGCGACGCGGTTATCTTCTCGGCCACTGATGTCACGGACATGGTTGAAAAAGATGCGCAGCTCATCCAAGCAGGAAAGATGAAAACCCTGGGAGAAATGTCGGCCGGCATCGCCCATGAACTCAATCAGCCGTTAAATGCCATAAAAATGGGAAGTGATTTTCTCGGACTCCTCATTGATCGTTCCATGGAAATGAGACCGGAACAGCTCAAAACCGTTACCGCGGAAATCTCCAAACAAGTCGATCGGGCAACACTCATTATCAACCACCTGCGAGAGTTCGGCCGAAAATCGGAGTTACGCACCGAGCGAGTTGATATCAATGTTCCCATTCGAGGCGTTTTCACGATTATCGGTCAACAACTCAGCCTGCAAAACATCCGCGTACAACTCGACCTGGCCGAGAACCTTCCTCCTGTCCGCGCCCATGCCAACCGCCTGGAACAAATTTTTTTCAATCTCGTGAGCAATGCCCGCGACGCCATCAATCACAACCAAGAATCCAATCAAAAGCCACGAGAAATCGCCATTCGATCCATTGAAGAGAACAATAAGGTCGTTGTCACGGTGTCGGACACAGGCTGCGGCATTCCCCCACAGGATCTGGACAAAGTCTTTGAACCGTTTTTCACCACGAAACAAACCGGTCAGGGCATGGGACTCGGCTTGGCGATTTCCTATGGCATTGTCAAAGACTATGGTGGCAACATCGAAGTCGGTAGCGAACCAGGAGAAGGCACAACCTTCAAGCTCAGTTTCTCTCCCGATATCAGTGCCTGATCGTCGCTTTCAAAGAGCCGATGTGTCCTGGTTCGGAGACTCTGGTTGAATCACCTGATAACATGCGTTTGCTGGCGTCTTTGGCCACCGGGTAAACACCACAGCCCCCACCATCGCGGTAAACGGCGCCACCATGACAAGACCGAAACTCCCAACCAACGTCTTCAAAACTTCCGCTGCGACGAATTTCATATTGACCAAGTTGACCAGCGGCACACCTTGCGCCATAAATGCCATAACCAACGTAATATACCCGCCGGAATAGGCGAGCAGCAATGTCGTGGTCATAGTACCGACAACGGCACGACCAACACGCAGTCCGGCAGCCATGGCCGGAAACAATGTGATATCCGAATTTTCACGCACAACCTCGTCAAGACTGGCGGCCACATCCATGGCTAAATCCATCACCGCACCGGAAGCCGCTAAAAAAACCGCCGAGACATAAATTCGTGCGATATCGAGATGAGCATATCCAGAGTACAATAGCGTTTCGGAAAATGGGAGCGTAGCACCGTTGAGCCGAAATTTTCCGGTAAAATAGATTGCAAGTACACAGCTTGTCAGAACGCCGAGCATCGCACCGGCAAAAGCGACAAACCCCTTGCGCGATATGCCTCCCACAAGAAAGATAATGGCGGCCGTCAAGACCGACACAACAGATATGGATAAATAGAGAGGGTCATAGCCCTGCAGTAAACCGGGAACGAGAACCTTCCACAACAACATTCCGGAAAACACAAAGGATAAGAGAGCCTTGGCACCCGTCATGCCACCGAACAACAAGAGTAACCCTGCAAAAAGGCCGAGAAGAATCAATTCCAGATCAATACGGTAATGATCCTGTGGGTTCACATACAAAATCTTCCCATCGGCATCGATGGTCAACACCACCAATGCAACGTCACCGACCTTGAAAAGCTTATCAATGTCCATTTTGGCCATAAGCGGGTTATTCGCCCGAAATTCCTGGCCGATATACGGACCGTCGAGAATACGCACCGTCACGCCCTGGTCACCACTGATGACAATACCGTGGCGATTCATATCACTGTTATCGACAGCGATAACTTCACCACGACACCGGACGGCTCGTTCATCGATGCGTTGTTCATAGCCCGTCGGAACAAAATACAATCCCACGGTGAGTGCCAAAAACACCAAGGTCAAAATTCCATCGCGCATAACCTTCCTCCACCCGTCATAAAATTCTTGCTTGATACGCCCAGGCCGTGACATGCCTGTGACGTTCGGGATGGAAAAGAAATGCGCTTGCCGTTTCGCCGGCCATCCTGATCATTTCCAGACCGGTCACAGACCATGTAATCGCTCCACGACTCCAACCGTGAGGAGAGAAATCCATGCGCCACCATACGCCTCGCCCCATCCCCGCTCTTGATGACATCAAACTGCTTGCCCTCGATATCGACGGCACGTTGGTCACTCGCTGGAATCATATTCCCAAGCACGTCATCGCCACTATTCGTGCCGTCGCGGAGCATGGAGTCAAGGTCATGTTGGCCAGTGCCCGGCCACCGATCTCGGTACGGCTCATTATGGAGATTCTGGGACTCCATGGTTACGCCGTTTCGCTCAACGGGGCGATTGTACTCGACGACAATACCGAGGTTGCCATCAAACACAGCTTGGGTGAAGACAATGTGCGCCATGTCGTTGCGTCGGCCAAACAGTCTGGGGTGACAACGTGCCTCTACTCGGAATCCGCCTGGTACACGGAAGTCATCAATCCTGTCGTGGAGCACGAGGCGATTGTTGTCGGGGCTCCACCGGTTATGGCCGACGCCATAGAAGCCCATGCTGCCGAGGCCGCAAAGCTTCTCCTGGTTGGCGAGCATGACACGTTGCTTCCTTTGCAACACCAGGGACGAGATTTGGGGTTGGCCTGCGAATTCAGCGTACCGAGCTTTTTGGAAATGACCGCGCCAAGTGCCACCAAAGGCCAAGGGCTTGCATTTGTGCTGGATACCCTTGGTATTGACCGCAAACACGCCATCGCCATTGGAGATGGACACAATGACATCGGCATGTTGAAGCTGGCCGGTTATTCCGCGGCACTCGGCAATGCTCCGATGGATGTACGAGATCACGCAGATATTGTGCTTGATACAGTGTACAATGGCGGCGTCGGACACTTTCTCTTGCGTCTTCTGCAAAACAGTTAAGCTTGGATTCATTACCATCTTGGAAAAGCGCATGACAGAACACGGTGTTACCGTTACCATCGGTTCCAACTCCATCACGTCCGACACGTGAGTCTAACTGTCATCCCCTATTTCAAGGAGGCGCGCCATGTTCCGAAATGTTGTGCGACGAGAAACCGCTATCCCCGCGCTCGTCGCGACGCTACTGTTTTGTCTGTGCCTGACGAACACCGCTCACAGTTTCAGTTTCACCTGGCATGAAAACTATCTGGCGTGTGCCAGACGATGCCAAACCGCCGACCAAAGCGCCCCGGAAGAAATCCGCAAAAGCTGTATCGTCAATTGTAATTTTGAAGCCGACCGAGCCCACATGTATCCATCGCCCTACTATCCCACGGGGCCAGCACTGGCGGGCGATGATCCCATATTGCCCATCTACCGACAATGCCTGGACACATGCGGCGATAAAGACGGTCCCCATGCCCGCGCCGCCTGCTATCGCGCGTGCAATAAAACATTACAGGACGGTGGTTTTATTGCGGCAGCCGAAGCAACAATGCAAGCGCAGGACGAACCTGCCGCGGCACCCGCCGACGGGCAGCCCGCAGTGACCGAGGAAGCCCAAGGCACGGACGCTGTAGCTGAAGAAGCAGCTCACCAGGAAGAAGCCATCGAACACGAAGCCGCGGAAGCACAGGACGAA
>NZ_KE386881.1:97153-172084 GCF_000429305.1 Desulfovibrio inopinatus DSM 10711
GAGGAAGCCCAAGGCACGGACGCTGTAGCTGAAGAAGCAGCTCACCAGAAAGAAGCCATCGAACACGAAGCCGCGGAAGCACAGGACGAACAGGCTACCGAAACCCAAGAAGAGACTTCGGCCGAAGCGCCTGCAGAGGAACACGCCGCGGCACCAGACGACGAGCAACCCGCTGTGACCGAAGAAGCCCAAGGCACGGATGCCGTTGCTGAAGAAGCAGCTCACCAAGAAGAAGCCGTCGAGCACGAAGCCGCGGAAGCACAGGACGAACAGGCGGCCGAAGCACAGGAAGAAACCGCGACGAAAGAAGTCGTTGCTGTGTCTCCACCGTACACCTCGGTGTCACCTATGACGGTAGCCGACGTCGCGTATTGGGTGGGCATCGTTGCCCTGTACCTCGTGATGTGCGTTGCCTATATGCGTATCGGGGCCAAGTTGGGACGCAGCGAGACGTTGCTGTTTCTTGTTCCCGTGTACAATCTATACTTGCTCATACGCGCAGTACACCTGCCCGCATGGCATGTGATCTTGCTACTCATTCCATTCCTCAACCTCATCTATCTCGCGTTCCTCGCCGGTCGCATTGCGGTATGGATGGGTCGTAGCTTTATCGTGTATTTCATTCTCACATTCTTTTTCTGTATTTCCTTGCTTATTCTGGCATTTGATCCTGCGGCGCAGTCTGACTAGCAGGCTCTTTGCTTAAGGTCGATTTTTCACGCCGGAATGACAGCTCATGGCTTGTCATTCCGGCGTGTTCATTGATTCCGTCTTGCCATAGCGTTCATTGATGATTGAAGACCATAGAAGTATGAATCAGCAATTTGAAAACCACAGTAAAAGCATGCAACTCAATTCACTTATCATGATACTTCATACAAAATAGACTAATTATCTGAATAAAAAATAACTCATTAAACAGACAACAACCATATATACAACCTTTATACATTGACAAAAAACAAATACATACAATACGCTACATCAAAGTAAATAGATAAAATCAAAAAAACATTACAAACAATCTCTTTTATGTCGAAAAATATTTATTCCATACTTTTTCAAGCCGCAATTCAATGATCACACATTTAAAGAATATTTTTCAGCAACATTCAGCAAACACAATTCATTGAATTCTTTATGACATAGACATGGCTTCCCATAATCTCCGTTGTCCAGACACGCATTGCATAATCTTTTCACGGGAGTGCATCATGAGCACATTGAAAGTGGTTGATGGGGTAGAAATACTGACGGTTATTGACAATTACATTGATGTCTTCCTCCCTGACCGTGAGGAAGTGAAACGCTATCCACTATGGAGTGATGGGCATTTGAACCCGCCTTTGCTCGCGGAACATGGTCTGTGTTTGCTTATCACGGTCCATGAGGGTGGACAGAAGCATACGATATTGGTGGATTCAGGGTTCACTTCACAGGGATGTATTCACAATATCGAGACGCTGAAATTGCCATTGGACCAGGTGGAGGCCTTCGTCCTCAGCCATGGACATTTCGATCATATCGGTGCGCTGTACAACTTGTATGAATCCGGATACGTGCCCAAAGGTACACCGCTCCATATGCACTCCACAGCACTTGCCGAACGAGGAATCAAGATTCCGTCGTCAGAACGCTTTACCTTACCGCAAGTTTTTCAAGACGAGCTGGAGAAACATGGCGCCGATGTGCGCATTGAAAATGGGCCGACGCGTATTGCTCATGATTGTTGTCTGTTGACGGGAGAGGTGCCGAGACGTTCTTTTGAAATCGGCTTTCCCATCGGGTGGCGCAATGAAAATAATGAAATTATTCGGGATGATATTCCTGATGATCAATCATTGATTTTTCACGTCAAAGGCAAGGGCCTGGTGGTTGTTCTCGGTTGTGGCCATTCCGGCGTCATCAATATTCTGAACTATGCCAAGGAACTCACAGGATGTGATGATATCTATTTAGTCATGGGTGGCTTTCATCTTACCGGTGAACTTTTCGAAAAATACACGGAACAAACTATCGATGCGCTGGCCGAAATGCATCCCAAGTTAGTCGTTCCAACACACTGCACAGGATTCAACTCCACAGTACGTTTTGCCCAACGCATGCCCGAAGCATTTGTCCTCAACTCCGTCGGAACAACGCTGCAAATATTTGCCGGATAGAGCATGAGGTTGCAGTCTGAGTTCACGCCATATCTGACACAAAAAACGACCCAAAGTGGTCGGTGGGGCACTTTGGGTCGTGGAGGCTGAAGACCGTTTCGGATAAAGAGAGCGGAGCGCAGGGGAATGCGCTCCGTTCCAATACATATCCGTCTCGGTCGTGCTAACCGGTTCTGTGCATACGGCGCAGTCCGGCGAACATCTGTCTGCGGTGAAAGAGACTCGGCGCCAAGGAGCCAGCGTCAGCCATCAGGTATTCATAGTACTCGGCCGGATCGTATCCAACCAAGTAGATGACATTCACCGTATCTTCATTAATCAACTGCGCCTTCGGGAAGTCTTTCTTCACCGTTTCCAGACGCTTTTGAGCCAATACCAAGATGTCTTCGCGATCACCGAACTCCATGGTGCCCGTCGGACAAACCTGGACGCAGGCCGGTTTCAGGCCATTTTTCACCCGATCGTTACACATGGTGCACTTCGACCAGATGCCGGTTTCAGGATTACGGCGAGGAATGTTGTACGGACACAGTTCTTCAGGATCATCGGTATCGATTTCTTTACTCAAATCCGTGTAGTACACCGCGCCGGTTTCCGGATCCTGGATTACAGCGCCTTCGGCAAAGCCATCGCCAACCGCTTTGCACGGTGGGTCAACACAATGCCGGCACTGTTCCGGGAAAAATAACCAATGCAACTTTTCTTCAATGATACGTTCTTCAAACCGGACAAGCTTGTACGTATCCGGATTAAGTTCCTTAGGATTCTGATGCGATCCCCAGTTGCTCGTTTCCGTAGCGGGCAGTTTGTTCCATTGCTTACACGCAATCTGGCAACCGCGACACGCCGTACATCGGGTCAGGTCGATGAGGAAGCTTTTCATGGTCATTCTCCTCCTTAGCTCTTGGCCTTCGTGACGTTGACCATGAAGGCTTTAGTCTCGGGGATACCCGTGTTCGGGTCACCGACCGAGGGTGTAAGCAGGTTGGCTGCGTCGCCGCCATTTTTGGGGAAGCGCCAGCCGTAATGCCATGGAATACCAACCTGGTGAATCTGCTCGCCCATGACCGTAAACGGTTTGAGTCGACGGGTGACAATGGCAATGGCCCAGAGTTTACCACGCGGGTTCTCCAGAATAACCTTGTCACCGTTTTCGATGCCGCGCATTTTCGCCAGTTCCGGGCTCATTTCGCAGAACATCTGAGGCTCGGCTTCAAGTAACCACGGTGTGTAGCGCGTCATGACACCGGTCTGCCAATGTTCGGTCACCCGATAGGTTGAACACACAAACGGATAACGCGGATCACAGACCGATTTCTTTTCTTCCTTGAACTGCAGGGCCACAGGGCTATGCAATTGCTTGGAGAACGGATGCTCGGCGATCGGGCATTCCAGCGGTTCATAGTATTCCGGGAACGGTCCGTCAGCAGTACCCGGTCCGAAGATGTGAGCAAAACCGGACGGTTTCATGATGAAGGCATGCTTGGAACCCGGAGGCCATCCACCGTCGGGAACATCGCCTTCCCACTTCTTGCCATTCCACTTGATAACTGCTTTTTGTGGTGCATACGGCTGCCCTTCCAAGTTCACCGACGCGCGGTTGTACAGAATGCGCCGGTTGACGGGCCAACACCAGGACCAACCGGGATACAGACCGATCGTAGCCTGCATATCGGTTTCTTTCTTGTCACGACGGGCGGCCATGTTGCCTTTTTCCGTGTAGGATCCGCAGTACAGCCAGTTTCCCGAGCAGGTGTTGCCATCATTCTGCAAGAAGGCAAAACTCGGAACAAGTTCACCTTGCTTGTAGGTCTTGTCTTTAATAGTCACATCTTTCAGGAAGTATCCATTGATGACTTTGGCAACCTTATGCGGATCGAACTCGCCATGCTCGTTGTCGTAATCCCATGTCAATCCATTGATAGGACCGGGGAAAACGGCCTTCGTATCTTTGGCGTATAAGCCTTTGATGCGATTCATGAGATCAAGGATAATATCGCCGTCCGGCCGGGTGTTTCCAAGCGGTTTCGGTCCCTGATAGCGCCACTGCATCCAACGGCCCGAGTTGGTAATGGAACCTTCCTTCTCGATGGAAACACAACACGGGAGGAAAAAGACCTCGGTCTTGACCTTTCTAGGGTCCATGTTCGGGCCTTTCCAGAACGAATTGGTCTCGTTGTCAAAGATGTTGACGTTGACAAGCCAATCGAGTTTGGAGAGCGCCTCACGGGTTTTGTTCGAATTGGCACCACTGCACGCCGGATTCTGCCCCCATGCAAAAAAGCCCTTGAACTTGCCCTTGAACATTTCGTCAAACATGACGAGCCAGGTGTAGTTCACCCCGTCGTCCAACTTGGGCAAATACGTGTAGCCTTCTTCCGTTGTCTTATCCCGGTACATGGCTTTCAGAAGCGATGCCGAGTACTTGGCATAATTTCCCCACCAATTCGCAGACTTCTCATCTTTAGTGGTCGGGGTCGACTGGGTATCATACGTTTTGAGATCGGGCTGCGAAGCCTTGGGCGCTTTGAGGTAGCCGGGCAGGATATGAACGAGCAAACACTGGTCCGTGGATCCTTGCACGTTGGATTCGCCACGGAGCGCATTGACGCCGCCGCCAGCCACACCAATGTTGCCCAAAAGCAACTGGACAATGGCCATAGAACGGATGTTCTGCACACCGACAGTATGTTGAGTCCAGCCCATGGCATACATGATGGTGCCCGATTTGTCGGGCTTTCCCGTTGCCGCGTAGGCTTTCCAAACCTTGAGCATGTCTTCTTTGGGCGTCCCCGTGACTTTGGAAACCGCATCAATGGTGTAGCGCGCATAATGCTTTTTCAGCAATTGCATGACACACCGCGGGTCTTTCAGCGTGGGGTCTTTCTTGGGATTGCCGTCTTCACCAAGTTCAAATGCCCAGGTGGATTTGTTGTATTTCCCGGTTTTCTTGTCCAAACCGGAGAAGACCCCTTCCTTGAAATCGAAATCTTTACCCACAATGAACGACGCATTCGTGTAGTTCACGACGTATTCTTTGAAGTAGAATTCGTTCTCAAGGATGTAATTGATAAAACCGCCCAAGAAACCAATATCCGAGCCCGAACGAAGTTGAGCGAAGATATCGGCTTTGGCCGATGTTCTCGTGTAGCGCGGATCAACGTGGATAAGCGTGGCTCCCTTATCCTTGGCGCGCATCACCCACTTGAATGAAATGGGATGGTTTTCGGCAGCGTTGCTGCCCATAATCAATATGCAATCACTGTTCTTGAGATCGATCCAGTGATTGGTCATCGCACCGCGTCCGAACGACTCTGCCAGAGCCGCAACAGTAGCGCTGTGTCAGATACGGGCCTGATGTTCGATATAGACCAGGCCAAGAGAACGCAGGAAAGACTGATATAACCAGCACTCTTCGTTATCCATGGCCGCGGAGCCGGCGGAACCTATGGCAAGAGTACGATTGACTTCCTGTCCTTTGGCATTTTTGAGCTCGAAGCTGGCATCACGCGTATCTTTGACGCGTTTGGCGATGGTATCGAGCATCCAATCCCAGGATTTTGTTTCCCATTTGTCGGAATGGGGCGCGCGATACATCGGTTCCAGGATGCGGTCTTCGTTTTCAGCAAGCTGCCAGACCGACGCACCTTTGGCGCACAAGGCACCTTCGTTTACCGGATGATCGGGATCGCCTTCGACATTGATAGCGCGGGCATCCCCATCTTTGGCCGTGTGGACGATAAGTCCACAACCGACCGCACAATAGGGACAAACAGACGTGGTTTGCTTCGCCCAGTTGATTTTAAGTTCCTGGGCGCGGGCAACAGCGGGTGTCAGGTTAAATCCTAACCCGCCGAAGGCCGTCGCTGCACCGGCAACGCCGGCCAGCTTAAGGAACTTCCTTCGATCGAGTTTCATCAGCACTCCTTTTCCGAACGGTTATCGACCCCGAATTTCACGCCCAAGCCGAACCAACAACCGATAGCCGAACGGAGCGAATACAAGCGTATTCGCACGCATTCGAACGCGTGGTCGCGGCCTGCCAACGAGGTGAAATCTGATGAAATATGCCCGCAGACGAATAGGGGTGAGATCGAACCCCAGGCCCGCAAACGGCAATCCATCACCCTTCGTGGCCGAATGATGTAGGGACATGCCTCCTCCTGCATGGACTCCCGAATTGTAAATTCGGTTATCCCCTCTTGAGGCACGAATGTAGAAAATTCCGTGTCATCAGGCAAAAGAACAAGGCTTAGTCATAGTTTGGAACAAGACTGCAAAGAGCTTGCGCCAACAGTGGAAACAATTCCTTATCCTGATGATTGTAGCGAAATTCTAATTCTTTAATATATAAAGGAAATCGACGTGGAGTCACGCCATTGTAGCGAGCAAGACGTGCTCTGGCGAAATGCCAGAAACCGCCTGATTGTTCATCGACAAATGCTTTATGTCGATACTTTCGAATACAATGATACGGCAGAGAATCATCACCACAGAAAATCAAAGCATCATACCGCTGGTATCGATCAGTATAAATAAGATTCCCCATTCGGACGAGCTTGAGGGAAAAATTATAGTTGAAATGAAAAACGCTCAACGCTTCAAGTTGAGGTAAAAGGTCAATAAAAATTCGCCCATTTCGCTCAATAAGCCCGAAGACCGGAATGGGTGAAAGTCGCTCGCGTCCTGTGTTGTGTTTTATCCGACCGCCTTCGAAGCCAAGTTCACTTCCGAAGCCACCAGATAAAAATTGTGGTGCGTCCATCGCTTGAGCCAATATGGCAAAACGAAGCGTGGTTACAGCCTTGTAGACCGTATTATACGCGAGCTGCAACTTCGGCGCCATGCGATTGGCGGTGTCTTCTTCGGCATAATACCGCAACAGTTTGGCCCAATCGGAAAACGACAAGGCACCAACGTTGATAAATCGTCGAGAAAATTCATGAAATGTATATTTACACGATGCACAACGCCGTCGGCCCGACGCAAGGTCATACACTTTGTCATGACTACACTTCGGGCACTTAAAGCCATCTTTCTCACGACATAATGCCGAAAAAAAAGTGTATGCCGATGCATCATCTTCAAAAAGACCGCAGAGGTCCA
Source organism: Desulfovibrio inopinatus DSM 10711 (assembly GCF_000429305.1). NCBI lineage: Bacteria > Pseudomonadati > Thermodesulfobacteriota > Desulfovibrionia > Desulfovibrionales > Desulfovibrionaceae > Desulfovibrio > Desulfovibrio inopinatus. The sequence goes on from NZ_KE386881.1 coordinate 104,422, forward strand.
CAGAGGGTAAAACAAAATTCGAAGCAGGCAATGACGCCATACGCGAATCCTTCTGCATATCGTTGAAGAACAGACAACACGATATACGATAGTCACGCGTTCTCCCTTCGACCACTCAAACAACGCGAAAACGACTTGGAGACTGTTGGAGAAAAACAAGGTAGGAAATGGCTAAGCAGCACGCGCCCCTACATCGTACACGATGCAACATGTTGCCAGCATCGTGCATCTGTCATGCCCATACCGTTCACCGCGCCGTACAATGCACGACGCGACGACGTTCAACCTATGTCTCTTCGCGACAAGAGTTCCTGTCACTCCACCATGCGGTGTCTACCCACCGATGGATGACATCTGCTTTTGTGCAACCGGACTCCGACCACGCTTGTCCAATATCTCAAAGCCAAGCGGTTTCCGCGTATTAGCTTTGGCAATAACCTTCGCGATCATATCGTCGTTTATTCGGGGAGAACGCAAAAGCGATCTCAATCGGTATTCCTTATCCGAAAACAGGCAGGTCCGCAGTTTTCCGTCGCTTGTCAAACGGAGTCGATTGCAGGTTCGACAGAAGTGGTGAGAGAGAGGTGTAATAAGACCGAAGCGTCCAAGCCCGCCTTTAATTTCATACATTTTCGCCGGACCACGAGATTCAGCAGACTCCGTTGATGCCGGCACGAGATCGGCCATGCTTTTTGCCGAGGCCAGAATATCATTAGCTGACCAAAAATTTTCAAAGCTCCACCGTGAGCACCCCCCCATAGGCATGAATTCTATGTAGCGAACATCAATGGGGAAATTACGGGCAAGATTAATGAAATCGAACAATTCACCGTCATTGACGCCTTTCAACGCCACGGCATTGATTTTCACTCGAAAGCCTTTTGAAACGGCTCGATCTACAGCAGTCAGGACACGCGGCAGAAAATCCCGGCCCGTGATGGACTGAAATTTGTCACGGTCCAACGTATCCAGCGAAATATTCAGCCGCATGAGTCCAAGATCTTTCAATGCATCAAGCTTGTCGGCGAGCAGCGTCGCATTGGTGGTCAATCGGAGAGCCACCGAAGGACTCGATTCTTTCAACATTTCCACAAAGTGGAGAAAATTCTTCCGAACCAGCGGTTCCCCCCCGGTCAAACGCACTTTATTGACTCCAAGACGTTCACAGATGCGAACGACACGAGTCATCTCTTCATAGGAAAGGATCTTGGGGTGAGGAATATAATATGCGTTCTCTTTATTGAAACAGTAGAGACAGCGCAAATTGCAGCGGTCGGTCACAGACAAACGGATGTAATTGACGGAACGGCCATAAGAATCGTTGAGGCGGCCGTGGGGCAGACTCGTCATGATACGCCCTCCAATTTTTGCATCACCGCGAGATCTGCCGGGTAGTTGATATTGAAGAAAGGCATAGCTTCATCCTTCGAATACATAATGTGCCGACGTCGGAACTCGGGAATGATACGGCTGATTTTATTTAAATTCTTTCCAACGGCGTCTTCAAGCAGGGGGAGGGCGGAATACTCATAGACGGCCACCAGAGATTCTATGAATCCAGTCTCCACTTGGCAATAGGTGGTCATGCATTCATGTCGCCGAATATGTACCCTCTCGGCGAGCAGTTTGGAAAGGATTTTTTCATTCAAAAATGGCAGGTCGCACGAAATAACCAAGACGGCTCCCTGCGTATAACGCAAGGCGGTCATGATGCCTGCAGCCGGGCCACGCCCGGTAATATCGTCGGGCAACCACTCCGTCTCCAACCCATGTATGGAAGGATCGCGCCCTACGACAATGACCCGCTCGCTCAATTGCGAAACCAAAGAAATTGCTCGCTCAAGAAGCGTCTGTCCCATAAAACGAATGACAGCTTTATCTTGCCCTAGCCGGGTGCTTTTACCCCCCGCTAAAACAATGCCTGTGATGGGCTGCCGTATATGACCGTCGGCAATCAGCATCATGAGGAAATCGCTCCAAGACTATCGTTAAAAACCGTAAAGCGATTTTCGGTATCGCGACAAAATCCAATGAGCGTCACCCCATTCGTCATGGCCGCTTCCACCGAGGCTGTGGTGACGGCCGACCGACTGATGACAACGGCAAAGCCACATTGCCGTGCTTTGGCAAGAAGACTGGCTGTCATCCTCGCCGTGACAAAAAGAATATGCGTACCGAGGTCGAAGTTGTGTTGGAGTGCCATTCCTGTGAGTCGATCCAGACAATTGTGGCGGCCGATATCCTCAGCCATGGCCACAAATATACCCTCCTCTGGCGAATATGCTCCAGCTCGATGGAAACACCCCGTACCATCCCACAAACCTGCATAGGCCATGAATGTTCGCATGGCCGAAAGCACTTCTGCGCCATTGAACACAGGCATTGTCGGCACACCTAGCTCTTTGCGAGGAACGTCGACCAGTTCAACATGAAAGGTGTTGGCTTCCCGGCCAACAATGACAGGCCGCATACCGGGACGCGCCCACTCATTCGCTGCGTGCCCCAAGGCCAATGCCTCGAGGTCATGCGGGTAGGCCCACAATTCTGCTCCGGGTTCCTCCAAGCGGATAATACGAACCCGGATTTCCGGACTGATATCGTCCTCAATGGAGCGCCACGCTCCGTTCTTGAACTGACGACAGATGAATTGTTGTGGACCAGGACCGTTCATATCAAAAACCCCAGGCTGAAAGCGTTGGACGCCCATACCCCTTGTTGCGCGCCAAAATATCGAGGGTTAACGATTCAAGATCGTCAAGGACAGGTATACTGGATCGGTCATACTCCCGGAAGTCGGCGGTCTTGAGATAGTGCTTACAACTCTCGCACACATGAACCTGATACCCCGGCTCATCTTTCGAACTGAAATATTGTAATTTCTCTGTTTTTTCCTCTCCACAGAACACACACGCCAAACGCTTGGCGCGATACTCGTGGCGACAAAAAGAACAGGTCAGATACCGTTGCCCTTCCTTGCCTCGCAGATCTGCAATGAGAGGATGCTGTCCGCAGACAGGACAATGCCCATAATTCCATTCATGTTCAGTCGGAATATGTACGGCTACCTTTGCTGCGCAGGCCGCAAGACTCGGAACGAGAGACGTCTCGGCCAAAAAATCCAGTAACATAGGGGCATTGTCCAACTCGTGACGCCACGGTGCAAAAAATGTTTCATCGGCCGTAAGATACGCCGAAAAAATATCCCGCTTTACCAACCTGCCCGAGGCCAACGCGGAGGATATATGGTTTGCCCCGTCGGCAAGAGGCCCCCACGAACGCAAAGCCAACGCAAGCAATTCGTCAAACAACGTATTGACGTTATCTTCGTCATAGATAAAACGCTCTCGAACGAGAAGCGGAGCACCTTGGACTGTCGTATCGGCTGGAGCCAAAACCTCACGAGAGATTTCGGGTATATGCACGTGCTCAGACGCATCACGCTGAAGTCGCATAGCCTCTTCAATGAGGTCGAGTAGCTCTTTGGGGAAAAAACCACGCCCCCGTAAGCCTGCAATCTTCTTCTCGATCAACCGGGCTTCTCGTTGTGGATCTCGGGACATGTATGCTCCTTGCTCACAGTATTACACTTGTCCTTAGTTTGATTCATTACTCATAGGCAAAAACTATTCGATTGCGCAAGGTCTGACACGAACTCAAATATAAACATGACAATAGTAATACAGCCTTCAAGAAGAGGGAAGAAGCATATAAAATTTTAATACAGCGAAGATAAAATATTGTGTACGAATACCTCACTTCTTCATATGGAGAAAACAAAGAAAACAACAGACTTGCCAATGCAGCCTGCATCATGAGATAAAAATAAAAATTCTACTTAATATACCATGAAAAATCCTCACTCTTCCTTTTCACATGACGATAATCTCTGTCGACAGCTTATAGCGGCATGGAGCGACATGACGGCCATTGTCGACAAGGAGCATCTCATACGAGTCGCTTCGACATCATTTGAATCAGAATTATTCCATGGTAACCCATGTGAAGGACGGTTTCTCACTGAGATCATTGGTAATGACGCCTACCGTTGTGTACGTCAAAGTATTGAAGCCTGTTTCGAGTCTTCTTTTGTTAACCCGTCGCATGCTCCATGGTTCTGTGGCTTGACGACGCAAGCTGGTATCAAAATTGATGCACGTGTTTTTGCTCTCACGACAGACAGTAAAACCATTCATCGCGCTGTTCTGAGTCTGCGCCACAGCACCCGAGCATGTAAACTTGATGCATTAAGCCGCGAGCATGAAGAACTCTTCACTCGGCTCTTCCGGGAAAGCCGATCTATCATGTTACTGCTTGACCCGAATTCCGGCCTTATCATCGACGCGAATACCGCAGCATGTGAGTTCTATGGAAAGCCTTTGCACGAACTCTGCCTGATGCCTTTTCTCGCGTTAGCCGAAGCCGATATGGAAGACACCCGTTTTGTTGCCGCCACCTCTGCTGCTCCCGCCGCTCCGATTCGCAAAGCCTACGAGGGACAACATCGACGAGCCGATGGGTTACTTCGTGATGTGGAAACCGTCTTCAGCCCCATTCGTCTTGGCGGTAAGGACCTCCTCAACGCACTTGTTCGCGATGTGACCGAAGTGCAGCGACAACAGGTCCGCAATGCCTATCTCGCCTCTCTTGTTGCCGATACGCAGGATGGTATCATTGGGAAAGACTTGCAGGGCAATATCATGAGCTGGAACAAAGGGGCGCAGGCCATTTATGGCTACAACGAAGCCGAGATCCTCGGAAAGAACATCAGTGTTCTCGTCCCCGGCCACCGCCAAGTACACCTCAAGGACCTTCACAACAAGGTAAGCAAGGGAGAATATGTCGATCGGTATGAAACCGAACGCATTCACAAGAACGGAAACCAGATCTCGATTTCCTTGAAGCTTTCGCCAATACGAGGGCACAATCAAAATATCATCGGTATTTCAGCCGTCGTTCGTGACATTACAGCCCGTAAACAAGCCGAAGAACATATGAAGCGGCTCGCCGCCGCAGTGGATCAGGCGGCCGAAGGCATTTTCATTTTGAATCCCGACTGGAAGATTGAATACGTCAACCCGGCGTTTTCTCAAATCACCGGATTTGGCCCGGACGAAACGATTGGGCGCACACCGAAATTTCTTTTGAATGAAAACGACACGGCATCACGCGCCATCAAGCAAGCGGCATACGATGAAATAACGTGGTCTGGACGACTCCGCGCAAAGAAAAAAGACAACACCTTATATTATGCCGATGCCACAGTGTCGCCGATCAAAGACGATATGGGACAAACCGTCAATCGAGTCTGTTTACTCCGCGATGTCACACGAGAAGTCGCATTGGAGCAGCAACTTCGCCATGCTCAGAAAATGGAAGCCATGGGCACATTAGCGGGCGGTATTGCACACGATTTCAACAATATTTTAGCAGCCATTCTCGTCAACGCCGAAACCGCATTGCTTTTAAGTCAACAAAGCCAAACGATCATTGTCGAATGCTTACAGGATATCGTCACCGGCAGCCTACGAGGTGCTGATCTGGTAAAAAACATACTGACCTTTTGCCGACGAACAGAGGAAGAACGGCAGCCTTTGGTTCTTCAATCCATCCTCAAAGAAGCCCTCAAGCTCCTTCGCGCTGCCACTCCCGCGACGATCCGTCTCAAAACCATGTTTGATGCCGAAAATGCATGTGTTCAAGCTGATCCTACGCAAATTCATCAACTTGTCATGAACCTCTGTACAAACGCCATCCAATCAATGACGCCGAAAGGAGGAGAACTCACAGTGTCGTTATGCCGAGAGAACACCACCCTTGTCCTCTCCGTTACCGACGCAGGGTGTGGCATTGCTCCGGAATACCTCTCACGAGTTTTCGACCCCTTTTTCACCACAAAAAAAGCTGGCGAGGGAACAGGATTAGGGTTGGCCATTGTCCACGGTATCGTGACATCACATTCCGGCGCTATTTCCATTGAATCACAGCCATCTCAGGGGACATGTGTTGTCGTTCGCTTTCCTATTATCGAAAATACACTCACCCCAACACCTGCCGAGCAACCTCACGTCACCACGGAACCCGCGCGCATTTTGGTTGTCGACGATGAAGTCCCCATTGCAGAATCTTTGACGCGTGCTCTCGGTCTTCTCGGGCACACGGTTACTGGTGTCAACTCAGCATTTGAGGCCGAATCCATGTTTACGCACGCACCGCATGAATACGATCTGATTATCACCGACCACTCCATGCCCGGCAAGTCAGGTCTTGATCTTGCCCAAAGCATCCTTGCAAAACGGCCGGATATTCCCGTTATTCTCTGTACGGGGTATGAGGATCTCGTCAACCACGAGGATGCTCGAAATGTTGGTGTCTCTGCCATCCTCAATAAACCACTCACCATGACCGAGCTGGGGACAACGATTGCAGCCAACGTTGTAAAAAGCCCCGTCCATTCCCCGCAAATACTATGACACGGATTCTCCTTATTGACGACGATCCACTTTTCGCCGCATCGCTGAGACGACAACTGTCCGGACTCGGATACACAGTTGAGCACGCCGAGACTTTGCAAGCCGGCTTCCATATAGCCCAAGCCGGTTTCGATATTATTTTTCTTGATGTCGGACTTCCGGACGGCAGCGGCCTTGATGCCGTGGAAGCGTTACGCTCTCCGGTCAATGCCCCGGAAATTATCATTATGACAGGGAAAGGCGACCCGGATGGAGCCGCTCTGGCAATTTCGAGTGGTGTATGGGACTACCTGGAAAAACCATTTTCTCTGGATAAAATGCGGTTATGCCTTACTCGAGCACTAGAATACCGGACGCAACACCGCAGTCAACCGGATCGCCCGCGAGAACGACATGGCATTGTCGGGAATGCACCGGCTCTGCTTGCATGTTTGGATCGTCTTGCAGAAGCAGGATGGAGCGATGCACCGGTTTTACTTTTCGGCGAAACCGGAACAGGGAAAGAATTATTCGCTCACGCGTTGCACCGCATCAGTTCCCGCTCTTCATTGCCCTTTGTTGTCGTGGATTGTGCTGCCATTCCAGACAATCTCCTTGAAAGTGAGCTTTTCGGTCACACACGTGGCGCGTTTACCGGAGCGTCCGTCTCCCGTACCGGACTCGTTGGGCTCGCTGACAAAGGAACCCTTTTTCTCGATGAAATCGGCGAATTACCTCTCTCAGGACAAAAAACGTTTTTACGGGTGTTGCAGGAAAAACGTTACCGCCCTCTTGGAGGCCAGACAGAAGTCAACAGCAATTTCAGACTGATTGCCGCCACGAATCAACGTCTTGAAACCATGGTACGGTCCGGACACTTCCGTAGGGATCTTTTATATCGATTGGCCGGCGTAGTCATCGAACTCCCCTGTCTCCGTGATCGTATGGAAGATATTCCAGAACTTGTCCGGCATCGTTTAGCCGAACATGCACGACAACGCAGAGCAACAGTCAAACAGGTCGCCGCAGACCTCTTTGACACGCTCAGCGTTCATAGTTGGCCCGGCAACGTTCGCGAATTGTTTGCTGTCGTTGACCAGGCGGTTCTCCGCGCAACCAACGAGCCAACCCTATTCGCTCGCCACTTGCCCGACTGGCTGAGAACAAAGGCCATTCGTGCACGTCTGACGCAACAGCCTGCACCGCAAAACCTCGATGCTCCAGATCCTATCAAGGTATACCGCGATGCCATGGACAAAGCGTATCTCATGCGCCTTATGCAACACACCGGGCATAACGTATCACGTGCCGCTGAAATTGCCGGTCTATCGCGTCAGCGACTCCATGTCCTGCTCAAATATCACGACCTGTGACGCGCATCATTCTCGCGGTGAAGTATGAAAAATTTCTTTGACCACGCCGCCAAAGCCGACACGGTATGCAATGCCGCGCCACGCCATAATGTTGGTTGTCCATGTTCGAAGATAGCACCAACCAACCATGATCAAAATCGTATAAAATCCAAGAAGCCAACGAAACATCGGAATCGGAACAGGAGCAAGAACGCGGTATATAGCTCCTATGCTGGCGGTTGAGACGAGGCTGACGAGGGCGGCGTCAACCGTACCGGTTGAAGCAACACCGAACATTCCGGCAAAAAGACACAGCAGAGACAGAACGACCGGCCCACTAAACGCCACAACCAAAAAAATGCCGAGCACCCACTCCACTGGCGTGCAAAACTTCAGATAAAAAAGTTGCCGCGTCAGCCAGTCATCCCATGCTTTCATGCCTTTACTGGAAAACGAGGTCTTCAACGCCGCATCGGCCACGCCGAGACAGCGAATGCCTTTTTTCAACAAATGCGGCCCCATGGAAAAATCATCGACAATATTGGTCGACCACACTTGTGCCACGTCGTGTTCTTCGAAAACGCGTCGTGTCACCGCCATAGCGCCACCCCAGGGTTGACTCAGAAAGCGGAACGACTGCAAAAGATGAATAGCCAATGTGGAAAACAACATGCCCATCGTTGCGACCGAGAAGTCACGCGGAATGATACGGTGGTATCCGCTTGTCAACACGGCCTTTCCTTCGACGATAGGAGCGACAAGGCATGAAACAAGATACCGTGGTGCATCGTGGGTACTGTCGCAAAAGACAAATATTTCGGGCCACGTTCCTAAATGAGCCACAGCGGCGAGCTGGTTGTGATTTTTCTGACCACATGTCGTTGCCGGTCCACTGTGGATGAGTTCCGCATCATCACGACCGGCGATCAATTCGGCAACAAGTGCAGTTGCCGGATCGGTTTCGTCTTTGGTAACGAAAACATATCGCAAAGCAGGATAGTCCTGGTCAAGAAGCGTCGCCAGTGCCTTGCGCATTTCGGGCGAATTTCCGGTTAACGGGATGCTCATTGCCACAGCCGGAGGATTGCTCCATTCTCGGCTGGGCCAAGACCAATCCATGCCTTGGAGTACATGCCGTCGGCCGTTGGCAAAAAGAACACCAAGAACGACAATACTGAGTCCACAAAGCCAAAGAAGAACACTGCTCAAAATATACTCCTTCAGTAAAAAGCCTCAAAGCAGTAAAGAAATCCTCGGGGCAACGCAAGAAGAGCACATATAGCCCCGTTGTGTCTGGTTTAAACCACCAAGGGCACCACAACATGTCCGACAACGTCATGTCCTCTCATTTGTGCGACGTTTCCATGTGCGTGATGCGTTTGTCACACGTGAGCGGAGAGCAAGCGGGAAATACTCAAAAAAACAATTTCGCTGAAAAACTGGAGGATCACATGGCAAGATTTCGTATCGGCTCACTCATATTGTGTGTGTTTTTTGCATCCAACGTTTGGGCGCAGGCCTCGTTTCCAGAGCGATTTTCAAATTATTTAAAACCATACCCGGGATCGACGGTAGAACAAGTTTTCACGTTCCCCAAAGCCACCGAAGCAACGCTCCACGTTAGCGCGTCAATCGACGACGTGGCAAAATTCTATTATAAAGCGCTTATTGACAAAGGTTTTAAAGTTGTCGCCACATCCAAAGAAGCACACTCTGCATTCATGCGGTTTGTTCGAGGAGAGACGGAATTCATTTTTGAAGCAATTCGTCAAGAAGGAATAACGGTGTATAAATTGAGTTTATAACAACGCGGCTTCAATGTCGCAGAGTGTGACAGGAGCGAAGACCATGCCAGCAGGAAGTGAACGCAAATTCCCCACACAAGGCAAGCCCAACCCTGGATCGTATGAAGCCATACACATGGGCTGTACGTGTCCTGTATATGAAAATCATCATGGAAAAGGCTATATTGGCGGGAAGAAAGGTATCACCGGAGTGTCACTTTTCGTCGTCGATGAATATTGCCCGCTTCACGGATTTCGCGAGCCGCGTTTCGGCTACAAACCACCAAGGCATGCGTAAGATTCAAAATCAGTGACGCGAACCTCAGCCTGCCGCGTCGGTTCGCCATCGCATAACCGTCGATAGACGGAGAGCGCCCACAGCGGAAAATAGTGTCGGTATCCATGATACCGAAGATAAAAAACCCGAGGAAATCCTGTGCCCGTATAATGGAGCTCGTCCCAAGTCCCGTTACGCTTTTGACGAGTGACGAGATAATTGACGGCCCGACTCACCGTCTGACTGTTTACTTCTCCCGCTGCAAGCAGGCCCAGAAGCCCCCACGCGGTTTGCGAAGGCGTGCTGTCTCCTTTTCCGGCCAAGGACGGATCATTGTAGCTCAAGCATGTTTCGCCGAAGCCGCCATCCGGATTCTGGCAACTTTTCAGCCAGGCGACAGCATGTCGTATATAATCGGCCTGCATATCCTCTCCGGCCGAAGCAAGTCCGGCCAGCACCGACCAGGTTCCGTATAAATAATTGACGCCCCAGCGTCCAAACCACCCACCACAGGGTTCCTGTTCTTTTTTCAGAAAGGCGATACCGCGGGCAACAGGTTTGAAATCAGGACCATACCCAAGCATACCGAGCATTTCGATACAACGACCGGTCAAATCGGACGTACTCGGGTCCAATAGCGCGCCGTGATCGGCAAAAGGAATATCGTTAAGATACAATGCGTCGTTGTCGATATCAAAAGCAGCCCACCCTCCGTCTGAATTCTGCATTGCAACGGTCCATCGGACCGCACGAACCAAACGTTCCCGGTAAAATGCATCGTCAAGACTCTTCGCCCGGAGCAAAGCCATGACAACCATGGAAGTATCATCGACATCGGGATACAGATTATTCTCGAATTGAAAGGCAAAGCCTCCCGGTTCAATGTGTGGCAACGTTTGTGACCAGTCTCCCGGCGTAAAAATCTGTTGATCAAAAAGCCATCGTACCCCTACATCCACGGCTGCGTGACCTGGTCCAAGACCGGATTCACACAATGCAGACAACGATAGACACGTATCCCAAATAGGAGAGACACAGGGTTGGCACGTCGCGCAGAGAAGAGACGAAGCCTGGTCGGCAACCTGACTGGGGTCAAGTTCCGGTGCAGCAGAGAGTTCCGCCCCAGAGATGACACAAGCAGATGGTCCGCCAGCATTGCCTTTCCCAATATCGATTTTACCGAGCATGAGATCGTCCAGCGCCTTCATGCCACGGACGAAATCAGGATCGTCATCCGATGCTCCATACACCCGAAGAGCCATCACCGCATTGGCCATGGCCGGATAAATGGCACCGATGCCGCCTGCTCCCTGCATACGCTCGCGAGTCCAGATAAGGGCCATGGCCACAGCTTTTTCATGCAGCTTTTTCGGCAAACGATGCATGACGCGTTTCAACGTACGGTCGAGAAGAATGAAGAGGTTTTTCCGTGAGCTTTGTGGAACGAAACCGTCGATATGAACGATTTTTGTAGCGGGTTTGACAAACAATTCAAAAAGACATTCTCGCGGTTCCAACTGACAAATTGGCTGTTTTGCATACAACAACAGCAGCGGAACCATAACTGTACGCGACCAGTAGGAAACCTTGGACAGGTGAAAAAAGAACCAACGCGGCAACAAGACAATTTCCACAGGCATCGCTGGAGCGGTATGCCAAGGGATTTGTCCAAAAAGTGCGAGCGTAATGCGGGTAAACACATTAACAGCAGCAGCTCCGCCCAGACTCAGAATACACTGCCTTGCACGCACCATATGCGGAGCATTCTGGTCTTCCCCCATAAGTTTGAGAGCAAAATAGGCTTTCACGGACGCACTGACGTCCGCCGGGCCATCGACATCAAAGAGCGGCCACCCACCATCCGGCATTTGTTTGGCAAGCAGGTAATTCCGTACCCGACGCCGAAAGTCGTCTCCGGGATCACGCCCGAGAAACCGTTGCAACATGACATATTCAGCGGGAATAGTGACATCGGCTTCAAGGTCAAAAACCCAGCATCCCTCCCGCTGCTGCCGAACAAGAAGGAATTCGATCGCTTTTTTGGCCGCCTCACGTGCACGTTGGCCAGCAAGCGAAATTGGCTTCATCCCGCCAACCGTATTGAAATAGTTCATGGTTGCCCTTTGTGGCCCACACGTCATACAAACGACCAACAGCGTACGCCGTTGGTCGGTTTAAAACGCTCTCTTCAGGTTATCGTGAAAGAAAATTGCTGTCATGGCCGCCCGCAATTGTCAACATAAGCAGATTGACCGGTTAAGACCCAATAGATACATACAAGGCCAAGGAGCCTGATAAGGTCTTGTTAAGGAGAAACTATGCGGATTTGTCTTACTTTGGTCTTCGTGCTGGTCGGAATACTCATGACGCATGGCGTCTGTTTTGCCGAACCCCACGGTTTCGGAGGCTTTCGCTTCGGAGATCCTGCCCCCCACACAGCACAACTCACACCAATCACTCGCTCGGAACTCCTCGGCGCGAAAAGTCCAGAATCCCGGTGTGTTGGCTTGTTTGTCAAAAAAGATCCCATAACGTCCTTCCATGGAGTAAAAACGACTCGGGTTATATATAAATTTGTCAAAGATAAATTTTTTGGCGTTCTGATTGAATGCAAGGACACCGATACCAGTTACAACGCGCTTATCCGGAAGCTCATCAGCAAGTATGGACGGCCTTACGGGATGAAGGCGGCCAAGGGCATGTACTTCTGGTACTTCGACCATGTCAATCTCACGGTCTACAAATCCATGCTTTCCAACACGCTTACCATCGAGTTCGAATACTCTCCTTTGCTCACCGAGTCCTACACCTGCCTGGAAGAAGAGTTCAATACCGTCGTCGAGGAGCGTTATCCCGGCGTCATAACCACCCGATAATGGAGGTTTCATGACACGTCGATTTTTCCTCACCCTGTGCTTGGTCGGCGTTATCGTTTTGCCCCTCTGCCTCATCGTACATACGGCAGCGGCCCAAAACATTGTCATAGACGGCCTGCCCTCCCAAAAAGCAAGCGCCAGCGCGACAGAGGCACGGCTTGATGCCCTTGACGCGACGCAAAGCCAAGACTTCAGACTCAAGATCATCAAAAGTGACGGTCAATATTTATGGGCCAGTCGAGGCAACAAACCTCTGTCGCACGTTGTCAGCGGGGTCTTTCATATCTTTTACGACACAACCGGTGGCGGATACGTCAAAATTATCGACTGGGCACCGCTCCCTCCATCCATGAAAAAAAACAACACCGGTGTCAGCTACTTTGAATTCATTTCAAGCGGCATGAAAACAATCACGTACTTCGGTTCGGCCGATTCCTTCACCCCCTGACGGCGTTCGTAAGCGTACGACATATTGCTCTTCGTCAAGGGGCTTCCATGGACCGCATTCAATACGTGCCAGCAAGAATATATTGTGGTATGCAAGTGTAATCGGAGTGAAGCATACGATGCATTTAGCGTCGTCATGTTTATTACCGTTGCAATATGTGAGCATCACAAAATATGACGTTCCCATAACCGGCCTCTGCCGGGAATGCAGGATAACACGTGAATACCGCCCCGCTATTTTCACACAAATCGCCTTCCCTGTCTTTCATCAGTCGGCGTTTTCTGTTTTTGGGAAGCGCGATATCGATTATCCTTATCCTTCTCTACAGTATCATTCTTGTTGTCGACCTTAATAAAGAGCGGCGCAACGCAATCGCATTCCTGATTTCATCAAACAATGCGACGCTTGCAATAGAAAAATCCAATATAGAAACCCTCTTTCTCACGGCGTTTTCCGAAATTCAGTTCCTGCCCAATATGTACGACATGCAACTCTTTCTTGCGGCACAAACCCCATACGCTCAGTCGCGACTTGAAAACAACCTTTCACAACTCTATTACAGCACACTTTCGTACCAACATATCCATCTCATACGACCGAATGGCGAGGAAGTGATTTCCATTACAAATGGCGATATAGACGCACTGGATAAACCTCTCAACGTTTCTGCAGAGCTGTATTTCCAAAAAGGCATGAAACTTACTCGAGGGGAAATCAGTATTGAGGATGTAGACAATATTGGGCCCAACGACCATCGCGTTGCTCCGCAGCCAGGTTTTCAACTTATTACCAAAGTCTATGATATCTCTGACAAATTTTTTGGACTTCTCGTCTTGGAATACAATGCTTCAATCTTTCTCAACCAACTTCCTCTTCCTTCTCAGCTATCATCATGGTTTGTCTCATTAGCCAATGAGCAAGGAGAGTGGATCGTTCCTCCCAAAGTATCATCAGGCGACAACACATCTCCAGCACAGCATCCTCCAAAGTATCAAGATACATTTCCCCAAATATGGCAAGACGCCCGTTCTTCCGAATCAGGTTCTGTTGTGACAGAGAATGGACTCTTGAGTTACCAAACTATCCATATTGCTCACCTCGCCGACCGCATGCGTTCCGACTTTCATATTGTCACGGAATCATCCAATAATTTACTGCTCACGGCGGTCATTCCTCCGCCTGCATTATCCGAGCATTTGCTCCCACTTATAAACCGCTTTTTTATATTGCTTGGCGCTGGTTCTATTGTTCTCATATTACTGACCTGCTTTGCCGTCTCCGCCTGGGACAGTCGCTTACGCTCAGAACGTCGAGCCAAGGAACACGCACAAAAACTGACACAACTCAATAGCAACCTGGCGCAGGAAGCTGCAAAACGAGCGCAAGCCCAAGAAGAAGCCGCAACAGAACGTGCCCGCCTGCTTACTTTTCTTGACGCGGCTGATCGTGTGGGTGTTATCGTCACCGACGTAACTGGTATTATCCGTTTTGTTAGTCGTGGAGCCGAAATTCTTCTCGGCTACCGCGCTGAAGAACTCGTCGACAAGATGACACCGGTGATCTTCCATGATCCACAAGAAACTGAAGAACTAGCGTTGAGTATTAAAGCGGAGACCGGTCGCCTCCCCTCCCCATTTGAAGCACTAATCCATTTCGCCAAACAAGGGAGGCAAGACGCAGGAGACCGTATTCTTATATCGAAAGACGGGAAACACATCCCTGTCAATTTTGTTGTCTCCCCTATCTACGATGAAAACCAATTGCTGACTGGATTCATCGGCGTTGCCATCGATATTAGTGAACAGCACAAAGCCATGCTTGCGGTGAGGGAGTCGGCCGCACGCTTCGAAGCCATGAGTGAAGCATCCCATGACGCCCAGGTACTCATCAATGCCTCTGGAAACATACTGTATTGGAATAGCGCTGCAGAAGCCCTTTTCGGCTACAGTGCCGAAGAAGCACTGGGAAAAGATGTCCATAATATGGTCGCACTTCCAGAACAGAGATCACAAGCACGAAAGGGATTACGCCATTTTTCAGAATCTGGACGCGGTGAAGCCATTGGGAATGTACTCGAGTTCGAAGCACTACGAAAAGATGGTTCACGAGTGCAAATCGAACGCGCAGTGGCATCGTTCCACTTCGAAGGGAAATGGTACGCTGTCGGCAATGTTCGCGATATTACAGAACGCAAAGCCATCGAACAACAATTACGCACCAGTCAGGAACGTCTTGATCTCGCACTGGAGGGTGGTGGTCTCGGGCTTTGGGATTGGAATATCACGACCGGTGAACTTTATTTCAATGATCAATGGACCGGCATGCTCGGCTATGATCGAAAGGAAATCACCCCGTTTTTTATACACTGGTTGCAGTTAATCCATCATGATGACCTGGCAGAAGTAAAAGCAGGTCTCAATATGCATTTAAACGGGGAAACACCTGTTTTTCGTGCCGAATACCGTATGAAATCCAAAGAGGGTATTTGGAAATGGATTCTTTCCATGGGCAAAGTGGTCGAACGCGATTCCCTGGGACGCCCTCACCGTGCTGTAGGGACACATATGGATATCACCGAGACAAAAAGAGTTGAAGAAGCCCTTCGAGAAAGTCGGGAACTCTTACGCGCTACGCAAGATATCGCCATGGTTGGAGGCTGGCAATACGACGTGGCCACCGGCACGCTCACCTGGACAGACCAAGTGTATACCATTCACGAACTTCCTATCGGCACAACAGTGTCCATAGAACAAGCCGCGGCATTCTACCCTCCGGAATATCGAGACATTATACAGAATGCGTTTAAAGCCTGCCTCAACGACGGAACTCCATACAATCTCGAACTCGAACTCCTGACGGCATCCGGCACACGAAAATATGTTCGGGCGATGGGAGCGGCGGAAACCAATCATGGTCATGTTGTGAAAGTTTCCGGAACATTGCAGGACGTGAACGACCGAAAAGTTGCCGAGCACCAGCTTGAAGAACTCAAGAGACGTTTGGAACTCGCTCTTGTCTCATCGGACTCGGGCCTGTGGGATTGGAACGTGATCACAGGAGATCTCTATATAGATGACAAATGGGCGGCTATTCTCGGGTATACCAGAGATGAATTGCCTCCACATGTCTCGACATGGGAAAAAACCGTTCATCCTGAAGATATGTCAGGTGTTATGGTACGACTCGAAAAAAGTCACCGTCCCGACGCAACCGAACTCTACGAAGCAGAATATCGCGCCCCGACCAAAAGTGGTGAACAGATATGGATTCTTGCTCGTGGTCGAGTGGTCGAACGTGACGAGAACGGCGCGCCTTTGCGTATGATTGGCATCATCCAAGACATCACTGCAAGAAAGAACCTTGAAGAACGATTGCGCCTGGCGACGGAAGAGGCCACGCAAGCCAGTCGAGCCAAAAGCGACTTTCTTGCGCGAATGAGCCACGAAATTCGCACACCGATGAACGCTATTATCGGCTTGTCTCACCTTGCGCTGCAAACGTCTCTCGATGCACAGCAACACGGCTATATCATCAAAGTACAAAACTCAGCGAAAGCCCTGTTGGGCATCATCAACGACATCCTCGACTTCTCGAAAATCGAAGCGGGAAAACTTGTTCTCGAACATACGAACTTCAATCTCGACACCACAATGGCCGATCTCGCCAACGTTGCCGGCCTGAGCGCCGAACAAAAAGGCCTCGAATTTATTATTTCGACGGCTCCCGATGTTCCGCGACAACTGACTGGGGATCCGCTCCGGCTCAGCCAAGTTCTCCTCAATCTGACGGCTAATGCAGTCAAATTCACGGACTCAGGGGAAGTCATGGTGTCTGTCGGGATGAAGCAAGCGACCAATAGTCGCGTCACATTGGAATTCTGTGTGCAAGACACAGGAGTCGGGTTGACAGAAAAACAAATTCAACGCTTATTCGAGTCGTTTACTCAGGCTGATGAATCCACCACACGCAAATATGGAGGAACAGGACTCGGACTGACCATCAGCAAACGACTCGTCGAGTTGATGGGGGGAGAAATATGGGTCCACTCCATTCCGGGACAAGGCAGTGCATTTCATTTCACGATTGTTTTAGACCGCCCCACAAACCAGGGTGAGACCGTACGGAACTTATGTTCCCATTTTCTTGGAAAGCGTACCCTCGTTGTGGATGACAACATGACAGCCCGTCAAATCCTGACCCGTGACCTCGAATCACTCTGCTTCAGCGTAACAAGTTGTGCTTCAGAAAAAGAAGCGCTCCGTTTACTCTACACAGAAGGACCAACGTATACATTTATTTTCATTGATAGTCAGACATCTGATATCAATACACTCGAACTCGTCCACACCATCCGGCGTGATCCAGCATTCACAGACACAAAAATTGTACTCCTCACGACCAATGAACACATCGATATTATTCCCCAAGCACAACAGGCCGGGGTCGACACCGTTCTTGTCAAACCCGTGCATCGCTCGTTGTTATATGACACTTTGACACAAACCCTTCACGAACAAACTCTCATTTTAGACTCTCCTCAACCTGATACCGACCTTGAAACTGCATTGAGGCGTATTCGCGAGGCAACGATTCTCGTTGTTGAAGACAATCCCATAAATCAGCAAGTAGCGCAGGAACTTCTTGAAAATGAAGGCTTTGTGGTCACTTTGGCCGATAGCGGCAAAGCCGCCATCCAGCTCCTCAAGAGCACCACATTTGATATTGTACTTATGGATGTCCAGATGCCGGGAATGGATGGGTACGAGGCAACACGTGCCATACGAAACCAATTGAAGCTTGTGGATATTCCTATCATTGCCATGACCGCTCATGCGCTTGTCGGCGACCGTGAGAAAAGCCTCAAATCCGGTATGAATGAGCATATTACAAAACCAATTGATCCGAGCATCCTGTTTAAGACCCTGACGAAGTGGATTCTTCCCAGGAACAAAACCATCTACCGCCCCTCAGATCGAACGCAGAAGAACATCGTCCTGCCCGACAGCTTGCCCGGCATCGATATTTCATCGGGGCTTACCCGCGTCGCTGGCAATGCATCATTGTATCGCAAGCTGTTGTGGGATTTCGTTCGTCATCACGAATCAGCAGGTACAGATTTGAATACACATCTTGCTTCCGGTGACATAACCACGGCTTTACGTCTGCTCCATACAGTCAAAGGTGTTGCTGGCAATATTGCGGCAAAAAAATTGTCCATTGAGGCAAGAGATCTCGAACTCCGCCTGAAAGAAGAACAGACCATTCCCCCCGAAGCATTCGCCGGATTTACCCAAGCTCTCGAATCTGTTATAGAAGGAATACACCGCTTTTGCCCCGAAACAACTTCGGACGTTTCCACAGAAAGCGAAATGGATCGAACGCAGGCAGGGAAAAAAGCAGCTCACTTGTCCAGCCTGCTTGCGGAGAACAGTTTTGATGCTGAATCTGCATTTGTTGAGTTCAAGAACAGCATGGCAGGCTTGGCCGATAAACGTTTGGATGAACTCCACAGTGCCATTGACGAGTTCGACTTTGAAAAAGCGCAAAGCCTGATCACGCAACTTATAAACGAATTTGACCTTAGCCCAGGCGCTATGGGACGCCCAACATCATGACCGATCGCCGCCGGGTACTCATTGTTGACGATATGCCTCAAAATATTCGTATGCTCGGAGAAGCACTGCGTGCCGACTACGAAATTAATGTCGCGACGTCAGGACAAAAAGCACTCGATATCGCTTTTTCCTCTACTCCACCCGACCTTATTCTTCTTGACGTCATGATGCCTCAAATGGACGGCTATGAAGTAATGCAACGCCTTCAGGCCAATGAAAATACCCAGTCCATCCCGGTTATTTTTGTTACAGCAAAAGATGAGGAAAAAGACGAAGAAGTCGGGCTCAAGCTCAGAGCTGTTGATTATATCACCAAGCCTATTAGTCTTCCTATTGTCAAAGCCCGAGTTGCCAATCACATGGCGTTGCTCGAAGCTCGACGTGAAGTCCAAACCGCCTACAATCAACTGTCGACGGAAATGGACAAAATGGCGGCGTTGCAAAAAAAGCTTATGCCCAACTCGGATTACCGAGATGATCATACGATTATTTCGGGGATGTACCGTCCATCCGGCAAAGCCAGTGGCGACTATTACGACTTCTTCCGCATGGATGACCGTCTTCGTCTTGTGGTGGCCGATGTATCCGGGCACGGTGCCCGAGCAGCGTTCATTGTCGGTCTTGTGCGATCTGTTTTTCATGCAAGTCGAACGACACGCATGGGATTGGCCGACATTGCCGACATCATTAATCGCCAATTGCTCGATTCTGTGGGAGAGGAGGGGGATTTCGTCACGATGATTGCGGCCGATATCCATACGGATACGGGATATATTGATTTCATCAATGCCGGGCATTGTCCGGGAATTCTTCGGACCAGCACGAACGACTTTGTCCATCTTGAGAGTCAGACCGCCATGCTCGGACTCTTTGAAGCCGAATTTGAAGCCCAGGCCATACAGCCAGGAGAGACATTTTCTTTATTTCTCTATACCGATGGAATTTATGAGTGGTTCATTGCGCCAGAAGAACTCTACGGAGCGAACCGCTTTGTTCAGCGCATTGAGAACGAACTCTCCAAGAATGCATTGCATCATGCAAACGATGTTCCCGGTATTGTGGCTGCAGACGCCAAGAGCACCCCGCGCTTCGAAGACGACCTTACTGCGCTCTTTATTCAATTCAGCACGACAAGCATAGGAACACATGATGAGCCGGCCGCGTAAGATACTGATCATAGATGACTCCACCTCAAGTATACGAATTCTTGGCACGGCCCTCCGTGGACTCTATGACGTCTTGGTCGCTACAAACGGCGAAAAAGGACTTGAGGTTGCTGCGGCGCAATCGCCTGATCTCATTTTACTCGATATCATGATGCCTGGAATCAACGGGTACGAGGTCTGTCGTCGATTGAAAGAAGATCCGCACCTCTCCTCTATCCCCGTTATTTTTATTACCGCCAAAGACGATGAGGAAGACGAGGAACAAGGTCTCAATCTCGGGGCTGTCGACTACATCACCAAACCGTTTCGTTTGCCGATTGTCCTGGCCCGCGTTCGGACCCACCTTCGACTCAAAGAAAAAAGCGACTTGTTGGAGCGGCTTGCGTCCGTTGACGGATTGACCGACATTCCGAATAGACGTCGATTCGACGAAGTCCTCGATATGGAATTTCAACGCGCCAGACGAGATGGCACACCTCTTGGTGTTATTCTCATCGACATTGACTTCTTCAAGCATTTCAATGACACTTATGGACATGCCGCTGGCGATGAATGTCTTCGCCGCGTCGCCAGAGTGCTTTCCCGAAGTCTCAAACGTCCGGCAGATTTTGTGGCACGCTATGGCGGCGAAGAATTCGTCGCGGTTGTCCCAGGAACACCACTCGATGGCACGATGGCATTGGCCGACGCCATGCGTCAATCCGTTTTTGAAGAACATATCCCTCATGCAGCCTCCACAGCTGCCGACTTCGTCACCATCAGCCTTGGGGCGGAATCGCTTGTGCCGCACTCCACCGACTCATCTGAACAACTTTTGAAAAATGCCGACGAAGCGCTCTACCTCGCAAAACAAAACGGCCGCAATCAAGTGCAAACACTTGCAGCTCAAACACCTCCGAAGGAATCATGACCCACCCCAGACCAACAATTCCCGAAACCGTCAACGCGGTCTGGCATCGCTCCATTTCCGATATTGATCGCACCGACTGGGACCGCCTTTGCGGCCCTTCAGTCTCGCCATTCCTCGAATGGGACTGGCTTCACCTGCTTGAGGATTCAGGGAGTGCCAATCAGGACACCGGCTGGCTTCCGCTGCACCTGACATTAAGCCACCAAGATCATATTATTGCAGCGGCCCCCCTCTATCTGCGCTTTGATAGCACCGGTGAATTCGTTTTTGATCAGATATGGGCCAACGTCGCGCTCCGCCTGGGGTTGCCGTATTATCCAAAACTTGTTGGTATGAGTCCGTTTACACCAGCAGCGGGGTACACGTTCCTGACGGATCCAACCTTTAATCAACATCTTCTGCAAGAAGCGCTTTTTGCGACACTGGCCGACTTCAGCGAACACAATGCACTTCACTCTTTGGCGTTCAACTTTATTGACCCTGCATGGAAACCTGAACTCGAAAGTCGGGGCTATAGTTTATGGGAGCATCAAGGGTTCGTCTGGAAGAACGCCAACTACGGTCATTTCGACGACTTTTTATCCAATCTCAAGCCGAATCGACGCAAGACCATACGGCGAGAACGAAAAAGCCTACTCAACGCAGGAATAACGACGCAAGTTCTTCAGGGAGATGAGATTACTCCCGAAGTTCTGGATTGGATGTATGAGGTCTATGTCAATACGAACGATAAATTCGGCCGATTTAGCTGTAAATTTCTCACAAAAAAATTTTTTGACGGGCTTCTTGGACCAGTAAGACGTCACCTCCTCTTTGTTGTTGCCCGACAAAACAATAACGCTCGCCCTATCGCCATGGCTTTGCTCGCGCATAAGAATGGTATCTTGTATGGTCGATATTGGGGCACATTCGAACATATTCCCTTCCTGCATTTCGAGGTATGTTATTACACCCCGATAGAATGGGCCATTGCCAACGGCTTACATACTTTTGATCCGGGCATGGGAGGCGAACACAAGACATTACGTGGTTTTCTCTCCACAACAAATTATTCCGCCCACTTACTCTTGGATTCAAGAATGCGTGAAATCATGCGCATCAATATGGACAAAGTGAATTCGCTCGAACGTGAACACATCGAGGCATTGAATGAATTACTTCCCTACAAAGAAGACGAAGAGCATCAAGGCACAGACAGGGAATAAACGATACTATCAAGAAGCTCTGGGAATATTGCTTCATTTAAAAACGCGACGCATGACACGTCGCGTTTCTGCTTTACGGATGGGGACGCAATATCTCACGTAAAGTTGTGAGGGCGTTGTGAAGTGTTGTGAAGTCTTCAATGCCTGTGAGCGAAATACGAGCCGCTGGAGGAGGAGAAGTTTGTCCCACGGCAAACTTTTCGGCTCCGAAAATACTGATTCCGGCGCGACGTGCAGCTCGTTCCAACATCTGTCCGGTCCATCTTTCAGGCAATTCCAACCAGATAAAAAAACCATTGGGCTTTCCCTGAAAACGCAACTCCTTCAAGGCATTGCTGGCGACCTGAAAACACTGTGCTCCCTCGGCCTGTTTGCGCTTCACGACCGCATCTGCCGTTCCATCCAGAATCCACATGGAAACCAACTCGGCATTCAGAGCCGGGCTCATCCAAATTGTATTGAGCACGGCCTGCGCCAAAGGTTTGAGATGTCGTTTCGGAACAACCAGAAACGACACGCGTAATCCTGCTGCGAACGATTTGGATATCCCCGCCACAAACACTCCACGTTGACGTACACGAGCCGTAATCGGTGTTTGCCCACCCGTCCCAGTCAGCGCATAAGCATCATCTTCAATGATGAGCAGATCATGTACCTCAGCAAGATGAGCAATACGGTCTCGTCGGGATTCCGGAATGGTCGCCGTCGTCGGATTATGCACATCGGGCATGAGATACACCGCTTTGATATCGTCACGACGACACGCCACATCTAAACTCTCCGGAATCATGCCATGCTCATCCATGGCGATGGGTACCAAGCGCATGCCGAGCATGGAAGCAAGCGTCTTCATCCCCGGATAGGTTAAGGCATCCGTTGCAATGCGATCACCAGGTCTGAGCAGCCCGCTCATACAGCACGTCAATCCATGCTGAGACCCACTGCAAACAATAATATCCTCAGCTTCGACTTCCAGGCCATACCGTGAGGCCCAAAGAGCTCCGGCCGCTCGATGTTCGGGAAGACCGCGCGGGTCTGTATACCGCATGAATGCCGCAGGGTCTTTCCGTCGTGCAATACGACGAAAACCTTCAGTGATGTCCGGATCCAAACACGAAAGCTGCGAAACCAATCCCAGATCCAACAATCCAGGCATCTCCGGCTCAAATGATACCATTGATGTATTCGTCACGGCATCTGACGCGACATAGGTTCCACGGCCCACGGTTCCAGTAACCAAACTCCGTTTTTCAGCCTCCAAGTATCCTCGTGTTACGGTGGAAACATTCATGTGAAGCACGTCGGCCAAATCACGATGCGTCGGCAACCGTTCTCCCGGTTTAAGTTCTCCACAAGCAATGGCGCGCTCAATTGCATCGGCCAGCTTTTTATACAGCGGGCCGCCACTCTCGGGGATGTGTGGTGTCCATATTGTCATGCACACAATAATCACATTGACACCACACAATGTCAACCGTACATCTGATTCATTACAGAACCTTTCTCCCCAATGGAGTAACTTCAATGAATATGGAGACATATTTCGCATTTGTCTTATTCGCAATTCTCATGACGGCCACACCCGGAATGGGTAACCTGACCATGATGGCCATTGGTCAAACAACGGGATTTCGTTCTTCCTTACCATTTCTGGCAGGAGCAGTTCTTGGGGCGACGTGTCTTGATACATTGGTGAGTGTGGGGTTGGGAGGCCTGTTTCTTCGGTCTCCTCAACTTGCCATCGTCGTGAAGTGTGGAGGAATGGCGTATATTCTGTATTTAAGTTGGAAAATCATGACAATGCAACTTTCCACCCATGGATCAAACAAACGGTTTTCCTTTTGGGAAGGACTGGTACTCCACCCAAGCAATCCCAAAAGCTGGACCATGGCCGTGGTCGGCTTCAGCCAAGTCGTCAATCCGGAAGCGCCTCTTTTGCCACAAGTCGTGCTCTTTGTTGCAACGTTTTCAATCTTCGCCATGACGTTTCACTCCCTGTGGGGAGTTGCCGGGGCAATGCTTATGCGCACAGTAACTTCACCTCCACTTCGCATTGGACTCAACCTTGTCATGGTGGGGGGAATGGTCGGTGCAACGTTATATGCCATGTTGGCATAAGAGGTGGATGCGATAGCACTGAAAAAAATGCAAACGAGGCATACCACAACCGGTACCCTCGTTTGCATTCAAGGAAGAGGAACAGACATATTCGTCTGCTCTTTTCTCAAGTGGTTTAAGCGTCCACTTTAGCAGGAACAAGCATCATGACACCATCTTTATAATCCGGATTCGCATCAATAAGCTCCGGCGGCGTCGGAATTGGGAGAGGTTCATTGTGATCATTCATCACACGAATATGTCCTTCAAGAGCCTGAACAGCCATATTTCGAGCACTGACAAGATCTGCACCGGCAGTAATGCACCCAGGGAAATCAGGGAAACACAATTCATATTCTGAGTCGCGCTGCTTATGAATCACGGCAATGTAATATCTCATCTCCTGCTCCTACGCGTTCAGGTTTGAGCCCGAAACAGGCCTGCCGCTCGATGTTGAGCAATGTCTTGATGGTAATGTTGCGCTTTGGATGTGGGACGGTAACGGTTCCAGGCTTGGTCTCATGCCGAAAATGCCTATGCGATCCACTGGAACGAACTAAACGCCACCCATCATTTTCCAAATGCCGAATCACCTCTCGACTATCCATATTTTCCCCCATGCTGCGATGAATATGCCCTGTCAAGAACGCTCTCGACTGATATGCATTCAACATCCGCGCACAGTATAGCAACAGAATCTTATTGATCGTCTACAACTTTGTGTACTGTTATCTGCGGATACGGAATCTCCCAGCCATTTCTGGTGCAGGTCTCCACGGCAACCTTCTGCACCAAACGGCCTGCCGAGTAATACCATGTCGCCGCTTCATGCGTGAGCGTAACAAACAACGAAATATTAAGCGATGAGTCAGCAGCCTCTTTGAAACTCGTCGAGACACTTTTTACGTGTTGCGCAATGGCTGTCTGAGAAAAAGCGTCGGCAATATCTGCTCGTAATGTTTCGGGAATAACCGTGGTGGCAATGTCTTGATGCTTATAGTCCACACCGAAGACTACGGTCACCGTAAAGCCTGTCGCAACATTCAACGGGGATGCGGAGAGGAAACTGCTTGTCGGGTAGTATTTGATCGCACCAGAAAGTAACTCAAGCTGAACAAAATCGGGTGTTTGCCGAAGAATTTTACCATAATCGGAACCGACCTGGACGTAATCATTTTTTTTCGTAGGAAAAAACGGCTCGCCCTTTTCAAAAGGCCTGGAGCATTTGCTCGTCAGATCGTCAATATGAACACGAACCATCCCTCCGGACAACGCCGGATTATTCAAGACCGTGTAATACCGAATACGATCAACCCGATATGGGATACCGTTCCAGACAAGACGCTCACCCTCGCGCACTCCACCAATATTAAGCAGAAGCTTCACCTGCTCCCAATACTTGTTGATCCCGGCTTTGGCCGACCAAATGGCACCAAAGATCAAAATAATGGAAAGACCAAGCAAGACCCAATCTCCTGCGACATAAAAAACGGCCAATGCTGCGAGGATAGCCAACAGAGATCCAAAAACGCCTACAGCAATACTGACCAAGCGCGCAGAGAAACTTGTTCCACCTATTTTATTTTTGAAAAGCAAAGGGGTAATCTGTTGATGCAACAGTCGTACAAGAAAGAACACTCCACAAAAGGCAAGACAAGCAAAGATAAAATTCAGCCCTCGCGAACTGAAAAATTGTTGAAACAAGGAGGAAATGGAGTCTGTCAGTGATTTGGTTTCGCTTTGTTTCTGATCCAGTTGAAGGATGGCAAGTTCCAGTGCTTCTTTGTAATCGGAAATAAGCGATTCCCAATGCTCTTTCTGTTTTTTCAGATAGTCGACCAGATCCGGATCTTTGGTTTCCGCTATCAATCCATCAATACGTTTCAACGCTTGTTCCGCTTTGGAAAGAACCTCAGTACGGCGATTGATCTCCGTACGAAGATGCTCAATCTCCCGAGGGTGTTCCGTCAAATCTTTTATCTGTTGAACAAGGGGCGCAAAGAGTTCCGCCAGCTCTGCTTTCCAGTCGAACTTCTTCAATTGGGGCTTGGCAAAGGTCTCCATAGAAATACCCGAAGCAATCTCGGATAAATCTTCACGTTGATCGGCAATGGAGGCTTGAAGCGAATCGATACGTTGTTGAATCGTTTTTTTTGTGTCGTCATCCTCGGCCGTATCCAACGCTTTTTGCAACTCGTCCAATGATTCTTGATTCTTTGCAACAGCATTCAACAAGGAGACAAGCGCTTTTCGCACTGCTTGCGATTTTCCGACCTTTTTAGTCGCAAGAGAAGGCATATCTTGTTTGGCATCAGACGGTTTCGCTTCAGAAAGAGACGTTTGCGGTGCCGGCAATCCTTCTTGTGGTGCTGCCGTTTGAATCTGCGTCTTCTCAGCAGGCGTATCGGATTGTGCACACACGACAGAAGCATGCAATACAACGAAAAAAATAAACAAGAATAGACATCGCATCGACACGCAATAAACCCGAAACATCAGATACTCTCCTTGGTTGTGCAATGTTTGGTCACGGCAGCATCATTTATAAGAGACAATCAGGAATTTTGTGGCCGTTATCGTGATGAGAGTCAACCGGAAGAAAGAAAATCTCACAAAAAAGCATAAAAAAAGGCCCTCGAAAGGGCCTGAAAAAATATGCTAAAACAAAAAATATGCGCTTAGTTGACGACCGTTACATTGGCCGCCTTGGCGCCGCGTTCACCGGGAACAATTTCGAAGTTGACCCGTTCACCTTCATGGAGGGTTTTGAAGCCCTGGCCACTGATCGACGAGTAGTGGACGAAAACGTCTTCTTCACCCGGTCGTTCAATAAAACCAAAGCCTTTCTTCTCATTGAACCATTTCACGGTGCCTTCGTACAGCATATAAATCCATCCTCTCAAAAGGTTATCAATCTTCCGCATCATGCGGCCCAAGAAGCAATGACGATACCCTTTTCCAAGAATTAGGCAAGGGAAATTAAATCATTCTGAATCACTCCGATTTTTCGCCCGAGCTCTTCCCATAATATCTCGTCCATATTTTTCCTGAATGGCATCAACGGCGTGATCGAGTTGAACTAAACGGTCATGGCGAGATTGGCGTTCATCGGGCAACAGCGTCAACTGTTGGGCCGGCCCATTAAAATTCGAAACACCAACCCCAATAAGGCGCACAGGACGGCTCAATTCAATCTTGTCGAAAAGACTTTTTGCCGTTGAATAAATCGTATCTGTGGCACACAGCGGGTGCGACACCGTTTCACTGCGCGTAAGGTTCGTAAAATCAGCAAATTTCAGCTTCAGCGTCACCGTGCGTCCGGCAAATCCTCGTCGTCGGAGTCCATGACCAACGCGCTCCGCTTGTGTGAGAAGATGTGTACAGAGTACGTCTCGATCAGCAGTATCGCGAGACAGCGTGTGCTCTGCCGATACAGATTTCCGCTCACGAGAGGGATTGACCCGAGAACGGTCTTCACCCCGCGCTTTTTTGGCCAGCTCCAACCCCCATTTCCCCAAATGACGTTCCCAAAACGCATCACTTTGCCGCGCCATGTCACCAGCATGGACAATCCCGAGACGAGCCAGGGTCGTGGCGGTGCGTCCCCCGACTCCGGGAATCTTACCAATAGGCAGTGTTCGTAACACCTCGGAAACATCATGTTCTTCAATGATGGTAATGCCCCCCGGCTTTTTCATATCCGAGGCGATTTTCGCGAGAAACTTCACGGGAGCCCCACCAATGGCACAAGAGAGATCGATTTCTTCACGAACCCGTTGTTGAATCATGACCGCAATTTCGAGAGGAGGACCATACAGCCGTCCCAATCCGGCAACATCAAGATAGGCTTCGTCAATAGAGGCAGGTTCTACAACAGGAGCGATCTCTTCAAAAAGCGCCATGACCTGACGCGATATTTCGGCATAACGATGCATACGGCCGGACAAAAAAATGCCGTGAGGACAAAGCTTCCGAGCCTGCATCACAGGCATAGCCGAATGTACACCAAACCATCGGGCTTCATACGATGCTGCTGAAACCACACCGCGTGTACCCTTTCCAATAATGACGGGTAATCCACGAAGTTCCGGATTATCGAGCTGCTCCACAGAAGCAAAAAAGGCATCCATGTCGATGTGAAATATCATCGGTACAGCCTTGCCTAACAGTGTGCCGTCCGACCCCGGGCACGCGATCGAAATCGAGCCGAATTATGTGGACTCGATGACGGCCGGATTGACCAACAGACGAAACATGTCGTCAAGATTGACAATACCGAGAGCCTTGCCATTATCAACAACCGGACAAAAACGACGGCATTCCGCCATCATGGCACTCGCGGCAATTGCTAATGGTTCTGTGGGAGTCAAAGGCTGCGGTTTCCTTGCTATCGAGCCGGCAGAAACACGCAAGGCCTCGTCAGTATAATGCTCGAACTGGAACTCAAAATCGGCGCCTAAACTCATGCGTAAGGCATCATTCAACGCAGTATCGTCAAGGTGCTTGAGCACGTCGCGCACACTGAGAATTCCTTCGTATTCCCCGTGATTATTGACAATAAGACAAGCCCCCATGGAATTGTCGTGCTCCATCGATGCCAAAATTGTTTTGACCGCATCCCACGCCGGAGCCGTGGCTTCAACAGTCGAAACATCGGTCCGCATGAGATCGAAAACCCGCTTCAGCAACAACATGGGGGGTACTCGCGTGTTAGGATTCTGCGCGAAGATCGAATGCTATTTTCATCGATCCGGACGGCCCTTTGTCAAAACTCAGAGCAAACGCCTTGCGGTAGTCTGTCAATGGAAACGTGTGCGTCAACAGACCAGCTGTCTCAAAATCTGATGATCCAAGTAATTCAAGCGCCATATCGTAGGTACGGACACGCTTCCCATTGAAGTCGGCATGAGCGTATGTTGCCGACCCTTTGAGCGTAAGCTCGCGGAACCAAAGGCTTGACACATCAGCTTTGTTAATACTCCCGGCCGTCCCAATCATGACGTACGTTCCTTTTGCGCGAAGGGCGAGCAATCCGTCCTCGAAAGAACGCGAACTGCCGACACAATCGTAAATGATATCGGCTCCTCCTTCAATATTCCCTCCGCCCAATGTGGTCGGTACATACTTAGCACGCACGGCCGATGCCAGATCCTGCCGAGAAGGAGAACGCAGAATCGTATCGGCTCCCCCCGCTTTGGCGAGATCAGCTTGGAACTGATGCCTGGCAATAACGGTAATGGAGATATCAACGCCAAGAGCCCGCAAGATGCGAACGACATGTTGTCCAAGAATACCGGCACCATAGACAACAACCCGATCGCCGTTTTTGGGAAATGAGGTGAGAACGGGTTGCAACGCCGACGCCAAAGAATCGGCCAGAACAGCTTCTTCATCGGTCAATGTATCAGGCACACGGATTAATCGCGACGGATGGGCGGCCGTCATTTCGGCCATTCCGCCCCCAGCCGACGCATTATACCCAAGAAATGCTCCTGGAGCGATGGAACCGTCGAGAAAATTTGTGCAGACATTGTAGTCCCCGGCCGCACATGCCGGACATAATGGAAGGCCTCGCGGTTCACAGCTCAAAACCGGCTCGACAACAACGCGCTCACCAATTTTGAACTCGCTGTCGGTCTGCGAAGCATCCACACGTGCGACAATTTCATGGCCAAGGATGGCGGGTAAAGATGCATAGGGTTCCATAAGAAAGGATTCGGAACCTTTCAGCAAACTGATATCGGAACCGCATATACCACACATCAAAACCCGCAATCGAACCCAATTAGGATCAGCCGGTTTGAAATCGACCTCTTCACAGCGCAACGGCGACAACCCGGCAAAAAAATGCTTCCGGGCAAATCGGTTCGCCACCTGCCCTAATACATACCGCAAAACACTTCGATGATAGACCAACGCATGCATATAATCCCTCCCATCACATTGTCCCGGCTTGTACGCCCTCTCTCTCTCCTTGTGAAGTGAATAATGGGGACAGGCAAATTTTATTGACGTTTGAAGTTTGTTCGCTGTATCCATGTTGGCATACATAATCAGCAGCACTTCGCTCCACCGACACACGAACGCTCGCTTCAACTGTAGAGGGGGAAAATCATGCCACGCATAGCCCGTCTTCTTCTCTCAGACCAGCCGTCAGTCTATCATGTCATGTCGCGTACGGCACTTGACGGTTTTCCCTTTGATGCCCTTGAGAAGGACATTCTCCTTTCGATCATCAAACAATTTTCCACCATATATTTTTGTGAGGTTCTCGGATTTGCCCTCATGGGAAACCATTTTCATCTTCTTCTCAGAATGTATCCGCCCGATACCGTAACCAACCAGGACGTCACCGATCACTTTAAACTCCGTTATGGTCCCGATGCCGTGATTACCGAGCTCCAAATCAATCGGTATCGCCAGAAATGGACGAATCTGTCGGAACTTATGCGAGAGATAAAGCAGACGTTTTCACGATCGTACAACAGGCGCCACAACCGACGCGGTTATCTTTGGGGAGATCGCTACAAAAGCGTTATTGTTGAAGACGGTCGGACGCTTATCAATTGCCTGGCATATATTGACCTCAATCCCGTTCGGGCCGGGATCGTCAAGCACCCCGAAAAATATCGATGGTGCTCGTTAGGCTATCATCTCCAATCAGGGAACCAAGATAACTTTCTGAGCCTTGATTTCGGTCTCAACGACTGGGATATCGCTCCGAAAACTTCGACTCGCGAACGCCTCCGGCTCTATCGCCAATTTCTCGCTGAGACCGGAACCCTCGCTCCCTCCCCCAATGGCCCCCGTATGACAATCCCTTCTCGCGACGATCGCAATGCCGACGACGAATATACACTCATCGATCGCCTTCTCCTACGAACACGGTGGTTTACCGACGCAGGTATCATTGGATCCAAATCGTTCGTTTCCAGACTGGCCAGACGCTTCAAAGTCTTTACGGTGAAAGACCGTCCTCCCAAGCAGGTTACCGGACTCAATATGTACTCGCTCAAACGGCTTTCCGAAATCGTTTAAACACAACACGCCGAGATATGACTCCCATCTTGGAGGAGACATCTCCCAATCCTTCCCAATTCATAAAAGAATATTTCGTTTTCGAGCGTTCTCTTTCGTTGCTTCGTGAGATTTATTTTCCTCGCAAAAGGATCTTGCTCCTTTTCTGATCCGTTCCATCATGCTGCATCAATCATTAACAGCATGACCACACAGAGGTGGATAATTTGCCTGTCCCTCTTTTAACCAGGTTGACGAGGACTTTGGCGGAGATTATGTGTTCGAGGCCGTTGGATTATAGAGTCTTCATACGCCCCATGTCGGGCATCGTGAATTTCCATTTCCCCAGTTCGACGACAAACCCTTGGAGGGTTGCATGTCTAAAAGAAGCAGTATCGCACTTGGAACGATTTACAAAAATTTCAGCAAAGTCCTCCGCCATCCTTGGTTGGCTGCACGGTTGGCTGGTATCGAAAAAGAAAAAATCTTTTTCGATTACCTCAATCCTAAAGCCGAAGAAGGACATGCCCGCACCATCCGCCAACTCAGTATCCGCATCACCGATCTGTGCAATCTTCGCTGCCATACCTGCGGACAGTGGGGCGACCAGGGCTTTCTCCACAAGTGCAATCTCAAAGATCTCAAAAAATCTGAAGTCACTCCCGAGAGGTATCTCGCACTTCTCGACGACCTGAACGCAAACGGGCACAAGCCTTCCGTTTACCTTTGGGGTGGAGAGCCGAGTATGTACAAGGGATGGCTCGATATCATCGATCGTGCCGCAGAATATGGAATGCCGACATCCATTGCGACGAACACCTCTGGTGTTGCGGCTGCAGCCGAACGCCTTGTCAACGCGCCGATGTTTCTTCTGCAAATTTCCATCGACGGACACGACCGCGAAACACACAATCTTGCCCGTCCGGCAGCCGGTGACGGTGATAACTTTCAAGATGTTCAACATACATTGGAAGTTGTCCGTGAAGAACGTAAGCGCAAAGGCGGCACTCTGCCCCTTATTGCCAGCCTGACCACCATTTCACAAACCAACATGCACAACCTTGTCGATATCTACGAAACCTATAAAGATAGAGTCGATATTTTTGTCTTCTATCTTTCCTGGTGGATCGACGAAGCATCGGCCAAAGCCCATGATGAAGATTTCGCCTCACGATTTGGCTTTACACCTAAACTGCATTGGGGCTGGGTCGGCGACTGGACCATCAAAGAGCATCAAGCCTTAAACGAGCAACTCATGGAGCTGCAAAAACGGTCAAAATCCCTTTCCTCGCCGCCAGTCAACATCATTCCGAATATCACGGGAGTGGAAAACCTCCGCGAATATTACACGAATCATAATGCCCACTTCGGCTATGACCGGTGCATTTCCATCTATCAAGCTGTAGAAATCGATTCCAACGGCGATATGTCACCGTGCCGTGATTACCACGACTATATTGTTGGTAATGTGAAAGAGAATACCATTACCGAACTCTGGAATAGTGAACCGTATCGGAAATTCCGTGGCAGTCTCCACACGAAAGGCATCATGCCTGCTTGCACGCGGTGCTGCGGACTCATGGGATATTAAAATCTGACCATGACACATTCATCTCCCCCGGCCACCGTGGTCCTCTTACTGCAAGACCTCCTTTTTGGAGGGACGCAACGTCAGACTCTTGAACTGGCAAAACGGCTCGACCGTTCCCGGTTCTCACCCCAGATATGGACTATGATGGCCGGATCGGATTTCTCCTCAACGGCCCAACAATACGATGTTCCGGTTCGAGTTCTTGCCGACACCCCTGCCGTCAAACTTTCATCGTTAACGGCTCTACGACGCGCCCTTGCCGAAACTCGACCAGACATTCTGATGCCCCTCACCGCCGTTCCCAATATTTGGGGACGTATTTTCGCTCGGCTGGCCAAAGTTCCTGTTGTCATCGGAACCTGCCGTGGAGGTGGAGCTATTCGTCGCCAGCATGAACGGTTTCTCGCCCGAATTGCCCACCACCACATCTGCAATACCGCAGCCCTCAAGACCGACCTGGTACGCCTCGGCCGGCCGGACAAAAACGTTACCGTCATCAAAAACGGCATCGACTGTGATTTTTTTGCGCCTCCACCGGATGAATTGCGCCCGGTACGCCTTGTCATCCTTTGTCTGGCCCGGTTTTGCGAGGACAAAGATCACGAAACACTCCTTCGCGCTTTTGAAACCGTTGCGGCAAAACACCCCGCCGCAGAACTTTGGCTTGTCGGCGACGGCCCCATGTCCCACGACGTTTCCAAGCAGGTTTCCCGGCACAAAGCGAAATCCCGCATTCGCATCTACCCGGCGAGTTCGGATGTACGCCCATTTCTTCAACAAGCCTCGATACTGGCATTAAGCTCGGTACGCGAGGGAATGCCCAATGTTATTCTCGAAGCCATGGCCTCTGGCGTCTCTGTTGTTGCAACTTCGGTTGGTGGCATTCCCGAGGTCGTCAGAGACAACGAAACCGGCCTTCTGGTTGAACCTCGAAACCCCGATGCATTGGCACAAGCCCTCTTGTCCCTCATCATCGACGATGCGCGTCGGCTTGCCATGGGACAAGCCGGCCGACGCAAGGCACACGCCGAATTTTCCATGGACGTCATGGTAAATAATTATCATGATGTCTTTAGCCGACTCCTCGGTACCACCTCCAGCCACGGTACGGAGCTATCATAATGAAACGCATTGCATTCATCACGACCGTCCTGGCCCTGCTGTTTTTCGCCAATATTTCACGCGCACTCTGCCAAAGCATCACTGGCGCATGGTGCGGTTCCATCCTCGGCTCCCGCATCGAAGTCACTCTTGTTCAAAACGACCAAATGTTTGAAGGGATTGCGAACCTGACTGACATTATGGGAACCCAAAGCACGTACCATGTCGTTGGAGCCGTTTTCGGCAACGCAATCAATGGACTGCATGGTTCCGGTCATACGTTTGCCGGACAACTCGTGAATCCAGATATTATCAAGGGGACGCTCACCCTCAAGTCAGGCCGGCAATTCGACCTGGAACTTGAGCGTGTTCATGCCGCGACCGTGTCTCAGCACTCAAACTCGTAATTCCTGATTTCCTACGGTGCTCGTAGAGGTGGTTGAGGATCCACTCCTCCTCAACCACCACAACGCGCTGTATCAGCTTCAATTTCTTAAAATCCTCGTGATCTCATTCTCCGCAGGCCGTTTCCGTAAAGATTTGCTCCCGGAAAAATAAACCATTCACCACATTGCTTATAGAGAACGGATAGTATACTGAAAATCAAAGGGATGTACCTTTTTTTCAATCATCCGCTATATTTTTTCTACAGGTAATAGTATCTTATCCCAATACAACGTCATATTTTTTCTTCTTCACCTCATGGTGATCGACTTGTAACATTTTGGAATACAACGATATGAAGACCAACTCACATGAAGTAACGCCATTATCCTCTGCCGGATTGTCCCCTTCGCTCCTTGATGAAATTTCTGTGCACGATCTCCCTGGCTTTCCTCCTCCCGCTGATAATGCACCCTGCTGAGGTCCCAAAACAGAGTCCGGTTTCGGAGTCTATGACAAGCCTGGATATACTATTTCCCCATTTATCGAATCATTTTATGAAACACCGGGTGGCCCGGTCCCTCGTCTCCGTACACATCTTTCGCTACGCGATCATGGCGGAACGATGTTCGCTCGACTCGGAGGACGAACAAATTATAAAATTGTTCCAGGCCTGTACTGCGTAGGAACCCCCAATGCGGGTTCAGAAGTTCTTGTAACCTGCAATTACAAGCTCACTGTCGATGCCCTGCGTCATGATATAGAAGGTGTCAACGCCTGGATTCTTATCCTGGATACACACGGCATCAATGTCTGGTGCGCCGCCGGGAAAAAAACGTTCTCCACGGTCGAAATCATTCATCGTGTCGCAATGAGTGAACTCAAATGCATTGCACCAGAAGCAACACTCATTTTGCCTCAACTCGCCGCAACCGGCGTTAATGCAAGAGAAGTCAGAAAAAAAACAGGATTTCCAACCATATTCGGTCCCATTCTGAGCAAAGATATCCCGCAATTTCTTGCGAATAATCTACAAGCCGATACTGCAATGCGTCGAGTCACCTTCAATATGTCTGAACGCGCTGTTCTCATTCCGGTTGAAATTACCCTTCTATGGAAACCGATCATTATCGGACTTGTGCTGATGTTGCTTGTTTCGGGAATTAGCCCTTCCATCTTTTCGTTTCATGCCGCTCTCACACGCGGTTATGCCGCCTTTTTGGCCGGTGTAGCTGGAATCGTGGCCGGAACCGTCATTGTTCCGCTCTTCCTCCCTTGGCTGCCAGGACGTGCGTTTTCCATCAAAGGAGCGCTTACTGGCTTTGGTACGGGTACAATCGCAGCATTCATGGGTGATTCTTTCCTGGCTGGCTCGGCGCTTGTGCTTTTTAGCACTGCGATATCCACCTACCTTGCCATGAATTTCACGGGTTCAACCCCCTTCACGTCGCCTTCCGGAGTGGAGAAGGAGATGCGTTATGCACTCCCGTGGATTGCAGGAGGATTCGTTCTGTCCGTACTCTTGTGGATTATTTCCGGATTGAGTGCATAAGATCGACGTTTTGATTCCTGCACAATAACAAAGGTAACGCATTCAATAAAAAACATCTCCCAGATGACGACGCGTTTATGAAACGCACATTATGCCAGGAGCTTACGGCTCTTGCGACATTATTCTTCTATGGACAATTGCCGATTCTATGCTACATTCTCAAGGTATAGAGGATTTCCTTCTTCAGAAGAATTCAGTGTTCGTCATACAAGAAGAACAATGCGAACAGTAGGATACTCTTCTCCATGCATATGATGTCTCCGAAGCACAACAAAAATCTCCTGCACTGTTTCATATGTGCGTTTTTCCTGCTGCTCCTTGCATCGCACGCTCAAGCGAAAACATGGCGAATTTTTATTCTACAAAGCTATAACCCTGAGTATATTTGGTGTAAGACCGTCAATCAGGGCATCATGGAAGCGTTATCCGATAGGACGATTGAATACGATTTTTATTACCTCGATGCCAAGCGAACTCCTAACGCACAAAGCCTCCAGCAGGCAGCACACACCGCGTATGCACGACTCACGGCGTTCCATCCCGATATCGTCATCAGCGTAGACGACGTTGCAGCAGCATTGGTCGTCAAGCCTAAGCTTACCGGCCACAACGCTCCACAAGTCATTTTCTGTGGTATCAATGCCCCGCTCTCACAATATGGATTCCCGTCAGCGAATGTCAGCGGCGTTTGTGAACGATGGCATTATCAAGAAGGGTTCCAACTCCTCAAACGCCTTGTTCCCGACGCCAAACGGGTGGCGTTTCTCATTGAAGATTCAGATGCAGGTGCGTTTGTGGTCAACGCGTTGCATGACGAACTCTCCGAGACTCCACCACATGGATTAACACTCGTCGGAGTGGAAAAAATCAAGACATTTGCACAATGGAAAGAACGTATTCAGTACTACCAACACCATGCCGATGCGTTGGCGCTTGGACTCTACAACAGCCTCGTCGATAAAAACGGAGAAGTCGTCGCCCCCGATACCATCATGGAGTGGACCAATGGCGCCAACACGCTTCCGACATTAGGATTCTCTGATATCGCCATGAACCATGGGTTATTATGTGGAATTCTTGAATCCGGTCACGAGCAGGGCTTTTTGGCCGGACAAATGGTCCAGGAGGTCATGGCCGGGACTCCAGCCGGTGCACTCCCTCCACGTCGCAATGAACGTGGTGTAGTCATGCTCAACCTTGTAACGGCCCATCAACTCAAAATCAGTATTCCGTATCGCCTCATCGAAGCAGCCGGAGTCGTCATACAATGATATTTCGACGCATCGCCGCTGTTTTTGCTCCGAACCCCAAACGAAGCGTGACGACCATGCTTTCCATCATCCTGCTAGGGATGCTGCTTATCACGATCGTTTCCTATATTCATACACGAAATACTGCGAAAAATTTGGCTGTCGGACAAGCGATGCAGGTCCTCCAGTTTCTTAATCGCGAGATTAATACACAATTCTTAGCGCTCAGGCTGAACCTCCAACAATGGTCTCATGAAGATGTTTTTAAAATTGCTTTGGAGAATTCCTACTTAGGGCGTTCGGCTCGCAAGGCCGCCGAGCAGCGACTGGCTGAACGCGCCAAGGGAAGAAATATTGAACGTATTCTCCTTGTTAGTGCTGACGGAGAGGTCCAAGCTTCCTCCGTCCCCGAAATGGTTGGAACGCTCCATCTCGCGGACAGAGACTATTTCAAACGCTCCATGGCCGGAGAAACAACCATCGCATCCCTCGCAGAAAGTCGCTATTCGGGCCGACCTGTCATCATTGTCTCCGGGCCTATCGTTTCCAATGACGGAATGGTCATCGGCGTTTTGCTGATTACGTTGGACACACTCGGTTTTGCCGAAAAAATCATCGATGACATCCATTTTGGCGACACTGGAGGAGCCTACTTCATTGATTTGCAGACGGGAGTACGCGCTGTGCCTTCATGGGGAAAGCCTGGTCAGTTCGACCCCGGCACCTCATTTGATGCTGTGCTCGCTGCAGCCGATACTAATCGGGTTATTCGATATGAAGGGCTCAGCACAGAACGTATGGCCGTGTCCACCATCAATACAGAAAGTGGATGGTTGCTCATTGTCGAGGCCGATACGAGTGAAATTCTCTCCCCGGCCACACGTCTCGCGACGTTCAATACCATGATTACGTTGTTCATTTTGGGGGTGACCATACTCTCTCTCGGCGCATTGCGTCGTGCCATGGTCGACTTGAAAACATCGGAATCACAGTTTCGATCTCTCATTGAAACAAGCCCTCTCGGAATCGCCACATTCGACAGCCAAGGTCACCTGACCTACATGAACACCCGAACAAGAAACATCCTTAGTCTTTCCCCGAATAGCTTGGATCAAGACTGGATGCAGACATTGGAAGACGAGTCCGGAACGCCTATTCCTCATCAATCACTGCCCATGATGCAGGCATTGACGTCAAAACAATCCATTATGGGGTGGACCGCCTGGCGTAAAATGCCGTATGATATCCGACAGGTTCTTTCATTTAATGCGGCCTGCCTCGGCGCTGAACACGGGGCTTCGGTGGTTGCCGTTATCGAAGACATTACCGAAGTGGAGCTTGCACGTAAAATTCTTGAACAATCTAAGGAAGAATTGGAAAAAATTGTTGAAAGCCGGACGAAGGAACTCAGAGAGGCCAATGCACGTTTGCTGGAACTCGATGAAATGAAATCACAGTTCCTGAGCATTGTTTCCCATGACCTCCGCACGCCCCTGACGTCCGTACTTGGCTTTGCGAAGATCATTGGCCGTGAATTCGCTAAAAAATTCTCCCCCCTCGCCCAATCGGACGCGCGTTTATCAAAAAGTGCCAAACGCATCGAACTCAACTTGGGCATCATCGATTCCGAAGGAAAACGCTTGGCACGGCTTATTGATGACTTACTCGATTTGTCACGCATCGAATCCGGGCGCTACCAATGGAAAGATACGAATATTGATATCATTCAATTGTCTAAAGAAGCGAGCAATGCCCTCTCTGCTGCATTCCACGCAAAGCCGATGGTCCGCTTGAAGCTCAATCTCCCGGACAAAGAAATTCCGCTTGTTATGGATCCCGACAGAGTAATGCAAATTCTCATCAATCTTTTGTCCAATGCACTGAAATTTACGGAACAGGGTGAAGTCAGCCTTACCGTCAAAGAAGACGGCGACATGCTGCATATAAGCGTTTCCGACACTGGAATTGGCATTGCTCCGGAAGACGCAAGCCGAATTTTCGAACGTTTCTATCAAGTCGGAAACCCCAAACTGGTCAGCAAGCCTGTCGGGGCCGGCCTTGGGTTATCCATTTGCAAAAATATTGTTACGCATTACAGCGGGACCATCTCCGTTGAGTCAGAACCCGACAAAGGAAGCACATTCATCGTTGAATTCCCTCTCGCCGTCGTGACACAACAAAGACCGGTAGACGACGTACAATCCCAAGACGTTGAAACCAGTCATACATAATTTCTCTCAAGAGAAATTTGGCGTCCAGGGCTTCTTTGAGTAGAACCATCAAAAGAGGAGCGAACTATGTTCACTATTCTCGACGGCACAGAAAACAACATTCTTGGGGTAGAAATCACTGGTGGGTATATGAAGGAAGACTTCAACGCGGTCAAAAAGGCCTTTGAAGATATCCTTGCTCAAGGCCATGATCGCGTCAATGTGCTGTGCAAAATCGATAAAATGAAATTTCTGGAAGGCGAATTATCTGCG
Source organism: Desulfovibrio inopinatus DSM 10711 (assembly GCF_000429305.1). Lineage (NCBI taxonomy): Bacteria > Pseudomonadati > Thermodesulfobacteriota > Desulfovibrionia > Desulfovibrionales > Desulfovibrionaceae > Desulfovibrio > Desulfovibrio inopinatus. The sequence continues at coordinate 143,979 of NZ_KE386881.1, forward strand.
TTTATTGCAGACGGCCGGTATGCGTTATCGCATCGCGACAAACTTCGACATGTGGCGATTGTTGCAAACAGTTCGGTTGTCGAGACACTGATATCCTTGGATAACGCAATTTTCGGAGATCCTCAAAACGATCTCATTGAAAAATACTTTGACATTAAAGATATTGACGACGCCTGGGAATTCGTTCGGCATTAAATTATCGTATAGGGCTCTCGAACAAACTACAGAGAATCCTCCCAAGAGGGAGACATCTCTGTCATGGACAAGGGCCACTGCTCCATGTAACGGTTATGTTGATTTGGAAATCAAAAACCAAGGGAGTATGTGATCGTGGAAAACGTTGTCTTGCTACTCGTTATGATTTTTGCAGTATATTACATGGTTAAAAAGATGTCGCGAGAATCGGGGGCGAACTTCTTCGGAGCTTCGTCGTCTGTGCAGGACCGGACCACACATCACGATTCGATTGACGATGACGACGTAGATGATACCGACGTCATCGTCTCAGAGACCAAATCATAGGACCTCACGCTCAAAACAGTACACTGCTTGCCATATTCCAAGCGGGGTTTCTCTTCCGAAACCCCGCTTTTTTCAGCGTGAATGCATGTCTTCTTCATTCAGGATAAACGCTTTTCGATGCGAAACATATTGGTTTGATCGACATATGAATATGACAGCGCGTCGGCATGTTCCCGGATGAGAAACACCCCAAGCCCATGCCCTAAAGGATTGTCGAGATCGGGAGAAGCAACGCGAGTGGGATCGAATGGCTTCCCTTGATCTGTGATGAGAAGAACAGCACGTTCATCATCGAACAGGAGTTCCACACCAACTTCTCCCGGCTCATCGTCGTATGCATGCCGAACAACATTCGTCACCGCTTCAGAAACCATCAGTTGCAAAGCATAACTCAACTCCGCATTCTCGACGACATACGGTGACAACTCGAAAAACCGCCGAGTAAAATCCGTTATTACGCCCACCGAAGAAGGAATGGCAGTCATAGTAACGTGGGCGCGTTGCACCGTCATCTCATCGCCTCCTGACCCGTCCGGACAGAATCGAAGTCTTGCCGCCTATCGGTGATTGTCCCGAGAAACGCGGCGTTATCCCTGAAGCACCGCAAGATCATTATTGTGCGACCACTGTTTCTTCATGGCATGAACCCGTTGTCCTATCAAGCTATTCAAATAGTTAAGTGGTTAAGAATCATCGTGCAACAAAAGAAAGAGAGCGGGATTTATGCCCCTCTCAACCGGAACGGCCTCAAGATAATTAAGCATAGTATATTCATCAAAAACCCCCATCTCCATCGTCAACGTTCCATCGGAAACCGTAACGGTTTTCGTACGGACAACATAGGGAGCCGTCGGTTCGTCGTCGAGAAAAGGAATACCTTCAATGACAATTTTATTGTGACTATATGTCCGGCCTTGCCAACCACACGATACGGTCACCTTGTATTCCCCATTCGGTACATCATGAACAAACGTCGTCAATCGTCCCCAATCATGGTAGATGACACTGGCCTGCAAAGGGTTGGGCGCATCGTTCAGATAGCGGTACATGGTGTATTCCATGTCATTCCCATACCATCCGTATCCTAAATTCTCATCATAGGCGTCCCAACCAACTTTCTTATATGTGTGTCCATTCACCACCAGCGGATCATCGAGAGGCTCACCATTCGGGTCTTGAAAATTAATATACAATGCCGTCGCTTTTTCATCCGACCCTGCAGGCTGAATATCTGGAATAGTGTCAATTTCACCGCCAATCTTCATGCCGATGAGCTTTCGAACATTTGCGAGGAAATCATCGTCACGAGTATATGAGGTCAATCCAGAAATAATTTTATCGGCCTGGCTATCTGCCGTATTGGTAACATCAACTTGTGGGTCGCCACCGGACAATATTTTCAAATACTCATAATCTTCCAGCCCGTCGCGTAACAATTCGATGCGAATGGACGGAACAAGACGATGATTGTTCTCGCCATAGGAAATTGCAACATTCTCCTCAGAGGGCGGATACAACAAAAAGGTATCGCCGTTGTGCCCATCCGTCATGGGGTTGGTCCATGGATTTTTGTTCCAGTTGTTACATGAATAATAAGCAAGCCCAGAAATTCGATATTTCCACAGAAACCACCCTGTAAATCGCGCTTCAAGACCTGGATGATCCAACGTTATTGGATTGAAATACGGAGGACGTGTTCCATGAAGAAAGTAAATCCACGTATCCTCATTATATTGTTTTTTGCGGGCATGCGAGACTGTTGGATCGTAATTATTGAGCACTGGCAACCAGATATCGATCGCGGCATCGGTATATACAGGGTGGTTATAAATTTCGGGTCGTGGTTCTTCCGAAACCATGAGACGTAAGTCCGGAGCCACTTTTTTCATCTCTTGTGCATACCATGCGATAGCATCGTAATCAGCCTGGTCTTGTGGCTCATTGGCAAAATAATAATACGCCATGTTCAGATAGCCCAAATTCTCCAGGTAACGTTCCAACGCCTCCATGTAGGCAAACCAGGCCGTGTTATATGCCGAGTCCGTATTCCCCAACCAATCCGATGCCGAAAGTGTATGTCCACAAAATGAAGATGGCCGCTGATCTTGTGATGAATCGTTATTCTTGAATGTAGCCGCCATAAACGACGGGAAGCCCACCCCATTGTTGAACCCATTCCCGCCCAAATACTTTTCCGCCGGCTGCTCAAATCCCCAGATACCGTCTGTATCCGTGAATGTTCCGGCGCAATCATATCCGATAAACGGCGCCCCCTGGCTCGTCAGCCCGCCGGGCCACAGCGGCCCTTTCGGGGTAAGACGATGTGCCATGAAAAATTCCTTCACCATGTCCACATAATTCCAATATTCCGTCGACGTTCCCGGCACACTGTAAGCCGATAATATCGTCTGAAATGATGTGTTCATCTGTGACAAGATTGAAGGACGTTCAGGCAAAGAAAAGTCAAACACATGCAGTACAACCGGAACCGCAACCCCATTTATGGTCACCGAACCGATATGGTCCCCAGCTGAGGCAGTTGTATCAACAGCAACGCTCACCCAAAACGCAGTATTCACACCGCCAGCCAATTGGACTGTCGCCCCATTCTCCAATGGCCACAACGGATCAGGATATGGTCCTGTCTGCCCAAGACTATCGGAAACCTGCTCGATATCGACATATTTGACCTGAAACAATTCCGTAATCACGCCTGAACCGAAGTCCGATACATTCACCGTCACCGCGCCTGAACTCGACGGCTTCACGGCGATCTGAAAAGGCTCCGTTTCATTTCGTGCAGCAAAAAGATGAATACTCTCGGCGCTCGCTGTGGGTACGGTATGCTCTTTAAAAATCCGTACTGTAGGAGGAGCCGTCCATAGTACGACGGCGGAAGAAGATTGGGTCAAACGATGGGTAAAGGTTTCGACGTCCGCCGCCCGAACAGAAGTCGCCAACAGCAGCATCCCCCAAACGATCGCAACGCCACTCCAGACGACACGTATCCCATGTTGATTTCGCATAGATGTTCCCCGCTTTATTGATTGCTTAGCATACTGAGACCATAAAACGTCAATGCAGACAAACCCAAAAAAGGGGGCGAACTCGAAAGTTCGCCCCCTGACAAGGTATGAGTGGTTGAGGAGCCTACGGCAAGGCTGCGGTGACGTCGTCAAAAGCCTTCTTCAGCTTCGGTCCAAGAGCGGCAACCGAGCCGACGATAACAGCGGCAATAAGAGCGGCGAGCAGGCCATATTCAACAGCGGAAGCGCCTTCGTCGTCACGGAGAAAATTCAGGATTGCGTTCATGATATACTCCTTATGATCATCGTCTTATGCGTATACCGGGTCGAATGTTGTGTCGTCCGGTGTGCATGCGTTATACAGAACAATCGTTTGACTTACGGCAGCGCGGCGGTCACGTCGTCAAAGGCCTTCTTCAACTTCGGTCCAAGTGCGGCAACAGAACCGACGATAACGGCGGCAATAAGAGCGGCGAGCAGGCCATATTCAACAGCGGAAGCGCCTTCGTCGTCACGGAGAAAATTCAGGATTGCGTTCATGATATACTCCTTATGATAATCGTCTTATACGTATACCGGGTCGAATGTTGTGTCGTCCGGTGTGCATGCGTTATACAGAACAATCGTTTGACTTACGGCAGCGCGGCGGTGACGTCGTCAAAGGCCTTCTTCAACTTCGGTCCAAGTGCGGCGACAGAACCGACGATAACAGCGGCAATAAGAGCGGCGAGCAGGCCATATTCAACAGCGGAAGCGCCTTCGTCGTCACGGAGAAAATTCAGGATTGCGTTCATGATATACTCCTTATCTGCAATGCAAATTGCATGATGATATATTTGTTAACCCCATGTAATGCATTATCTATGCATTATGCCGATTTATTAGTTTACGGCAACGCAGCGGTGACGTCGTCAAAAGCCTTCTTCAGCTTAGGACCAAGAGCGGCGACTGATCCAACGATAACTGCGGCAATAAGAGCGGCAAGCAGGCCGTATTCAACAGCGGAAGCGCCTTCGTCATCACGGATGAAATTCAGGATTGCGTTCATGGGGTACTCCTCATTCATATTATAAAAATTAGTGTTGCAGTGATGTGTCATCCTCTTGCATTTCTATTAAGCAACGCCTGTGCCAAGACACAATCTCTTCGCTATTTCTTTTGAAAAAAATGATATCTCATTGAAATATAAAAACTATTCCAGGCACCTCACCATCTTTTATACGATGTATCACCACATGCATTCTTCACACAAAGGCCCCACACCGTGAGTCGGCTCCATGAATCAATTAATTATGGATAGATCATCTCCACATTTTCATGATTCCATCAATAGAATTGTCCTATACACTCGGAAATGGAGCCAAAGCCGCTTTGATTCTTTTGAACGGGAATGGTAGTGAGTGCCGACATTTCGCGTGAGCGCGCCAAAGGAAGGAAAAGCATGTCCAAAGTGTATTTGTTGGGAGCCGGCCCCGGCGATCCTGGTCTGTTGACCATCAAAGCCAAGGAAATCCTCGAAAAAGCCGACGTGGTGGTCTATGACTACTTGGCGAACAAGGCTTTTCTGCGTTACGCCAGGCCCGATGCCGAAATTATTTATGTTGGCAAAAAAGGTGGCGATCACACCCTACCACAAGATCAAATCAATCAACTTCTCGTGGAGAAAGTTAAAGCCGGCAAAGTCGTCGCTCGGCTCAAAGGCGGAGATCCGTACGTTTTCGGCCGCGGTGCCGAAGAAGCCGAAGAGCTTCTTGATGCGGGTGCAGCCTTTGAAACCGTTCCGGGTGTCACGTCGGCTGTGGCAGCACCGGCTTATGCCGGCATTCCTCTGACCCACAGACAGTATGCCTCGTCTGTCAGTTTCATCACCGGTCATGAAGACCCGACGAAACCTGACAGTGTCCATAACTGGGAGAGCCTGGCGAAGGGAACATCCACCCTTGTCTTCTTCATGGGCGTCAAAAATCTTCCCGATATTTCACAAAATCTCATCACGGCGGGGATGGACCCCACCACACCAGCGGCACTCGTTCGCTGGGGAACCACCTGCCGTCAACAGACCCTTGTTGCCGATATCGGCAGTATTGCGGATGCAGCCGCAGCGGCCGGGATGAAGCCACCCGCGTTGCTCGTGGTCGGACATGTCGTTTCATTACGCGACCGTCTGGCTTGGTTTGAAGAAAAACCGCTTCTCGGCAAAGGGATTGTTGTCACTCGCGCCCGGCAACAGGCCAGTGGCCTTGTTGCGACACTGACCGAGCTTGGAGCCTGCGTATACGAATTTCCGACAATCGAAATTGCTCCGCTCTCGGATTATGGTCCGGTGCGCGACGCAATTGATCGACTCGACTGCTATGATTGGATCATTTTCACCTCGGTCAATGGCGTGAAATACTTTTTCGATGAGATGGAAATCATGGAAAAAGACGCTCGATCTCTCGCGGGGAAAATGATTGCCGCTATTGGTCCGGCAACGGCGAATGAGCTTCGTGCTCGCGGTATCCGTCCGGATTTCATTCCGGAAAAATATGTTGCCGAATCGGTCGTTGAAGGCCTGTTAGCACTGCATGTGGCCGGGAAACGGGTACTTATCCCGCGTGCACTTAAAGCACGCGAAATTCTCCCCAATGAATTACGCCGTGCTGGTGCTGATGTTGAAGTGCTGTCTGTCTATGAGACAACCCTGGCCAATCAGGACACGGACGAAGTGCTCGCCGCGCTGAAGAATGGTGAAATCCATTATGTGACGTTCACATCTTCGTCCACTGTGGATAATTTCTTTGAAAAAATTCCAACCGATGTCCTCAAGGCTGCAAAAGGTACGGTAAAATTGGCAACCATTGGCCCAGTGACAGCCCAAACCCTGTCTCGTCATGGCTTCGATTCCGATCTTTCGCCCGAAGAATTCACCATTCCCGCCTTGGTTCAGGCTCTGGTGAACGACGCATCTTGATCGACACTTGTCCGGCAAGTCCTCCAAGCCTTGCCGGACAAGCTACCGCCATTTCACCATCAATCAAAGCGAGCGTCGCCTATGCTGCCTATCGCTGTTTTCGTTTCCGGCTCCGGATCCAACTTGCAAAGTATTATCGACAAAATGGAACAAGGTGCCCTTCACGTGGATATCCGCCTTGTACTCTCCAACAAGCCCGACGCCTACGGACTCGAACGCGCCCGAAAGCATGGACTTCCAACGGTTATTCTCCCTCATGGCGACTACCCCGACCGAAACGCGTATGATGAAGCGCTGCTGCGTGAAGTCGACCAGGCGCAGGCTGATGTCATCGCGTTAGCCGGGTTCATGCGTATTCTTGGCCCAACGTTTGTTTCGTCCCGACGCAACCACATCGTCAATATTCATCCGGCAATTCTTCCGAGCTTCAAAGGAATTCATGGGCAACAGGACGCCGCCGACTATGGCGTCACCCTTTCCGGTGCAACGGTTCATCTCGTTGACGAAAAAATGGATCATGGCCCCATCATTATTCAGGCGGCCGTCCCCGCGTATCCCGACGACGATGGTGATAGCCTCGGGAAACGCATTCTTGCCCTGGAGCACCGCATTTATCCTCAAGCGCTGCAATGGATCGCCACAGACCGTCTCAAAATCGAAGGTCGAAAAACCCGCATTGAGCAGTCCGAAATACCTCAAGCTGCAATGACAACGCCGTGCCTCGTGAATCCTCCGTTAGAGGAAGGGTTCTAAAGTTATTACAATAAAAAGAAGATAACTTCGGCGGATCAAAGAACTTGAACAGGTTGCAACACCATAGCGGAATGCAAGATTAAGACACTCAGCTCTTCCCCATGGGAAAGATGCAAGTACCGACCGTTACATTCTCATCTGTGCGTGCGACATAAAGAATAGACTTCTCTGCGTTTCATGCCAATTTCTACGAAACGCCAGTAATAAAGGTTTGGGCGAAAAGAGAGGGGAATTCTATCCCCTCTCCCCTTCCCCTGACCGCCGGAGACTGCCTATGAACATCGCCATATATGCTCTGACCCCAGACGGGGCGCGGTTAGGCGACGCATTACGTCGAGCTTTTGACGGTACACTTTTTCTCCCAATGCGATGGGCGCGCGAACATAATGCAACGGGCTTTGAACGCATTGTGGATGCGGTGGCAGAAGGCTTTGAACGCTACGATGGGCTTATCTTCCTGACCGCATGTGGGATTGCTGTGCGTTCGATTGCACCACTTTTGCAAGGGAAAACGAAAGACCCGGCCGTTGTGGTCATGGACCAAGCCGGACGATTTGCTATCAGCCTGCTGTCCGGGCATTTGGGCGGAGCCAATGGGTTGGCCGAACATATCGCGGCCGTCACAGGAGGAACCGCCGTTATTACGACAGCAACGGATGTTATAGGTGCTCCGGCTATCGATATTGTCGCGAAACAGGCTCGCTTGCGAGCCGCTCACGACATCGGGTTTCGAGAAATTGCAGCAGCCTTAGCCGCTGGAGAACCGGTATCATTGTTCGATCCGCAAGGATTATTACCATTGACGCCGAAAGAATCCGGATGTTTTGTGTGGGCATCTGCCCCGCTTGGCCCTGCGGAAACCGATCCAGAGGTGGTGGTGGATTTTCGAGAGCATCGCAATCGACCGGGACGTCTTGTGCTCCACCCACCGGTTCTCGTTGCCGGAGTGGGATGCCGCAAAGAGGCATCGGCCGAAGATATTCTGGAGTGTATTACATTGGCTCTGTCAAAAGCCAACTTGGCCGCCAAAAGCGTGGCCATCGTGACCAGCATTGATGCCAAAAGCGAAGAACCCGGCCTCTTGGCCGCAGCCACGGCATTATCAGCCAAAACCCTGTTTTTCTCCGCGGAAGAACTCGGCAGTGTAACAACACCCACTCCGTCGAGAACCGTGGAACGCCATATGGGAGTGAAGAACGTATGCGAGGCAGCAGCCATGTTGGCAGCCCAGACAAATCGGCTCCTTGTGACCAAAGTCAAAACACAGACAGCCACGACAGCCATCGCTCGAATACAGCAGCCGGTATAACGGTTGTCGGTCTCGGGCCGGGCGATGCAAGTCTGTTACCGCCCCGTGCGGCCGACGCCATTGCCAGTGCAGATTCGATCGTCGGGTATACAACATATATTCGCCTCATTCCCGAAGCATTGCTCGTTGGAAAAACGATCATCGAAACGGGCATGACCGGAGAAGTGGCTCGATGTGAACGAGCCGTTGCTGAAGCGGTCTCAGGAAAAGAAACCGTGGTTGTCTCAAGTGGAGATCCCGGTGTCTACGGTATGGCTGGACTCGTTATTGAAATTTTGGAAAAACAAAACCGTCTTGAGACCGTTCCATGCCAGGTGATTCCGGGCATCAGCGCCGCGACGGCCGCCGCCGCCTTGTTGGGCGCTCCACTGACGCATGATTTCGCCGTAATCAGTCTCAGCGATCTTCTCACACCATGGGAAACCATCGCAAAACGACTCGATTGCGCAGCACAGGCCGATTTCGTTATCGTGCTGTACAATCCACGCTCCAAGCGTCGTCAAGACCACCTTCCCAATGCTCTCGAAATTGTACGCCGGTACAGGCTCCCCACCACGCCGGTCGGCCTTGTTCGCGAGGCTTTCCGACCGGGAGAGGAGACAAAGCAATACACCCTCTCCACAGTCGACGTGGATGCCGTCGATATGTTAAGCATCCTTATCATTGGCAATTCTGCGACTCGAATGGCAGGACCGATGATGCTGACACCACGCGGCTATGCTGGCAAATACGCTTTAGGGTAGAGACGAAAATGGACCTCGTCGATGATGAGAGAAACGTCATTTTTTTCGTGTCGAACCTTCCATATGTCGTATCGCCTTGACAGTATTAGGATAGTCGCCGTATTGGCTTATTTGCTTCTTTAACCTAACTTCTACTCTTGGGAGGTGTAGAGGAATGAAACGGACTCTTCTGACAATGTTGAGCTGTTTGGCGTTGGTGACCATGTTTTACCTGCCCAATCTGCAGGCGACCGAAGCTCCTGCTGATATGACCATTCAACCGCTCGAAGGCATGAAAGTCACCAAAGCACCTGTTGACTTCTCGCACAAGGGACATGCTGCGCTTGATTGTAAAGCCTGCCACCATAAATGGGACGGCACGAGCGAAATCAAAGGTTGTGCCTCTGAAGGTTGTCATACCGACGGCGCTAACAAAAAAGGCGATCACTCCTTCTATCGTGCATTCCACGATATGAAGAGCGAAAACAGCTGCCTGGGTTGCCACAGAGCCAACAAGGGCAAAGCTGGACCGACCAAGTGTAACGATTGCCATCCTAAAAAAAGCTAACGCCATTCTGTTAAGAGGCCGCCCAAGCGGCCTCTTTTCTTCCGCAGACCGGGCCATTGCGGCCATGCGAGGTGAGAGATGCCTTCCAAACCGCCAGCGAATGACAATATTCAAGACGATATCATGGACCTGACCGAACTCATGGGAGACGACGACGCCCAAGGTCATGGCGACGATCTGGACATGAACTTCGAACAGGAACTTGAAGATCTTTTTTCCGACGGTCCGGACGAAACCACCCCTGAAAGACCCCAAACAGACAATGCCGATGATATATCGGATGCGTCCCCCTTCGCATCGGCCGATGATGAACCTATAGAACTCGGTGATGACGATATTGCCGATCTCAATCTTGACGACGCGTTTGATCTGCCGGAAGCGCAAAGTGCAGATGACGATGAGCATGCACCAGAAACCGGAGGCGAAATAGACCTCGCCGGTTTGGATGCACTTATTACGGAAACGCGTGCACAAGCAGACTTTTCAGAAAACACCGATCCCATGGATTTGGAGCCCTTCGAGCTCAGTGACATTGTTCCCGAAGACGACCAAGAGCCATTTGACCTCGAAGATGCCCTCATCGAAGAAGAGCCCGATAGCGCCCCCCTTGAATTGACAGAGCCTCTTGAACCGGATGAAGACGCCGAGGCCCCTGACTTGGCTGAACCGGATGTGTCGGTCGCAGTTCCTCCCGTCGATGACAGCTCTCCAGTTTCCGACGATGCATTGTCCGCTTTTGAAGAACGTCTTGCGGCACTTGAAGAAAAAGCCGTGGCCTATGACACCATGGAACAGTCGCTGACCGCAACGTTTGAGGACATGCTTTCCACCAAAATTTCCGAACTCAAAACCGAGTTGGCCGCAGATTCAGATCCGGTAGCCGATCCGACGGAGGCTATCGATTCCATGGCTGAAGCCCTTCGGGCGGAATTGACAGAACGTATCAAAGACCTGAAAGCCGAGCTTGTTCCACAATCTGAAGAAGCAGACGATATGGTCCCCCCGGTTACCGAAGAAACTCTTGACGGCAAACTCCATAGCCTACGCGACGAACTTGTCGCGACTATTTCCGAAAGCGAAACCGCCTCTGTGGACGAAGCCAAACGACTTGTTGCCGAACTCGAACAGTCAGTCTCTCAAAAAGACGAGCAAGAACCTGCGTTTGATCCTCAAGCATTTAAAGCAGAAGTCATCGATATCGTGACGTCCGCCATCATGGTTGAGGTGGATTCAAAACTCACTGCGCAGGCCCCACCTTCGACAGAAGAACTCACCGAAAGCACCAAAGCGGCCATCCTTGCGGAACTGCCACAGACTCCTTCGGCAGACGAACTGACAGAAAATATCAAAGCTACGGTGCTGGCCGATGTCGATGAAAAGTTGGCGCAGATGCAGCCGGCGGAAGAACTCACCGAAACCATCAAAGCGGCCATTCTGGCGGAGTTGCCACAAGCTCCTTCGGTGGATGAACTGACAGAAAGCATCAAAACGGCCCTGCTGGCCGATGTCGATGAGAAGTTGACGCAGATGCAACCGGCGGAGGTCCCCTCAGCGGAAGAACTCACCGAAAGCACCAAAGCGGCCATCCTTGCGGAACTGCCACAGGCTCCTTCGGCAGACGAACTGACAGAAAATATCAAAGCCACGGTGCTGGCCGATGTTGATGAGAAGTTGGCGCAGATGCAGCCGGCGGAAGTCCCCTCGACGGAAGAACTCACCGAAGCCATCAAAGCGGCCATCCTTGCGGAGTTGCCACAAGCTCCTTCGGCGGACGAACTGACAGAAAGCATCAAAACTGCCCTGCTGGCCGATGTCGATGAGAAGTTGACGCAGATGCAACCGGCGGACGTCCCCTCGACGGAAGAACTTGCCGAAGTCATCAAGACGGAAGTCATGACGGAAGTCAATGCTCGCTTCGCTCAAGCTGCAAACAATGATGCCCAAGTTGTGGAAAACTTTAAGAGCACGGTTCTTGATGAAGTTGATAGCCGCTTGACCGATATGACCCTCTCAATGAAGCCACCATCGACAAGCGAGTTGGCGGAAACGGTCAAACAGTCGCTCATGACCGATATTGACGCCCGATTTACGCAGGCAGAACAAGTCGATGCTGAAGCCGTGGCCGCGTTCCAGAAAAAAATTATGGATGATGTCGAGGCAAAGTTTGCCGAACACACTCCGGCCGAATTGCCATCGCGTGAAGAACTGATAGAAAGCATCAGTGCATCGCTCCTGGAAGAAGCGACTCAACGCTTCGAATCCAGATTCGCCGAATTGCAAGCATCTTTACAGGAAGAGGTCGAGAGCAAACTAGCCGCAAAGCCGGCTGGAGCGGACGATCAAGCCCTGGAAGAAATGTCGCAACGCCTTGAATTCGATGAAGCGACCTTGGAGAACAAGCTTGACGCAAGCGCCGTCAAAGCACTCCTCGAAGATACAAAGGCCGAATTGATGATGGAAGTCCGTTCGGAAATTCCAAAAGCCGCAGCTCGAATCATTCGCGAAGAAATTGCTGCATTGGCTCAGGAGCTCCAATAAACATATCGGCGCGGTCGAATTGATTCGGCCGCGCCGTTTTCAGGCCATGCTCAGGCCTCTTCCCATAGCTTACCTCGTTTTTCCTCTCAGCCTGCTCATTGCCCGCACACAAGCGCTCCCTTTGCCGCGCAATTGGATTGACGGCTACTGGTGTCTTTGTCTGGCTCTCGGACTGCTTGTCCTCATCACGAAAACGCCCTCAACACCCTCTCCCACCTCAGTTCGTATGGGCTCCCCATTGAATGCCTTTGGCGTTGTCATCGCCAGCACTGCTGGACTCTGCGTACTGTTCAAATTCGGGATACCGGTTCTGTTTGGTGAAGTGGCCCTTGTCAGCTGGCTTATGGAAGCGAAGCCTTTTTTCTATGTGCTGACAACGATTGTCTGGATTCACGCGTTCGGCCGTCTCCCCAAAAACGCATTTATCTGGCCTGGTATCGGGCTGGCCTGTGTTCTACTCACCGAATGCTTTGTTCTTTCTTTTCAACATGGCGCGCCGATACGTCCACTCGGTTCTGGTGAACCCAACTACGATGCCTGTTTGTTACTGCTGTCCTTATGGGCGGCTTTGGGAGAAAAAAAACGTCGTACAGGAGCAATTTGCATTATCGCACTGGGTTTAGCTGCGTCTATGTCTCGTACAGCAGCCGCTGCGGCCATTGTATTGATGTTCCTTCATCCAGGACGGCTTCTGATGCGTATTACCGCTATTCTTTTCTTTCTGAGCGCGGCGTGGTTCGCTTTTCAAGCGCGTGGGCTTTCCGCCAATGCCATAGAAGCATTCGATCGATTTTGGATGTGGCGAGCTGCACTGACGCTATGGAACAACTCCCCGGAAAGCGCTCTTTTGGGACATGCTCCGGGTGTTGCGTTACCGGTCCATATTCCAGCGAGTCTTGCTGCCCTGTGGAAGGTTCAAACACAAGCATGGGGCCTCAGCGGGGTTCATCCATTTCTCTTCCATGGATTCTTCCCTCGTCTCGTCGCGACGTGGGGAGGGCTTGGAATCCTCACCGTGTTTATAAGTGCCGGGCTTTTTATCGCCAAGCATCGTCACAAACAGATGGCACTCGCGCTCGTTGCGGCATTGATCATCGAAGGCTCGACTCTTGGATTATTCTATCTGAGCAATGTCGCGGTGCCTATCCTCTTGGCGTGCTGGAGTGACATGGAACCGCGCCATATTCTCCAGCACGACCACACTGCATCGGAAATACCTAATCCTCACGTTCTCCACTCACCTGAAACTTCCGCATAAACCGCTTGTCGATAAAGTCTTTGATGAAAAACGCGATGCGTCCGGAAAAAATAAAATTCTTTTTCCGAAAAATCCCTGTTCCGTCACCACAATTCAAGATCAAGAGAAAGTTGGGATCGGTGTCGGTAAACGGCATAAGCGGTTCTCCGGCAACGGAAGCATCAAGGTTATGCTTCAAAATAGGATTTTCCCGAACTGGGTACACCCCAACTTTTGCCAAGGGATTCGGAAGAAAGGAAATGCAGTCCCCCCCTCCAAAAATATCAGGATACTCAGGATGTTGTAAAAATTTATTAACAGGCAAAGCACCGCTGGAGTCGGCAACGCCAGCGTTTGTAAACAGCGCAGGCGGGGCCACCCCCATGGCAAGAAAAACAACATCATACGGCAAGCGACGTTCATCACTGAGTACAAGCTCATCTTCCGTGAGTTGCACCGCCCGTACTCCCTGAAGGAGCGTAATATTTCGTTTAAAAAGATTCGCTGCTGCCAAGGTGCAGACACGTTCCGGAAACGAAGGAAGCAACTGGCGACCAGCAACAAGGGTCACATCGGGCATTTCTTCGCCCAGTGATCGAATGAGGTGGCGAACGTTTCCGGCAACTTCAAAACCAGCAGGGCCTCCACCGATAACCAGCACCCGTGGGGGATGTCCCTGCTCAACAAGTCCGGCAATATGCCTGGCTGCCGCAAGTAAATTTTCTATTGGCTTGACGGGGTAGACATTCTGGCCTGTCGGACCGGATAACGGGTTGGGCACCCGGCTCCCCACATTGAACGAGACAATATCATAATCGATAGTCCCGTGATGTTCCGTACTCAAAATTTTCGCTTGAGGATCAAAAGATACAACACGATCTTTGAGAAACGTCCCTCCCTGGTTACGGGTGAGCCGTTCTACATTGAAGCGTATTTCGGCAGGAGTGTAATAGCCACCAAGAGCCCCCGGTCCCATCCCAGAATAATAATGGTATGTCCCCGGTCCGATGACCGTAACACGGGCTCCCAATGCACAGGTTTCCGTTAAGCCAGCCAGCGTCGTGAGATGAGCGTGGCCGGCCCCAACCAAAACAAGATGTTTCGCCATACATCCCTCCTGCGCCATGTCATGGTATTGGCAAGGCTTGACCGGGAACGGCGCGTATAAACAAGTTATTCTTTAGGAATCAAATCAAGCCGACGCATCTCGGCAAGAATGGCTTTCTCTTCAATCGGCTTTTGAAGAAATGAAGCCACCGTTCCAAGATACATAGCATCATGGGTTTCATCATCGTCCTCAAGCACCGACGTCACGATAATTTTCGACCGCTTTTCGGCAGGGATGCCGAAATCTTTTTCAATCTCCCGAATCTCTGCCAATGCGCTTGGCCCATCAATGACAGGCATAAGCAGGTCAAGACAGATCAGGTCATATGGATTGTTTTCATCAAGAGCCTTCTGAACCATCATGACGGCTTCCTCACCGTTTTCCACGGTATCGCATTCAGCATGAGCATGGAGAATATACTCGAGAAAACTCCTACTGTAAAAATCATCATCAACAATAAGCGCTCGCATGTGTTCTCCCAAGGTCGTTAGGCGTGCAGACATGAGATAGGTGGTTTGTTGGCAATTAATCGTCTACCCGTGAGCAGCAAGCTGTGTCAAGATACAGAGAAATCTCCTAATGCGCGAAGTCGATAAATGACTGCATAGAACCGGAACAATGGCAACTCGAACCAAGATTACGTCGAAATTCAAGTCGTTTACGCAAACACGCAGCCGCTCCGTTCTCAAAAACAACCCAGGCGCGACCATAGTTGAAGCACAAGAACATCCCAGAGGGATCGGACGTAACCGAACGTGGTGGACCGGCTAACGCCTCGACATCATCGGGAGTCATACCGGGCATCACACTCTCCGACACAACATTGGACGCCACTAACATATCCATAAGCACTTCTTTTTTTTGCTCGTTCGCCTCGGCCATGCGGGCACGGACTGCATCTCGCACACTGTCCGGAGACTGCAACGCTTTGGCATTAAGTTGGGCAACCTCGGCTTGAACACGATCATATTCGGTTTTGGCCGCCGAAAAAAGTTGAAGATTTTTTTGGGCTGACTGCAACATAACTTGAAGGCGATCGAGCGACAGCCGACCAGCCATAGTCAAAGCTACCATCTTTGTCCCAGACTGCATGATGCTTTCTTCCGACAACGTTTGCCGGGATAAGGCCGCATCGGCAAAAATTCGACCCTGCTCAGCAGTCAATGGAAGACCTTGTCGATTTGCTTGCTCAACAACAGAAGACGCGGCTTTGGCCGCCAACTCAAGCCGAGTACGTTGCCGACATAATTTCCGACCATCGTCCGAATCCGGACAAATAGCCGATGCCGTCAATAAAACTACGCGGTCAACAGGATGACGATCCATGATTTCCGGCTGAGGCGTGGATGAAGCTTGTGTCTCGACGGGTGGCGTTGGCGTCGCCGCTGGCGTAGAGGAAATGGGAGTGGGAGTGGTGTCGGACCATGCCATTGCTGGCATGAGCACCGTCAACACAACAAGAATCCGTAGACCCAATCTCATGGCCATGCCAGCCTCCTTCGACACATTGAGGGTTGCTCATGCATTCGGCAAAAAACGCATAGTATTTCTCCGAAATAAACGCAGCAAATTTCGAGCCATCCGACTACAGCACAGTAATGATCACCAAAGTAATATCATCCTGAATTTTGCTTCCTTGGGTGAAGGCCGCGAGGTCATCATAGACCGCATCCAAAATTTGTTCGGACGGCTTGCTTTGGTTCCGCCGAATGCTGTCTCGCAAGCGCTCCTTCCCGTACATTTCTCCGACAGCGTTTCGCGCCTCCCAAATACCATCTGTCCCCAGCGCGAGGATTTGACCGTGCCCAAACCCATGATGTTCACATGAAATATAGGAAATGGTTTCATCCACACCAAGCGGCAACCCTCGCCCGATCAGTTCGGAAAATGCATCCGTCGCCGGATCGTAGACCATTGCCGGATCATGTCCGGCGCGCACCCACTGAATACCGTGCGTTGTCGTATCAAGTGTCATATAAAACATGGTCATAAAGCGCCCACTGCCAACAAGGTCACAGGCAAGGTGTCTATTGAGATCATCCACTACCGTTGAGACTTCTCCTGGCTGCGTCACGCGCATACGTAAAAAACCACGTGCCATGGTCATCAGCAATGCGGCATCCACTCCATGACCGGACACATCCCCCACCACCACGCCGAATCGTCCCGGAGAAGGAGCATAAACAGGGAAATAATCATAATAATCGCCGCCAGCACCCTCACACGGCAGACAGCGACCGGCCACATCGAAACCGGCGATATCGAGATTTTCTCGAGGAAACAGGCTCTTTTGCACTTCTTCAGCCAAAGCGAGTGCTTTTTTGGTCTCCGTGAGGTCCGAAATGAACGCCACCTTGCCGAGCATGTCCCCTTCAACGGTCTGTAGCATATTGGCATGAAACAGAGCCGGTACATCAACACCATTTGGCCGACGCAAAACGGTTTCAAATTTAGCATAGCCAATCTGCAACCGCTGCATCACCGATTTGATGAAACCCGATGAGACACTTTCCGCAAAATCCCATGGAGAACGCCCTTTGAGTTTCTCAGATGGTATCCCGATTAATTCGGCAAAAGCATTGTTTACATCAAGAATGCAATCCTCATTATCCGTCATCATAAAGCCTTCACCAGCGGTTTCAATAATACGCCGAAATTTGGCTTCACTTTGACGTAACGCGTTCTCCGCTTTTTTCCTCTCGGTGATACAGACAAGGATTCCTTGATAGTCCGTGATGTTGCCATTTCCATCCGTTACAGCAACGGTTTTATCGTCCACCCAATGCACTTCGCCTGATTTAGACAACATTCTATATTCCTGAACATAACTCGTCCTTCCCTGCGCTGAAAACTCCTCAAGCTCAGATCGTAAACGTGTGATGTCATCGGGGTGAACAAGATCACGGAATGCGATTTCGCCACTCAAAAACTCGTCCGGAGCATATCCGAACTTCATGATTGAATCGGAAACATAAACGAGTTGTGGAGGATCAGCGGCTTTTCGCCTGTATAACACGACAGGACTGTTATCAATAATGACCTGTGCAATACGTAATGCGTCTTCTGTTCGTTTTAATGCGGTAATGTCTCGTACCGAGACAAGTACTCCAGTGATATCTCCGTTATCTTCACGATACGGAACGTATTTTACCATGGAGTAATGGGACTCCCCTAAACTGTCGGCAGTCCATAAGTTAAACTCTATATTTTCTCCTGCCAATGCTCTATCGAACCGTGGTTTAATATACGAGTCAAAACGCTCCCAGCCGAGAATATCCGCAACGTGCTTCCCTGCCACGTCTTCTCTTTTTAATCCGAAAAAGGAACAGAATCCCGCATTGACAACCAAATACCGATAATTGGCGTCGGCCAAAACAATTGTATCGGGAGCTTGACTGACGATGTTTTCATAGATCATTGCACGACGCATTGTCTCCTGACAGACATTCTCTTGACAGCACTGTTGCCGTTTCAATTTCTCAAGTTCTGTACGAAGCGCGGCATTTTCCGCTTCGAGAAGAGCAATTTTGCCATCAACATCGTGAGGAGTCATAGATTTACTTCCGTCAATAGAATGAGGACATGACTAGAAACCCATGCCAATGGGCAGAGACCGTGCAAAATTTTCTTGAATCCCTACACCGTGTTCTACTCATCATAGTACACGGAAGATTCCTTTTTGGAAATGTCGATAACCGCACTCCTTATTCTCCTCTGAAACGATACCTACCAAGAGTGCAAACACCATGGCCTTCCTCTCCTATAACGTCTTACCAAACCTTCGAGTAACTATGCCCACTCTTCGTATCTTCTTTTTTTTTGTGCATTGTTAGAAAAAATTTCTTTATTCCAACAGCATCTCTGCTTTTTATATTATTTGAAGATGAAACAATATGATATCTCTGGGCAACCACGTCCTATACTCGAGGGGAAACAAAATTTTTCAATATGTTCTCAGACTGCACTCCATGCTGGACGAATATCGACATTCCTACAACAAACCATACATATCTTGACATAAATTATACGTTACATTCTCCAAACACGTTGAAAATAAAAAATCAAGTAGAGCAATAGATCACGATATTGTAAATAAGAGTCGTTACGAAGAGCACGACAAGAAAATTCAATTGGCCTTTAAAAAAGAACTGGACAAATTCGGTCTCAAAACGATAAAAGAGCCTTTGCTAGTTGTTTAACCAACCAACTAAATAGTTCTGTCATGCCCATAACGGGGCATACACAGAACTGAAATTTAGCAAAACACTTTGCAATATCATGTCTTTCATGTACTATTGAAATGGATGGTTATTTTTAAACCGGCTATCACGAAGACATCATTTACTGACCGGTTTAATAACGGAGGCTTCCGCCCCCTTCGTTTAACGTTGTGATCTCTTTAGATTAGCATAGGCACATGCCCATCCAACGGCCAACCCCGAAGAGAACCCCCGCTCTTCGGGGTTGTGCCGTTTATAAGCAGAAGCAAAGAGAAAACAATCAGAATCTTTTTTCAAGATTATGAATTGTCCTGACGAAGACCGTCATACAAGGGAGCTTACGAAGAAAAAACGAAATCGGCTTCTCTTTCTATTGATGTGACAAGCGCTTCAACGTTCGAAGTTTGTTGCTTCCGTAGCGCATCATCAAGGTCATAACAAAGCTTCAAACAATGCAATGCGCCAATAGTACGCATGAGCCCTTTCAGTTGATGAACGACTCGCAATTGCTCATGGACATGGCCAGTAGAAATAGACTCCTTAAGAAGAAGGAGTCGTCCGGGAAATTCTGAAGCGGTTAGTGAAAATATCTCATTGTAAATATCCTCATCCCCACCCATCACTTGAATTGCAGTTTCTTTATCGAGATGCATGACGTCCTCGTATCATTTTGCCTTCATGTCTGGAATAACATAGCAAAAATGATGCCTCCTATGCGCGTCACAAATCCATCGTTCGCCCGTATTTGGTGAGAAGTTGATAGAGTCGTGAGCGGGAAATACCTGCAAGCTGACAAGCTTGACGAACTTGTCCCGCAGAACGGGAAAGAAGATTATCCAGATATTTTTCTTCCAGTTGATTATACGCTTCTTGCCGAAACTGCTTAAGCGTCGGGATTTGTCCCTCGACACGCCCTAATCCAATCCCTTGATCATCATAAAGCCCTACACTCGAAGAAAACCGCTTTCGAAAATAATAAGTTTTAAGCTCAAGTGGAAGATGATGTGGATAAATTACACTTTCATCATCAGCATTCGCAATGGAAACTTGGATGATATTAACAAGCTCTCGTATGTTCCCTGGCCATGTATAGCTAAAAAAAGCGTCGAGACATTCTTTAGAAATTCTTTTTGGAGGAACATTATACTCTCGACAAACTTTTTTCATATAATGCTCAACGAGAAGAGGAACATCTTCAATACGTGCTCTCAGTGGCGGAACATCAATGTGAAAGACAGCCAAACGGTAGTAGAGATCTTGACGGAAAGTTCCATTCTTAACCATAGCCTTTACATCAGCGTTTGTCGCCGCAATATAGCGACACTGATTTATGATTTCCCGAGGAGAGCCAAGCGGGCGAAAACGGCCTTCCTGAATGACACGCAACAAAGACCTCTGCAGACTTAACGGAAGATCCTCCACTTCATCGAGAAATAGCGTTCCATCTTTGGCTTGTGCAATAAGGCCTTCACGTCGCTCCTTGGCATCTGTAAACGCACCGCGCTCATGTCCAAAGAGGAGAGACTCACCAAGGGTTTCAGGAATATTGGTGCAATCAACAGTGACAAGAGAAGAATCAGCCCGCTTGCTATTGAAATGAATGGCCCGCGAGATAAGCTCTTTGCCCGTTCCTGTCTCCCCCGTAATAAGGACATTCCCCAAACTTTGTGCTGCCTTGGATATCCTTTCTAGGCATTCACGGAATACCGGAGCATTTCCGAGCAGTTGTCCGCGTAACCTGGAAACTGATTTCCGGACCTCGCCCCGACTCTCACGAAATTGCAAAGCGCGAGCAATAAGGAGTTTGACTTCATTGTACGCTAACGGCTTTCCCAGATAATGCCATGCTCCATTCCGGATAGCCATTTCTGCACTATCAGGTCCGCTTTCACTAGTAATAATGATTACTTCAGGCATCGCCGGAGTACTGCGAAACGCCGTAATACTTTCAAGCCCATTCGCATCAGGCAAAATAATATCAAGTAATACAATATCGAAGTCGACCTGAGAGGCCAACGCAATCCCATCGGCTACACATTGCTCCGCTGCCGATTCATAGCCGAGCTTCTTCATATACAGCTCAAACTGCCTGCACAGAACAGGATCATCATCAACAATGAGAATTCGGGCCATTCAACAACTCCATATGAATGAAAGAGAGTATGCGAGGACGAAAAGCAACATGCTTAGTTTGTATGAAAAAGCACTTTGCGTGTATAATAAAATTGGAAACTGTGCAAAAAAAAACAACACAATACTTTTCTCTCCCGTTCAACTTTCACAAAAGCCTCTTGATTCTCGATCATAACATAATCCATCCAATTGGCATGAATAATGAATATTAAGTATATCTAATGACAACAACGAGGGATCATATGACTGAAGCCTGCACTGCTCAAAAACAAATGAAGCAAATGGAACAACTTGACTCCATGGATCCTTCCAATGCCTTGAGACTTCCCGTTGGCGTCAGCGTCAACCTCGAACTCATGAGTACAGGGAAGAGAATATGGGGAGAAATTGTTGGTCGTAAGGATGGCCGATTCATATTGGTCATGCCACGGCTCACGCCTGGAGATAAAAACTTGGCGAGCGAGTCGATGATTGCTGTGCGCTACATGGGAAAAGAAGGTCAACTCTGCGGATTTCGCACAACTGTCCTTCGATTCATGCACACCCCCTGCCCGTTACTTTTTCTCTATTATCCAGATCAATACGAAACAATCGATCTTCGAAAAAACAAACGGTTTGATTGCTTTGTTCCAGCCACAGTTTTCGTCAATGGAAACAATTATGGTTCCGTTATTATAAATATTTCACGATGCGGCTCAAAAGTTGTATTACAAAAAAACAATGAGACCCCCAATCTACGTGATATTTGCGTCGATTGCGAAGTCTTCATTTCATTCAAATCTATAACAAGCCCAGATGATATGTACATTAAAAGCATTGTTCGCAATGTAAAACGCAAGCAAGAGAACATCATCATTGGCTTAGAATTCAAAGAATTCATTGGCAATACCTTGCAAAATCTCGACAAATTTCTACTCAAATGCAAAACCATCTGCGAGCTTCAGTAACTCATGAAGTCTTCTCATCCCCCACACACGACGCTTTACAAGCCTGTCTTTGTTGCCAGACAAGCAATTTATCAGGAAGATCAAAAGCTGTGGGGGCACGAGCTACTTTTCCGATCAGGAAACGCCAATAGTATGTCGCCTGACAATGATCCTGAGATGGCAACAGCGTCCGTCATCACCGACGGCTTGGCGATTTCGGAGGTACGCCGCGATCCGGATCACAAAGTGCTCATCAACTTCCCTCCCCGTCTCTTACTCCAGGACGGAGCATTCGCTCTACCCAAAGATACATGCATTATTGAAATTCTGGAAACAATTCAGCCAGAACCGGAGACGATCAACGCCATACGACGACTCAAAGAAGCGGGATATACACTGGCTTTAGACGATTTTACGGGGAATCCAGCCTTTGACGTACTCATTGATATCGTTGACATTGTCAAGGTAGATGTCCTTGAACTCTCCCCTACTCAAATCATCTGCATCGGCCAAAAATATGCCGGACGGAGTAAATTGCTTGCCGAAAAAGTCGAAACCGATTTGGTGCACTCCTTGACGCGTTCGCTTGGGTTTACCTTATTCCAGGGGTTTTACTTCTCAAAACCCATCATGGAAACTGGCCGTACGATTCCAACAGGCAGCATCATGCATTTACGGCTCATTAATGAACTCAATGCTCCAGACTGCGATCTGAACAGCCTCTCCAGACTCATTTCTCAAGACCCAGGCCTCAGCTACAGACTTCTCAAATACATCAATTCCGCAGCGTATACGTTCAATGCCCGGGTAGAATCTATTAGCGCAGCCGTTATCTTAATGGGCTGTGAGCCTTTGCGCCATTGGCTCATGGTCGTCGGCCTGACCAACCTGATCAGTCACGATAAAGCGCAAGATGTGCTGTCTTGTTCGGTTATCCGGGGCCGATTCCTTGAGCTGGCCTGTGAAGCCGGCCTTATAGGTTCGACAAAGCCTGGTTCCATGTTCATGTTGGGATTGTTCTCATCACTCGATGTCATCTTGAATCAGTCGATGGAGCATATTGTTCCGCATCTCGCGCTAAACGAGACCATAGAAAAGGCTTTGTGCGGTCAGAGAAATCAAGCGAGAAACTGGCTTGATCTCACTTTAGCCATCGAAACAGGGGACTGGGCAACAGTCACCGCGACTTTGCGCGGAAGCAAGATCAAAGAAAATCAACTCGCATCACTCCATGCGAGAGCGACAATATGGGCTCGAGAAATCCTTGTTTCTTCGTGATTGTCGCATAATCAGCGGTGTTGCAAAAGCCATCACTTGACGAAATAAACCGCTGCTCAATACAATCTTTAAACAAAGATCAACGGAGTTGAGTTGGCGTGAATATGACTATCTTATAAGACAAAGGTATCCATCTCATACGGTACCAATCACATCGAGAGAAAATTGTATGAATCAACTCTATCAACGTTTCTTTTTCTGCTTATTCGCGTTCTTCCTCCTCTCTTCCAGCTCTGCAGCACAGGGAAAAGAACTTCTTATCGTGGCAACGGATTATCCGCCGTACGAGTTTGCAGTCCCGCAAAACGGGGAACGCGGTTTTGATGTCGAAGTCGTGGAAGAAGCGTTTAAGCGAGCTGGTATTTCCGTGCGCTTTGAGTTTTACCCTTGGTCCCGAGCGCTACAAATGGTCGAGGATGGAACAGCAGCAGGAGCATTAACCTGTGCGAAAAATCCCGAGAGAGAAAAAATCTATTTCTTTTCCGATCCAATAAGCCGTATGACTGATGTTTTTGTCGTCCGAAAGGACCACAAGTTCCCCCCACTTTCCAATATGAACGACATCAAAAAATATGGGCTCTACCCTGGAACAATGCGAGGAAATTACACAGAAAAACGTTACAAACAGTTGGGTATTCCATATGACCTCTCGCCTTCAGAAGTTATTGCATTGCGAAAACTCGCTGACAATCGCATTGACGTTATCGCGACCATAGAAGAAAATACCCTCTACAACGCAAAACAACTTGGAATACAAGATAAAATCAAAACATACAAATCGGAAGACGTTGAAACAAGCCTCTTTCATGTTATTTTCAGCAAAAAATGGGCAGGAATGAAACGCATCGTTCACATTTTCAACGAAAACCTATCTGCAATGAGACAAGATGGAACGTACGAAAAAATTCACCAAAAATATAAATAGGGTTCATAAGCTTTTCCCCAGCTTAGGACTCAGCAAGAAGTTCCTTATCCTCCTTCTTCCTCCTGTTATCATTGTAACAGTCATTGCAATTTCTGCACTTTCATTATTCAGTTACTACGATTTACGACTCAAACAACGTCAGTTTATTGTTCAATATATTGAACGACAGAAAGATCCTCTTATTGCACATATCTGGAACTACGATATTCCTTCGTTTACGGCAGAGCTTCGCCTCCTTTTGCTTATTCCCGGCGTCAACCAAGTCACAGCGTATGATGACAAAGGAGAGATTCTCGCAAAACTCAACAATGAAACCGCACCTCAAAAATCATTTACTCTCTCTGTCAGACTCAACAAAGACACCCCGAGCCGGACGATATTTCTTGGCACAATTGTGGTTCAGTTCAGTTCTATTGAAATATATGGAGAAATGCTAAACCGATTCTTATTAGCCGTTGTTTTTTTAGGTATTCTCGTATCCATTATCACCGTTTCAGCCGTAAAATCCAATCGCCTACTCGTCACAGAGCCATTACAACGTTTCGTCTCCACCATCCGATCATCAAGAAAAAAAGAGATGCTTCAGCCCATCACATGGTGGCCGGCAAATGATGAGCTTGGAGAAGCAATCGACGCCTATAACAAACTCATCATACAGCTTGACGCCAGAGATCAGAAGCTTCGAGAGCGTGAAGCACAGCTTCAGTCAACGCTTGACGAGTTACGGGAAAGCGAATTGCTGTATCGTAACGTCAGTGAACGAGCCAGTGACGGCATTCTCATCGTGCAGGACGAGATACTTGTTTATGCTAACATGGCGTTGGCAAACATGCTCTGTTGCCGCCTCGAAGATATTATTGCCCAACCTCTTGCCAAGATCATCAGCCCCGAAAACAAAGACGCGATTGTTAAACGGTACCAGAAAAGGCTTTCTGGAGAAAACGCCCCTACTCGCTACGAGACTGTCGCCATGTTCCAGAACGGTCCCCGCGTCAATGTGGAAGTCAGTGCCACTGTGGTCGATTACCACGGTAAGCCTGCTGGCTTGGGCATCGTCCGTGACATTGACGCCCGAAAAGCCGTTGAGGAGGCTTTGACAGATGCAAAACAGAAGGCTGAAGAAGCCAATAAAGCCAAGACAAAATTTTTAGCCTCTCTCAGCCATGAAATTCGTACTCCCATGAATACCATTATTGGAATGTCTGACATGGCTTTACTCTCTCGGGATGAGGACAGGGAGAGTGCTATCCAAGATATTCGCCGTGCAGCAGACTACCTCATGCAGCTTTTTAACGATCTACTTGATCTCTCAACAATTGAAGCGGCTGAAATCTCCGTCCACAAAGAGCCTTTCAATTTATCTGAAATGCTGCATTTCATAACAGACTCTATGCAGCCTCAAGCCAATACAAACAAAACTTCGTTGCACCTTCATATCCCCGACCATATTCCCAGGAGGGTCCGAGGAGACTCATTTCGAATACGTCAAGTTCTCCTCAATCTCTTAAGTAACGCCATCAAATTCACTCCTCAAGGAAAAGTGTCGCTTACCTTTGGCATGGCCTGTCTATATCCAAAACAGAATCACCAAGCGGATGCCGCGTGTTTTTCTATAAGGGATACGGGAATAGGTGTTGATACAACAATGCAAGAGGCTATCTTTGAAAATTTTGTTCAGGGTGACACATCGACAACGCGTGAGTTCGGCGGGGTAGGTTTAGGGCTCGCCATCTGTAAACACCTTGTTGAAGCCATGCAGGGAAAGATATGGCTCTTTTCCCAAAAAGGCGTCGGCAGTACCTTTGTATTTATGCTTCCTCTGCCTTCCGTATGTGGAGAAAGTGAAACGTATGCTTGGGAAAATGCATCGTCCTCTCTTCATGCATCCTGCAAAATCCCCAGTTTTAATATCCTCGTAGTGGATGACAGCCCAGCCAACACAAAATTGATGGAACGGTATTGCGAACGGTTGAAACAGCGCATGCATAAAGCGGAGAGTGGGCCAGAAGCACTCGATTGGCTTACAAACAACACTGCAGACATCGTGCTTATGGACGTTGAAATGCCGGAAATGGACGGATACGAAGTGACGAGGCTCATCCGTTCAGGCAAAATAGGATTCGATCAAGCACAGATTCCTATTATTGCTCTTACCGCCCACACATCTTCACAATTCCATGAAAATTGCCTCGCTGCGGGTATGAATGATTTTTTATCCAAACCGTTGCAATTCAGCCGGTTCCAAACCCTGCTCGTCAGCTTGAGTACATCAAAATATGGCCATAAATTGTGAATCAAAGCCCCGCTACTTTTCAATCCACTTGACTTTAAAGGGATCGCTATCGTTCCCAGCCGCAAATCGTAAACCAATGGATCGTAACAGCACTTCAGCCTCATCGAGACAATCTTCATGAAGCTGCTGGAGACAGCTTGACTCTCCTTTCGGACACAAAAGATAGCGCCTTAAGATACGGGGGTCGTTGGGTAATTCGATCATAACACAACGCTGCTCATGGTACTCCAACGTATTGAAAAAGAGTTTTCTCAACGAATGTATAATTTTTTTGTACAACGACCTCTCTCCTGTTTTTTAGACAAAGCGAGCTTGTCATAAAGCTGCTGTGCCCAAATACGATGGGGGTAAACGATATATTATCTAGTACTTATGACTCCATACATCATTTCAAGCAAAATATGGGCCAATACCCATAATCATTCAACAATGGATATGCAGTTCAACAACAACACTTCTACTTACAGGCGATACGGTTGACACGCATTTCTTACAGAGGGGATTCCAGTTTTATTCTTTCTATGATAGAATTTTCATCAATGATATTGCTGTTTTTTGTCTATCAATTTGTAACAAAGACATGGAGGCGTTGTTATTTATGCTTCGCTGCTTCTATAAAAAAATATCAACATATTGCTACATGTATTTCTTCATCTTTACTTGTCTTATAATTCATACTTCCAATGTATATGCAGAAACGTTTAAACCTCTTATTATTTACGAAGGAAACATTGAGGGAAATTCTTTCAATAAAACAATTCATGAAGGCGTGGAGCATTTTGTTGAGAAAACAG
Organism: Desulfovibrio inopinatus DSM 10711; assembly: GCF_000429305.1. Taxonomy (NCBI): domain Bacteria; kingdom Pseudomonadati; phylum Thermodesulfobacteriota; class Desulfovibrionia; order Desulfovibrionales; family Desulfovibrionaceae; genus Desulfovibrio; species Desulfovibrio inopinatus. The sequence goes on from NZ_KE386881.1 coordinate 171,284, forward strand.
GGGAGGCGTGCAAAGAAATCATTGTAAGCAATAAGCAAAACGATTATATGAAGAACTTAAAGAAAAGTTGCAACGAAGGATACAGCCCCATATTTCTTCTTTATGGAAACCACTTTGAAGCTCTTCCCGCCTTTGTGCATCAATATCCCAGTATTCGTTTTATTACGCTTGGCATTGTGAAAGATGAACCGAATTTATTTTCTCTTGATTTTGCAGAGCATGAAGGGTCATTTCTCGCTGGTGCATTGGCGGCGATGGCCTCAAAAAGTAAAATCATTGGTTTTGTTTCCGTTTCTGACCTCCCACTTATGCGACGTTTTTCTTGTGGATACAGACAAGGAGCAAAATACATTGATCCTGACATCACGGTACTTGTCGGATTTATTGGGTCGTATCAGAATGCGTGGTTTGATGGTAAAGCGACAGCCAAAATGGCCAATGAATTTATGGACGAAGGGGCTGATGTTATTTAGTCGGGCCTGAAATACTCCCAGTGGGTTGAATTTTCTTAACAATCCTCTCTGTACAATGTAGTATTCTCGACCAGGAAATGCAGAAACCACGCAGAAAACCGGTCGAAACGATGCAACATTTGGCGGGAGAATCATGAGGGCGAAACCCAAGAAACAGCCGCAGGGGACTTTTCTCTATCCGGATCTTTTGGACCAGCTCAACCCGAAAGACCCGCTTCTTCAACTGGCCAATAGAATCCCTTGGGAGCGGTTCGAAAAGGAGTTCGCCGGGCTCTACAGCGACCGGGGCCGACCGGCCAAGCCTACTCGACTGATGGTGGGGCTGATG